>NZ_DBNHDN010000034.1:0-119537 GCF_057139185.1 Rudaea sp. | reverse complement strand
CGGTCGAGAACGATGCCGACTGGCCGCTGGTGTTCCCGATCAACATCAAGGAACGCGACGAAAACGACCTGGACGACGGCAATAGCGTGGTCTGGCGCGATTGGCCCACGCACAAGAACTACGTGACGCGCGAAGACGGCATGGTCGCCTGCAAGGTTTATGGCCACGTTCATGCCAAGCACCTGTGGGACATGATCATGAGCTCGACGTACGACTACGCCGAGCCCGGATTCATCCTCATCGACCGCGTCAACGAGATGAACAACAACTGGTGGTGCGAGAACATCCGCGCGACCAATCCCTGCGGCGAGCAGCCGCTGCCGCCGTATGGCTCCTGCCTGCTCGGCTCGGTGAATCTGACGACGTTCGTGCGCGATCCGTTCGGGCCGAAGGCGCGCTTCGACTGGGACGAGTACAAGGAAGTCGTGCGCGTGTTCACGCGCATGCTCGACAACGTCGTCGAGATCAACGGCCTGCCGCTGGCGCAGCAGCGCGAGGAAATCCTGTCCAAGCGCCGCCACGGCATGGGTTTCCTCGGTCTGGGCTCGACGATCACGATGCTGAAGATGAAGTACGGCTCGAGGGAGTCGTGCGAATTCACCGAGCAGATCGCGCGCGACATGGCGATCGCCGGCTGGGAAGTCGCCGCGTCGCTGGCGAGGGAAAAGGGCCCGGCGCCGATCATGACGCGCGAATTCGAGGTGACGGCGAAGATGCTGCGTCAGCGTCCCGAGATGGCGCGCGACGGCTACCAGGCCGGCGACAAGGTCGCAGGCCGCGTGTTGCACGCCAAGTACAGCCGCTACATGCAGCGCGTGGCGGAGATCGCTCCGGAACTGGTCGACGAACTGGCCGAGGTCGGCGCGCGCTTCACCCATCATTCCTCGATCGCGCCGACCGGAACGATCTCGCTGTCGCTCGCGAACAACGCCTCGAACGGCATCGAGCCGAGCTTCGCCCACCACTACAGCCGCAACGTGATCCGCGAAGGCAAGAAAACCAAGGAAAAGGTCGAGGTCTACAGTTACGAACTGCTCGCCTACCGCGAACTGATCAATGCCAGGGCGATGCCGTTCAGCGACGACGTCGACGCCAGGTTGCCGGACTACTTCATCGCCGCGGATCAGGTGACGCCGACCGAGCATGTCGACATCCAGGCCGCGGCGCAGCGTTGGGTCGACTCGTCGATCTCGAAGACCGCGAACGTGCCGACCGACTATCCCTACGAGGATTTCAAGGACATCTACCGCTACGCGCACAAGCAGGGCCTCAAGGGATGCACCACGTTCCGCTTCAACCCGGCCGCGTTCCAGGGCGTGCTGGTCAAGGAGTCGGATCTGGAAAACACGCTCTATCGCTTCGAGCTCGATGACGGCAGCATCGTCGAGGTGAAGGGCAACGAGGAAATCGAATACGACGGTGAGACGCATACCGCCGCCAACCTGTTCGATGCACTGAAAGAGGGCTACTACGGCAAGTTTTGAGGGCCGGGTGAGGGGTCCGGGCCGCGACTGTGGCGCGTTGTCGGGAGGAAGGGAAAGCAAAGCGTGCTCCTTCCTCACGGCGAGCGCAGCGAGCGGCCTCGCCCTTCATCCCTCGCGGTCTTCAAAAAGCACTTGCGCCGCGCCGTGCAACGGGTAAATTCGCACAACCGAATCGCATCCCATCGTTCGGCGTTGTAGCGGTGGAAATCTTGGGTCTAGTGCTTACCTAACCGGAGGGATTTATGCAGAGCGTCGAGTCCATAGGCGAAGCCGCGAGCAATGCGGTCGAAGCCGTCGTAGAGAAAGCGCAGGAAGTCGGTCAGGCCGCGGTCGAGCGCACCGGCGCAGTGGTGGCCGAGGTGAGAACTGCGGTAGTCAATACCGCCACCGCTGCGGGCAATACCGCTGCGGCAGCCAAGGTCGCGGTGGCGAAGAGAGCGGCGGCGGTGAAGAAGGTCGTCGCGAAAAAGGCGGCGGCGGCGGTGAAGACGGTCAAGGCGGTGGCGAAGAAGGTCGCGAAGAAAGCCGCGAAGAAAGCCGCGCCGAAAAAGGCTGCCAAGAAGGCAGCGAAGAAAGTGGCGCCGAAGAAAGCGGTAAAGAAAGTCGCGAAAAAGGCGGCACCGAAGAAAGCCGCAAAGAAGGTCGCCAGGAAAGCGACGAAGAAAGTCGCGAAAAAGAAGGCCCATCGCACGACCCTGTATTCGAGCAAAGGCAAGAAGCTCTACGCGGTACGCGACGCCAAGGGCCATTTCAAGGATATCCAGACCTACAAGCGTGCCCACGCCATGGACATGAAGCGCAAGTCCAAGGCGGAAACCGCCGCCAAGGCGAAGAAAGCCGCGAAGAAGAAGTAAGGGCTGAACAAAGCGCTGCCACGAAGACACGAAGTGCACGAAGGAAGAACCAGGAAGAAAAGCCACGGAATGTTTTTTTGGCTTTTCTTCGTGATCTTAGTGGCTTCGTGGTGACTCTTTTGATTTTTTGGTGCACGGTGTAGAGAAAGAAGCATGGCAATCAAGATCTCGAAAAAAATAAAAGGCTACAGCGTCGGCAAGACCGGCGACGGCACCATCCCCACGGTCGGCCCGGATCCGCGCGACGCGATCGAGGTGCCGCCGAAGGCCGAAGTGATCCAGATGCACGAGAAGGTCGAGCGTCCGGACACGCTGATCGGCGCGACCTACAAGATCAAATCGCCGTTGTTCGAGCACGCGCTGTACGTGACGATCAACGACATCGTGCTCAACCAGGACACCGAGCACGAGTTGCGCAGGCCGTTCGAGATCTTCATCAATTCGAAGAACATGGACCACTTCCAGTGGATCGTCGCGCTGACCCGCATCATGTCGGCGGTGTTCCGCAAGGGTGGCGACGTGACCTTCCTCGTCGAGGAGCTTCGCGCCGTGTTCGATCCGCGCGGCGGCTACTTCAAGGCCGGTGGCGTCTACATGCCTTCGATCGTGGCCGAACTCGGCGCGATCGTCGAGCAGCACCTGAAGATGATCGGCCTGCTGCACGATCCCGAACTCGATCCCGAACAACGGCGCCTGATCGCCGAGAAGCGCGCCGCGTACGAGGCGCGCGCAGCCGGCAAGGACGCAAAAAAAAAGCCTGACGTAGACGTGGAACGCAAGGCCGAGGCGAAGCCCGCGGCGCAGGATCTGAGCGCGGATCTGGCCGGTGCCGGTGGCGAATCGGCAAGCCGGCGCGACGCCGCCGGGTTCGCCGAACCTCCCGCCAGCGGCTTTCCGCCCGGCGCGACGATGTGCGGCAAGTGCAACACCGCCGCCATGATTCTCATGGACGGCTGCCAGACCTGCCTCAACTGCGGCTACTCGAAGTGCGGCTGAGCCGTGGAGCATGCACCGCGGGTGTGAGGCAAACCGATCGCCGCTGCCTGGCGGCTTACAGGCAGCGACTAGTTCATGAGGTTGCTTGAGCGCCCAGGGAGTTTGCGCCCCGAGCGTCCGTCGCGCCGGGCGTAAGGTTTCGCCTGCCCTGCGCGTCTACTTGGGCATCACCCACTCGAGACGCATCATGCTGCGCCGACTCCTCATTCTTCTGGGAATTCTCATGACGACGACATTCGCCGCGGCCGCGCCGCCGCCCGCCGCAGCTGCCGGCGGTGACACGATCACGCTCGGCGGTGGCTGTTTCTGGTGTCTGGAGGCCGTGTTCACCGAGCTGAAAGGCGTCACGAAAGTCGAATCCGGCTATGCCGGCGGCCATCTCGCCAATCCGACCTACGCGCAGGTGTCCGACGGCAACACGGGCCACGCAGAAGTCGTGCAGATCACGTTCGATCCGAACGTGGTGACGCTGGAAACGATCCTGCGTGCGTATTTCACGATCCACGATCCGACCACGCTCAACCGCCAGGGCAACGACGTCGGCACGCAGTACCGCTCGATCGCGTTCTACCGCAACGAAGCGCAGAAGGCGGCGATCGACAGGGCGATCAAGGAGACCGCTGCCAGCCACGAGTGGAGCGGCACGATCGTCACCGAGGTCAAGCCGTTCACCGTGTTCTACAAAGCCGAGAACTACCACCAGGAATACTTCAAGCTGCACGGCGAGCAGCCGTACTGCCAGCTCGTCGTGGCGCCGAAGGTGGCCAAGTTCCGCAAGAAATTCCACGACTTCCTGAAATAGGGGCGTCGTCGCCACAGACAGCCGGCGGCTGCGGCGGCCTTGATCCGCTGGCGCCGACACCAGCACGTGGTGGCGGCCGATCGTCTTGTGCCCGTTCCGAATGCCGCCGCGATCGGCATCGCTTTGTTGCGGCGCTTTTGCAAACCCGGATGAAAACGTTTACATTTCACCGGCGAGGTCGTGTAAACGTTTGTAAAAAGTGGGTAGGCATCACGCATCATGATCGTATGCACTGCGAGGGAGGGCGTGAAGGCATGGCGGTAACCATTCGGGATGTCGCACGCGAGGCACGGGTTTCCGTGGCTTCGGTGTCGCGCGCCCTCAACGGCTCGCCTGCGGTCACCGACGAGACGCGCCAGCGCATCGCCAGCATCGCCGCGCGCCTGCGCTACGTGCCGCACAGCGCAGCGCGCAGCCTGATCACCAAGCGCACGCAGACCATCGGCGCGCTGCTGCCCGACCTCTACGGCGAATTCTTCTCCGAACTGATCCGCGGCATCGATCTCGCCGCGCGCGCGAAGGGATTGCATCTGCTCGTCTCCTCCTCGCATGGCGACGCCGACGAGGCCGCTGCCGCGCTGCGCGCGATGCAGGGCCGCGTCGACGGCATGCTGATCCTGTCGCCGCATGTCGACGCCGAGTTCCTGCGCGCGAACCTGCCCGAATCGACGCCGGCGGTGCTGCTCAATTCCGCCCTGAAGAGCACCCAGTTCGACGTGCTCAACATCGACAACTACGGCGGCGCGCATGCGATGACCCGGCATCTGCTCGACGCAGGCCATGCCGGCGTTGCCTTCATCGGCGGTCCCGACGACAACTTCGACGCGCAGCAGCGCGAGCGCGGCTACCGCGAGGCGATGGCGGCGTTCGCGCCAAAGGCGACGGCGAAGATCGTCGCCGGCGATTTCAGCGAAGAATCCGGCTACCACGCCGGCCGCGTGCTGGCGAAGGACAGCAAGCCGGTGCGTGCCGTATTCGCCGCAAACGACATGATGGCGGTCGGCTGCCTGCGCGCCTTTGCCGAAGCAGGATTGCGCGTGCCGCAGGACGTTGCGCTGGCCGGCTTCGACGACATCCCTATCGCACGCTACATCACGCCCGCACTCACCACCGTGCGCGTGCGCATTGCCGACCTCGGCCGCAGCGCGCTGGAAAGCGTCGCCACGGCCATCGAGAAACCTGGCCGGGCACGCAATGCCGCGCAGACGCTGGCCTGCGACGTCGTCGTGCGCGCGAGCAGCAGAGATGACGGGAGGCCGACGAAACCAGTTTGAACACGAAACCGGCAAACACGAGCAGCACATACCAACAAACACGTACCGCTACACATCCTTGGGAGGAGAACACATGAGAAAGCCACTGCCCTTCAAGAAAAAGATCCTCGCTTCGTTGATTCGCGCCGCAGTCGTCGCCACGGTGGCGATGCCGGCGATGAGCTGGGCGCAGTCTTCGGATGCCAACTTGCGCGGCAAGGCCGCGCCGAACATGCAGATCACCGCAAAAAACATCGCTTCGGGCGCCCGCCGGGTCACCTTAAGCGCCGCGGACGGCAGCTACGCGCTGGTAGGATTGCCTCCGGGTACGTATCAGGTTGACGCGGGCCCCGGTACGGAGAAGACGGTGACGCTGAGCGTGGCTTCGACCGCCACGCTGGACTTCACCGCCGCCGCACCAGTTGCGGCAGGAGCCGCAACACTGGAGGGCATCACCGTCACCGGCACCGCGTTGGCCGAGGTCAAGACCTCGGAAATCGGCAATACCGTCTCGCTGCACCAGATCAACACGATTCCGCAGATCACGCGCAACTTCCTCGAGTTCGCCGATACTGTGCCCGGCATGGTGTTTCAGGTCGACTCGAACGGAAACACATCGTTGCGCGGGGGCGCCCAAAACTCCAATTCGATTAACGTCTACATCGATGGCGTCGGCCAGAAGAACTATGTGCATGGCGGTGGCATCACCGGTCAGAACGCTAGCCAGGGTAACCCGTTCCCGCAGCTGGCGATCGGCGAATACAAGGTCATTACTTCGAACTACAAAGCCGAGTACGACCAGATTTCCAGCGCGGCCGTGACTGCCCAGACCAAGTCGGGTACGAACGAGTTTCACGGCGAGATCTTCGGCACGCATACCGATGACGGCTTACGCGACTCGACTCCTGCGGAAAAGGCCGCAGGCACCAAGACGAATTCGAAAGAGGAGGAATACGGTTTCGCTGTCGGCGGTCCGATTATCCAAGATCAAATGCACTTCTTCTTCACCTACGAGAACAAAACGTTCTCCACTCCGACTACGGTCTTCCCAGGACTCTCGGTGGATGGCGTCAACCTCGTCAGTCTGCTTCCGGCGTCGGTGCAGAAGGAATTCGGACCTTCGAGCAAGCCGTTCAGCGAGGACCTGTATTTCGGCAAGATCGATTGGGAATTCTCCGATCGCGATCGGTTGGAGGTCAGCACCAAGATTCGCAAAGAGACCGCTGTCGACAACGGTGGCCAGACCGCGCCGTCCGCGGGCACAAACGCGATCAACGACGACAACCGCTTCATGGCCAACTGGCAACACAGTGCGGACGCGTGGACCAACGAACTGCTGATAACTTATGAGAAGACCCGGGACAATCCGTCGCCCGTGACCATCGGCAACGGCGCCAACTACACGTGGGCGTTGCTGACCAACAACAACACGATCGTCAACACGGGTAGCGCCGATCCGCGCGCATTCCAGAACAAGAATCAGAAGGGTCCGGCGATTCAGGACGATCTAACTTTCAGCAACTTCCAATGGAATGGTGATCACGTCATCAAGATGGGCGTGAAGTTCAAGAGTGTGGACCTCACCGCTCAGGATGCATCGGCCACGAATACGATTTACTACTACGACGTGACGCCGAACGGCACGCTCACAACACCTTACAAGGCAACCGTAGCCAAGGTTACCCCGGGGCAGGACCTCGTCGCGAAGTCGAACAACAAGCAATTCGGCACCTACATTCAGGACGACTGGGCGGTCAACGATCATCTGACACTGAACCTCGGCATCCGCTGGGACTACGAGGAGACGCCATCGTTCGAAAAATGGGTTACTCCGCAATACATCATCGACGCATTCAACAGCCCCAACCCTGACCCTTCGGCGCCTACTGGTCAGACCTATGCACAAGCCTTGGCATTGGGGGGTATCAACGTCAAGGACTACATCAGCACCGGCCATAATCGCAGCCCGAAGAAGAACCAGTGGCAGCCGCGCCTAGGCTTTTCGTACGACCTGAACGGTGACGAAGAGCATGTCATCATCGGCGGCGTTGGTCGCGCCTACGACCGCAACCTGTTCGACTATCTCCAGCTTGAGCGCACCAAGCTCGCACTGGCCGAGCAGGACATCACGTTCCCTAATCAGTACCACTCCTGTTCGCCGGGACCAACCTGCGTAGCCTGGGACCCGAAATACGCTGATCCGAAGAATTTGCAGGCGCTCGGCACCGTTGGTGGCGAAGTCAACATGTTCAACAACAACATCAAGGTGCCGTACTCGGATCAGTTCAGCATCGGCATGCGCAACAAGGTCGGCGACTGGAACACCAGCGCTACCATTGCGCGGATCAACAGCTATGACGGCTTGGCGGTCACGTTGGGCAACCGCTACCCCGATGGTTCGTTTTGGAAGAACGGCGGCCAACCTTGGGGTGACCCGATCCCGGGTCTGAGCGGCTTCATCAAATGGGACAACGGCATCGAAACGCGCAACACGCAGTTGCTGTTGTCCGCAGATAAACCCTACACCAAGGATTCGGGCTGGGGCATGAGCATAGCCTACACCTACACGCACGCCACGCAGAACCGTGATATCAACGAGCACTACTCGTTCGACCAAGCCAGCATCCAGCAGTACCCGTTCATCACCTCCAATGCGGCCGCCAAGCACCGCCTCGTCGTAACCGGCAGCTACGATGGCCCTTGGGACATCACCTTTGCTGGCAAAGTGACTTTGGCCACACCGACGCCAAACAACGGATATTCGTACTATGACTATCCGTTGACAGGGCCGCACGGTGCGAACAACCTTCCCGTTGCGGGAACGCCCGGCGGCGGATATTCAGGAAGTGACCCGCATGCGGCGCTGGCACAGTCGTTTCTGTTTGGAGGCAAGATATTCGGTTACCGTCAGATTGACCTGCAGGCAACGAAGAACTTCGATCTTACGCGTGGGATGAGCCTGTACTTTCGATTCGACATCCTCAACGCATTCAATTACAAGAACTATTCAGATTACATTACGAGCTATGGCTCGAACGGCGCGATCAACCGGTTCCCTGTCGCCTACAACGGTATCGGCAACATTACCGGTGTGCCGCGCACATTCAAGCTGACCGCGGGGTTCCGGTTCTAGCCGGGTAGCGTGCGTTCAACGCGCGACGCAAAAAGGCCGCGCGCAGGGCGCACGCTACGCTTCGTTCACGCAAGCGGCGGTACACGATTTCCTGGTTAGCAACGACGCTCAGCCATGAAAGTTGTCGACTGCGCGCAATTTCGGCTCTGGCCAAGGCTTGCACAGCACCATGGCGCGCGCCAGTCGCGGCAGCAGCGCGGCGAGGTGAAATCGGCGGTTGAAGCGGTAGGCAGCTTCGGCCAGATAGCGCCGCGCGTACTTGGCGTGCCGGATGGCGTGGTAGCAGCCGCTGATGGCGTGCTTGGCGTTGCCCAGCACCACATTCACCCAGCGCGCGCCCTTGACCTCGGCGGCGGCGCATCCGCCAGCGGTTTCGAGCACCGTATGCGCATGATCCAGCTCGACGACACGCGACCGCCGGCTGAGCGTCGTCGCTGATCAGGTCTCGGGGAGCCGTTATTGAAATTGACATGACACACTACGCTACGTAGTATATTTCGTATTACGAAATTGGAATATGAAATGGCTCGCCCCACCGTACATGGCAACACCCTGACGCTGCGCCTGGATTCCGAGTTGAAGTCGGTGCTCGAGGAGGCGGCGAACGAATCTTCCCAGCCCGTGGGGGAGATCTTGCGGGGTTTGATCCGCGACTTCGCACGCGAGAAGCGCCGGCGTGAATTTCTGGCCGAAGCGCGGCGCCAGTCCCGTATCTTGGCCGGGGAGGCGAAGGCCAGGGAGGAAGTCGAAGCCATGCGTTGGATCGATGATGTAGCCGATCGCTCGGGTTGGAAATGAAACGGGGCGACATCGTCACCGTGGCCGCGTCCGGCGACTACGGCAAGCCGAGACCGGCCGTCATCGTGCAGGCCGACGCGTTCGACGCGATACCGTCCGTCACGGTGATGCCCTTGACCAGCGAGATACGCGACGACGTGCCCTTGCTGCGCATCTCGGTCAAGGCAGGCGAACGCACCGGCTTGCGCAAGGCTTCGCAAATCATGATCGACAAGACGCAAACTTTGTTGCGTGCGAAAGTCGGTCGCCGTATCGGCAATCTCGATGCTGCGACGCTGCGCGCACTTGATCGCGCACTCGCGGTTTTCTTCGGCGTGGGCGAGCCGGACTGACGACAGCGCTTTGAATCAAATCGGACACAGGGCAGCAATGACCGACCGGAACATCCAGAACATCGTCATCGTCGGCGGCGGCACCGCCGGCTGGATGGCCGCCGCGGCGTTTGCGAAAGTGTTCGGCAACGCCTATTCGATCCGCCTGATCGAGTCCGAGGAGATCGGCACGGTCGGCGTCGGCGAAGCGACGGTGCCGCATCTGAAGCTGTACAACCAGACGCTGGAGATCGACGAAACCGAATTCATCAAGCAGACCCAGGGCACGTTCAAGCTCGGCATCGAGTTCGTCGACTGGGCGCGCGTCGGTGACAAGTACATCCACGGTTTCGGCCAGATCGGCCACGACCACGGCCTGCTGCCGTTCCACCAGTACTGGCTCAAGGCGCACAAGCAGGGCAAGGCGAGCGGTCTGGACGACTATTCGCTCAACGCCGCGGCCTCGCTGAAGGGCAAGTTCATGACCTCGGCGCGCGACGTGAAAGAGCATTCGCCGCTGGCGAACATTGCCTACGCCTATCATTTCGACGCCGGCCTCTACGCCAAATACCTGCGCAACTACGCCGAGAAGCGCGGCGTGCGCCGCACCGAGGGCAAGGTCACCCAGGTGATCCAGCGGCCGCAGGACGGCTACATAGACGCGGTGGTGATGGAGAACGGCGAGCGCATCGACGGCGACCTGTTCCTGGATTGCTCGGGTTTCCGCGGCCTGCTGATCGAGCAGACGCTGAAGGCCGGCTACGAGGACTGGTCGCACTGGCTGCCGTGCAACAGCGCGGTCGCCGCGCCGTGCGAGAACGTCGGCCCGCCGACGCCGTTCGTGCGCTGCACCGCGCGCGAGGCGGGCTGGACCTGGCGCATTCCGCTGCAGCATCGCACCGGCAACGGCTACGTGTATTCGAACAAGTACATCAGCGACGACGAGGCCGCCTCGAATCTGCTCGGCTGGCTCGACGGCCGCGCGCTCGGCGATCCGCGCGTGTTGCGCTTCACGCCGGGGCAGCGCAAGAAGTGCTGGGACAAGAACGTGGTCGCGGTCGGCCTCGCCAGCGGATTTCTCGAACCGCTGGAATCGACCAGCATCTTCCTGATTCAGTCGGCGATCGCGCGCATCATCAACCTGTTTCCCGACCAGGGTTTCAGCGATGTGATCCGCGAGCGCTACAACGCACAGGCGGCGTTCGAGATCGAGCGCATCCGCGATTTCATCATCCTGCATTTCTGCGCGACCGAACGCGATGACACGCCGTTCTGGAACTATTGCCGGACGATGTCGCTGCCGAAGGAACTGAGCGACAACATCCGCCTGTTCCGCGATTCCGGCCGCTTCTATCGCAACGCCGAGGAAATGTTCGCGCAGCCGAGCTGGGTCGAGGTGATGGTCGGCCAGCGCATCCTGCCCGAGCGCTGGCATCCGATGGTCGACCAGATGCCGCAGGCGGAACTGGAGGAACTCGTCGGCGGGGTGAAGAAGGTGATCGCCAATTGCGTGGAAGTGATGCCGCCGCATCAGGCTTTCATCGATCGCTACTGCAAGGCGCCGCGGCCGTGAGACGGGAACGATTGCGCCGCCGTGATGTCACACCTGCGCCGCGATGCAGATTGCGAGGGCGCATGATGCGTTCGTCGCGCCGTTTCCTTCCTCTCCGATCGAGTAGCCTTTCGTGAGTTTGAGCAACCCGTTTCATCGTCTGCGTGTAAACGTTTTCAGCATCCTGCTGGTGGTCGCTGCGGGCGTGTCGGGCCCGCTGTTCGCGAAAGCGCCAGCGGCCGCGCCGGCCGTTGGCGGTGCGCCGGTCACCTCGTTCCAGTCGCTGCCGAAAGAGCAGCAGGCGATGCTCGACGAGGTGGAGAAGCGCACCTTCGACTTTTTCCTCGCCAGCGCGAATCCGGACAATGGCCAGGTGCCCGACCACTGGGCGCCGGGACACGGGAACGATCCCTCGTTTTTCTCCTCGATCGCCGCGGTCGGTTTCGGCCTGACCGCGTATGGCATCGGCGCCGAGCGCGGCTGGATCAAGCGTGACGAGGCGGTGAAGCGCACGCTGGCGACGCTGCGTTTCTTCGCCACCGCCAGGCAAAGCGAGGACAAGGATGCGAGCGGCGCTCATGGTTTCTTCTACCATTTCCTCGACATGCGCAGCGGCGAGCGCTTCGAACACGCGCCGTGGGTCGAGTTGTCGTCGGTGGATACGACCTGGCTGCTCTACGGAGTACTGTTCGCGCAGTCCTACTACGACAAGAACACGAAGGACGAAAAGGAAATCCGCCAGCTTGCGGACGACATCTTCCGTCGCGTCGACTGGAAATGGTTCAGCGATGGCAACCCGCTCGTGCAGGGCGGATGGACGCCCGAGAACGGCTTCGACTACAACTACTACCGCGGATTCAGCGAGGCGCTTGGTTTGTATATCCTCGCGCTCGGCTCGCCGACCTACGCGCTGAGCCCGGCGACGTGGAAGCGCTTCACCCAGCCTTTCGACAAGCTCTGGGGCGAATTCCAGGGGCAGACCTATCTCGCCGGCAGTCCCGCGTTCTGGCACCAGTACGCGCAATCGTGGATCGATTTCCGCGGCATCCAGGACGACTACATGCGCGGCAAGGGCATCGACTATTTCACCAACAGCCAGCGTGCCGCGCTCGCGCAGCGCGAGTACGCGATCCACAACCCGATGCAGTGGAAGGACTACGACGGCAACACCTGGGGACTGACCGCGAGCAACGGCCCGCGCGGGCACACCCCGCACGGCGAGCCCGATCGCTACAAGAACGACCCGAAGCCGTTCTACGGCTACACTGGTCTGCGCGGCGCGGGTTTGAGCCCGCAGGTCGATGACGGCACGATCGCGCCCACCGCCGCGGCCGCCTCGATCGCGTTCACGCCGCAGATCGTGGTGCCGGCAATCGCGGAAATGAAGCAGCGGTACGGCGACGACCTCTACACGCAATACGGTTTCGTCGACGCGTTCAATCCGAGCTTCACCTTCACCGATCGCCCGCTGCGCACCGGCCGTGTCGTGCCGGACAAGGGTTGGTTCGACACGTTCTACCTCGGCATCGACCAGGGTCCGATCCTGCTGATGATCGAGAACTACCGCAGCGGTCTCGTCTGGAAAACCATGCGCAAGAATCCGTATATTCGCGAAGGACTCAAGCGCGCGGGATTCCGCGGCGGCTGGCTCGGCGAGGCCGCAGAGAAAAAATAGGCGGGCGGCACGGCACGCGCCGAAGCCGTTTTTGGGAGGTGTCGTGGCGTCAGGCGGGGTGGCGGGGTTCTTGCGGATCGCGGCATGGGTGGCTGTGTTCGCCCTGTGCGCCTGCGCGCCTGCATCGCACGAGACGACGCTGAAGCTGTGGGCGTTCGGCCCCGAGGGTGAAGCCGTCGGCAAACTGCTGACCGAGTTCGAGCAGACGCATCCGGGTGTGCATGTCGTGGTGCAGAACCTGCCGCTGACCGCGATGCACGAGAAGCTGCTGACCGCGTTCGCGGGCGACGCGCTGCCGGACCTGTGCCAGCTCGGCAATACGTGGATTCCGGAGTTCGCCGTGCTCGGCGCGCTCGAGCCGTTGCAGGCGTATGTCGACCAGTCCGAGGTCGTGCGTCGCGAGGACTATTTCGCCGGCATCTGGGACACGAATGTCATCGACGGCGCGCTGTACGGCGTGTCGTGGTACGTCGACACGCGCCTGCTGTTCTACCGCAAGGACCTGCTTGCCGCAGCCGGCTTCGATCACGCGCCGCGCGACGGGGACGAATGGCGGCGCGCGATGGCCGCGATCAAACGCAACCAGGGCGCGGACAGGTACGCGATCTTCCTGCCGCTCAACGAGTTCGAGCCCCTTCTCAATCTCGCCATTCAGCAGAGTGATCCCCTGCTGCGCGATGGCGATACGCGAGGCAATTTCGAAAGCGCGGGATTTCGTCGCGCGCTCGATTTCTACGTCGAGGCGTTCCGCGAACACTGGGCTCCGTCGATGAGCAACACGCAGATCGCCAACGTCTGGGACGAATTCGGCAAGGGCTACTTCGCCTTCTACATCACCGGGCCGTGGAACATCGGCGAATTCAAGCGTCGGCTTCCGGCCGAGTTGCAGGGCAGCTGGAGCACGGCGCCGCTGCCGGGCGCGCACGGCCCGGGCGGCGGTGCGGCGGGAGGCGCGAGCCTGGCCATCTTCCGCACATCCCGGCACAAGCAACTCGCCTGGGAACTGACCGAGTTCCTGTCCGGAGTGAAACAGCAGCAGCGTTTCTACATGCTTACCGGCGACCTGCCCGCGCGGCGCAGTGCCTGGGATTTCGGTGCGATCCAGACCGACGAATACACACGCGCATTCCGTACCCAGCTCGAGCGGGTCAAGCCGACACCGAAGGTGCCGGAGTGGGAGCGTATCGCCAACGAGATGCAACTGGCGGCGGAGCGCGTGGTGCGCGGCGGCGAGTCCGCCGATACGGCGCTGCGCGCGCTGGACGCCAAGGTCGATGACGTGATTCTGGCCAAGCGTCGTGCGCTTCTCGCCGCGAGGGCGCGGCAATGAGTGGCGAGCGCGCCGCCTGGACCTTCGTCGCACCGGCGCTGTTCGTGCTCGGCGTTTTTCTCGCCCTGCCGGTAGCTGCGGCGCTGCTGCTGAGTTTCACCGACTTCGACATCTACGCGCTGGCGAACCTGGACAACCTGCGTTTCGTCGGCCTGGGCAACTACATCGAGGTACTGCGCACGCCGTTGTTCTGGAAATCGCTGCTCAACACGGTCTGGTTCGTCGCGCTCGCGCTGCCGCTGTCCCTCGCCGTCTCGCTCGGCGCGGCCCTGTTGCTCAATTCGCCGCTCGTGCGGTTCCGGGGTCTGCATCGCACGGCGCTGTTCGCGCCCGTGGTGACGACGGTCGTCGCGGTCGCGATCATCTGGCGCTACCTGTTCCATACGCGCTACGGTCTGATCAACTACGCGCTCGGCCATTTCGGCATCGGTCCGGTCGACTGGCTCGGCGATCCGCACTGGGCGATGCCCGCGCTGGTGCTGTTCGCGGTGTGGAAGAATTTCGGCTACAACATGATCATCCTGCTCGCCGGGCTGCAGGCTATTCCGCAGGACTTGTACGAGGCCGCGCGCATCGACGGCGCCTCGGCAGCGCGACGCTTCTGGCACATCACTTTGCCGTGCCTGCGGCCGGTGCTGCTGCTGGTCGCGGTCATCACCATCGCCGGCTACTTCCAGTTGTTCGCCGAACCCTACGTGATGACGCGCGGCGATCCGCTGCAATCCACGGTCAGCGTGCTCTATTTCATGTACGAGGAAGGCTTCAAGTGGTGGAATCTCGGCCGCGCCTGCGCGATCGCCTTCCTGCTGTTTGCGCTGATCCTCGTGATCACGCGCGTGCTGCTACGCCTCGCGCGCGCGCAGGACCACAACGCGTGAGTCCGCGCATGACGAAATGGAGCGTCAACGGCCTGCTCATCGCCGGCAGCATGCTCACTCTGTTGCCGCTGGCCTGGATGCTGTCGGCATCGTTCATGCAGCCTGGTGAGGCCAGCCATGTACCGCCGCCGCTGCTGCCGGCGCATGCGACGCTGGCCAACTACCGCGAATTGTTCCTGCGTGCCGGCATGGGTCGCTATCTGCTCAACAGTTTTCTGGTCGCCGGCGCGATCACGCTCGCCTCGCTCGCGTTCAACCTCAGCGCCGGCTACGCGTTCGCCAAGCTGCGCTTCAGCGGACGCGAGCGCCTGTTCCGCGCCGTGCTCGCCGCGCTGCTGGTGCCGCTGCAGGTTGCGATGATGCCCTTGTTCCTGCTGATGAAATGGCTGCATCTGGTGAACAGCTACGGCGGCGTGGTCGTGCCGGCGCTGGCGAGCGCGCTCGGCATCTATCTCGTGCGTCAGTACGCGCGCTCGATCCCCGACGAGCTGATCGAGGCGGCGCGCATCGACGGTGCCGGCGAGTGGACGATCTTCCTGCGCATCGTTCTGCCGCTGCTCAAGCCGATGATCGTCACGCTCGCGGTGCTCACGTTTCTCGCCAGCTGGAACGATTTCATGTGGCCGTTGATCGTGCTCAGCGACCAGGCGTGGCAGACCGCACCCGTCGCGCTTGCCGGCCTCTCGCGCGAGCACGTGCAGGACAACGAATTGATGATGGCAGGTTCGGTGGTTACGGTCCTGCCGGTGCTGCTGCTGTTTCTTTTGTTGCAGCGGCAGTATCTGCAGGGCCTGCTGCTCGGGAGTGTGAAGGGATGAAAATTCCCGGTTCGTCATGGTCGTGGAGGCGGGAATGACGAGGCTTTTGTTTTCGGTCGCGCTCATGCTCGGATCCGGCGCGTTCGCTGTTGCGTCACCGAAGGCGGATACCGAAATCGGCACGCTTGCCGGCGCGGCGTACCGCATCGACATTCCCGCCGACTGGAATCGTCGCGTGGTCGTGTTTTTCCACGGCACCTCGGAAACCCCGTTGAAGTACGCGCCGGACGAGTCGCTTGCGCCGATGTTCGGTCACATCCTGCAACGCAAGTACGCCGTGATCCAGTCGGGCTACTCGGCCGGCGGCTGGGCGCTGGAGGAAGCGGATAAGGACACCGAGCGCCTGCGCCAGCGCTTCGTCGCCGGCCACGGCAAGGCGGACCAGTTTCTGGTCATGGGTATGTCGATGGGCGGGACGCTCGCCGTCCTGACCATCGAGACGCGTCCGGACATATACGCCGGCGCGCTGTCGCTGTGCGGCGCGATCGAACCCAGCGATGCGATGTTCCAGCGCGACTTTGCGCTGGCCGCGGCTTTCGAATTCTATTTCCCCGGGCTGTTGCCGGCGCTGGTGCCGGTGCCGGCGGCGTATGTCGCCAACCCGAAGACGACGGCCAAGATCGCCGCAGCGCTGGCCACGAAGCCCGCGGCAATGCAGGCGTTGCTGCGCTGGTACGGCGCGGCGGATGCGACCTCGCTGCCCGACGTGATCGCCGATACGCTGACCGACTTCCGCGATCTGCAGCGGCGCGCCGGCGGCAATCCGCTCGGCAATGCCGACCTGATCTACGTCAACTCCGGCGACGATGCCGCACTCAATGCCGGCGTCCGCCGCTATCACGCCGACCCGAAAGCGGCAGCCTGGCTCGCGCGCTGGTACACGCCAAGCGGCAAGCTGACGCGGCCCCTGCTCGCCCTGCACGACATCGGCGATCCGCTCGTGCCGGCGGCCGGTGCGTTTGCCTATGCGTTGGCGGCGCAGCGGGCCGGCCATGCCGACCATTTCGTGCAGCAATCCGTCGACCGCGCCGGCCATTGCGTGTTCGAGCCGGACGAGGTCGCGCACGCATTCGACCAACTCGTCGATTGGGTCGATGCGGGCAGGCGGCCGGCATCGGGCATGGTGCCAAGGCAGAGCACCAATCCACACTCGGAGATCGCGCAATGAAAGCAAGATGGGTACCCGGCATTGCCACTTTTTTTGCGATGGTTGCTGTCGCGTTGCTGGGCGGTTGTGCCCAAGTCGCGCACAAGGCGCCGGCATTGCCGATCAGCGCGACCGGTACGCGCGACGGCGCGGCGTATCGCGTCGACATTCCCGCCCACTGGAACCACGAGCTGATCGTCTACTACCACGGCTATCGGCACGAGCCCGCCACGTACGACAAGAGCAAACCCATCTGGCCGGCGCTCGACGGGCTGCTTGCCAAAGGCTATGCGCTGATCCAGTCCGGCTATTCGCGCGGCGGCTGGGCAATCGAACAGGCCTATGCGGAGACGGAAGCCCTGCGTCGCGACTTCGTTGCGAGCTACGGCAAGCCCGCGCGCAGCTGGGTTCTGGGTGAGTCGATGGGTGGCGCGCTTGCCGCGCTGACCATCGAGACGCGGCCGGAAACCTACAGCGGCGCACTGGCGCTGTGCGGCGCGATCGAACCGTCCAACCGCATCCTCGACCAGGCCTTCGCGCTGCGCGCCGCGTTCGACTACTACTTCCCCGACCTGCTCGGCCCGCTCGTGCCGGTGCCGGATCCGTTGCCGGAGTATGCCGACATGAGCAAGCGCATCGCTGCCGCGCTTGCGGCCAGGCCCGCCGCGCGTGAGGCGCTGTTGCGGCTGTACGGCGTGGCGTCGGAGAAGAACTTTCCGGATATCGTCGCCTTCATTACTCAGATACTCGGCGAACTGCAACGCCGCACGCACGGCAATCCGTTCGGCAACGCCGATCTGATCTACACCCGTTCGGGCGACGACTTCGCGCTCAACGACGGGGTCAAACGCTACCGTGCCGATGCGCAGGCCGCCGCCTATGTCGCGCGCTGGTACACGCCGACCGGCAAGCTGTTGCGACCGTTGCTCGCGTTGCATGACACCGGCGATCCGCTCGTGCCCGCGGGTGATGCATTCGAATATGCGTTGACCGCGGAGCGCGCCGGCCATGGCGACAACTTCGTGCAGCAGTACATCAACCGCGAAGGACACTGCGTGTTCGAGCCCGACGAAATCACGCGCGCGTTCGGTGAACTCGCCGACTGGGTCGATGCGGGCAGGCGGCCTGTGTCGGGCAGGTTGCCTCGATAGCGGGCAAAAATCAGATCCGGTTCAACACGTCGCCGTTGGTCGCGATCACGTTCGCGTACAGCTTGCCGCTGGCCTTGATCGTGCGTTGCTGCGTGGCAAAGTCCACGTGCACGATGCCGAAGCGCTTGGAGAAACCCAGCGACCATTCGAGGTTGTCGAGCAGCGACCATGCCAGGTAGCCGCGCACGTCGCAGCCCTGCGCGATCGCGTTCGACACCGCGGCAAGATGTTTGCTGAAGTAACTCACGCGCAGCGGATCATCGATCACGCCGTTTTCGGCCCGCGGCGGATCGTAGAACGCGGCGCCGTTTTCGGTGACGTAGACCGGCGGGTTGCCGTAGCGCTGCCTGATCCAGGCGAGCGTGTCGGTGAGGCCTTGCGCGAACACTTCCCAGCCGGTCTCGGTGTAGGTCGCGTCCTGTTTCACCGGCGCGGCTCGCAGCGGGTAATTGTCGACATCGTGCCGTGTCACGTTGCGCGTGTAGTAGTTGACTCCGAGCCAGTCGATCGGCTGCTTGATCAATGCGAGATCTTCCGCCGGCCATGCCGGCCACGCTTCGCCGAAGATGTCCTGCAATTCGTCGGGATATGCGCCGAGAAAAACCGGGTCGAGATATTGCCGGTTCATGTAGGCATCGGCGCGCTTCATCGCGGCGAGATCTTCGGCACGTTGCGAAGCCGCATACTTCGGCTCGATGTTGACGACAATGCCGATGCGGTGTTTGCCGTTCGCGCGATAGGCCTGCACGGCCGTGCCGTGCGCGCGCAGAAGATGGTGGCTCGCGATCGGCGCCTCGTACGTGCTGCGGTGACCCGGCGCGAGCGTGCCGTGCAGATAGCCGCCGTCGGTGACGACCCAGGGTTCGTTCAAGGTCGCCCATTGCTGCACGCGGCCGTCGAGCTTGGCATACATGACGTTCGCGTAGTCGGCGAACCAGCCCGCGATGTCGGGATTGAGCCAGCCGCCGCGATCGTCGAGCGCCGCGGGCAGGTCCCAGTGGAACAGGGTCGGCAGCGGCACGATATCGTTGCGCAGCAATTCGTCGACGAGGCGGCTGTAGAAATCCAGTCCCTTCTCGTTGACCCGTCCGCGTCCCTCGGGCAGCACGCGTGCCCAGGCGATGCTGAAACGGTAGGCCTTGAGGCCCAGCCGTTTCATCAGCGCGACGTCGTCCTTCCAGCGTCGATAGTGGTCGCAGGCCACGTCACCCGTGTCGCCGTTCGCCATCATGCCCGGCGTGCGCGTGAAGCGCTGCCAGATGCTCGGCCCGGCGCCGTCGGCGAGCGGCGAGCCCTCGATCTGATAGGCGCTTGTGGCCGCGCCCCAGAGAAAGTCCGCGGGAAACTGCACGCGTTGCGATGTTCCGGACATTCCCTGCGTCTGCGCGGTGTGAAAACGATTACAGCGAGGATAGCGCAGGCGTCGGGTGATGTGTAGAAATCCGCGCCGCACGATCGTGGCGTTGTCATCGACGCAATCCAGAGCGCGCGTTTACGGCAGCGCACCGCGACCAGCATCGTCCGGCGCGCGTTTACGGCAGCGCACCGCGACCAGCATCGTCCGGCGCACGTTTGCGGCAGCGGGCGTGTGATCGGAACACCCCGAAGTCACACTACCCCACGAGGAATCAACCCGCGTCCACCATCCGGCGCAACGGCTCGCAGGCATCCAACCGGGGTTCGACCGAGAATTTCACTGGCAATGCCTGCGTCGGCAAGCGACTCGGCAACTGATTCGTTGACAAGGAACAATGTTACGTGTAACGTTACAAGTAACTAAATATGTCCGACCAACCCGTCAATAAACCGCGTTCCGCCGAGTCCCGGCGCCAGCAGGCCTTCCGTGAGCGCATGAAGGCCAAGGGCTTGGTCGCGCGCCAGGTCTACATCCGTGCCGAACACGTTCCCGTGCTGGCCCAGCTCGAATTGTCGCTGCGTGAAGCCACGCTTTCCCCGCCACTCGTAACCATCGAGGATTACGCCGCCATGACTCACCCGTGGACCACCCAGACCCTGTTCGACGCGCTCGAAACCCATGCCGTGCGCGAACGCCTGCCGCTGCGCATGCGCCTGGAAGCCGGCGCCGAGCCGACCATCGCGATCTCGCTGCCCGAGCATGGCGACCTCGATATCCACCTCGCCGCCTCGGGCCAGCAGTTGTTCGTGTCCACGCCGCTGTGCCTGGGCTCGCAGGTGCGCGATCGCAGCGCCTTCAACGACGCCTGCCTGCGCCTCAACCCGCTCAATCCGCTGTCGAACATCGGCCTGCAGTCGCTCGATGGCGAGGACGTCTACACCGTGTTCGGCGAACTCTCGACGCGCTCGCCGATCGCGAACATCGTCGAGGAAGTCGTGACCCTGGCCGACAATACGCTGCAGGCCGCGCACGCTCTGCAGAATTTCATCCACCGCGCCTGATCGAGGGAGAATCCGATGAGCATTCTGGAAAAAATCCTCACCCTGTTCCGTGGCGCGGCGACCGAGGCCGGCCAGTCCATCGTCGACAAGAACGCCGTGCGCATCCTCGATCAGGAGATCCGCGATGCGCAGAACGAATCCGTACGCGCCAGGGACGAACTCGCGCGCCTGATGGCGCAGCAGAGGCTCGCCGGCGACAAGTTGCAGGCCAGGCAGGACAAGAAGGCCGAGTACGAAGGCCATATCGCGAAGCTGCTCGCGGCGAACGACCAGAACCTCGCGCGCGAAGTCGCGGCCAAGGTGGCGCAGCTCGAAAGCGAGCTCGCCGCCGAGCAGAAGGACTGCGACAACCTCGCCGGCGCGGTTGCGAAGATGCACGACGCGATCAAGTCTGCCGATCGCCGCATCACCGGCTTGCAGCAGCAGGTCGACCAGGTCAAGGTCAACGAGAGCGTGTTGCGTTCGCAGTCGGCGATCGCCGCGCGCCACAGCGGGCAGAACGCCAAGTTGCGCACCGCGCTCGATTCGCTCGAACGCCTCAAGGCGCAGCAGGCCGAGCGCGGGGCGCAGATCGAGGCTGCCGATGCGCTGGCCAAGAACGATGGCGACGGCGATCTCGAAGCGCGTCTTGCGAAGGCTGGTCTCGTCGCCGGCAGCGTCAGTGCCGATGATGTGCTCGCGCGCTACCAGAAAGTCGCCGCGATGGTTGAGCCGCCGGCGCAGCTTGGCGCGCCCGGGGAGAGTCCGGCGCAGACGGTGCCTGCGGAAAAGGTAAAAGCAAACTGAGCTCGGGCAGTAAATGCAAAGTCGTCAATCCCGCCAGAAACGCGCGGGAATGACAGCAGAAGTGCAGCGATCCAGCACGGGGACGTTCGCGATGGAATGGTTCGGCAAAAAAACAGACGACGCATCCGCGCCGAAACTGCCTTACGGCGCGCGCCTGCGCGGCGCGGTGACGTTCGATGATCTCACCGGCAAGCTTGGCGCGAGTGCGTTCAACTTCGACTGGCCGGAGAGTCCGCAGACGATCGAGGCGATCGGCGACATCGATCTCGGCGCGGGCAATCGCCTCTATCGCCTGTACCTGACCGACGATGCGTTCCTGCAGATCGCGACGGTCAACGGCGAACCGGGCGACATCAACCTGTTCGTCTATGCCGAGTCGATCAATCCGGCGAGCAAGGATGCGTTTGAGCGCTGGTGTACGGCGGGGCGCCTGCCCGAGTACACGCTCGGCGATTGCGCGTACCGCCGCGTCTGGGGCGAGGGCGCGGGCATGGCGCCGCCGGTGCCGCTTGAGGAAAGCGTCTACAAGCAAAACCCGACCACGGCTGATTGCACTCTGACCCTGTACTCGATGCTCTATTCGCGCGAGCTGCCGGACATGGATCGCAACGAGCTGCTGCTCGTCGCTGGCGAGGACTCCGGTCCTGCGGACTTCGTCATCAGCCAGGCTGTCGGCATCCCATTGTCCACGGCCGAATTCGACATCACCTGAAGGAGCTGCGCCATGCCGACCGAGCTTGCCCATTCGCTGAGCACCTTGCCCGCGTTCCTCGCCTACTTCGGCCTCGCGATCGGCCTGACCGCGGCGTTCGTCGTGATCTATTTGTGGGTAACGCCGCACGACGAGATGCACCTGATCCGCGAGAACAAGGAGGCCGCTTCGATCTCCTTCGCCGGCGCCTTGCTCGGCTTCATCATTCCGGTCGCGACCGCGACCGCGCAGTCGGTGAGCTGGTTCGACTGCCTGATATGGGGCCTCGTCGCGCTGGTCGTGCAGGTATTGGTCTTCGTCGCCGTGCGCCTGTTTCTGCCGCACATCTCCGAGGAAATCAGCAACGACGAGCGCGCGCCGGCAATCTTCCTCGCCGGCATCTCGCTCGGCGTCGGCATCCTCAATGCCGCTTCGATGACGTATTGAAAAGCAAAGATCCGCCACGGAGTCGCGGGGGGCGCGGACAAAAGCAAATGAGCGATCTTCCTTCTGGCTCCTCTTCGTGTCCTCCGTGTTTTCGTGGTGAATCTTGTGATCTTCTTCTCGCCCGGATAAAGCAATGAAACGTTCCCGTGCCCTGACCCTAGTGCTGATGGCGCCCGCGCCGCTGCTGCTTGCCGGCTGCGACAACGCGCCGGAAGAGACGCTGCGCAAGGGTTTCTACACCGACGTTGCCGCCTGCGAGAAGGACGGCAACGCCGCCGACGTCTGCCAGCGCGCGTTCGACGATGCGACGAAAGCGAACGAGGCGAATTCGCCGAAGTTCAAGACCAGGGACGAATGCATCGCCCAATTCGGCGACCTGTGCCGCGAGCGTGTCGTGCACGATGGCGCGAACCAGTCGAGCCTGTGGACGCCGTTGATGGCGGGTTTCCTGATTTCGCAGCTGACGTCGCCGCGCTATCCGTCGGGCTACTACGACTCGGCGCCGATCTATCGTTTCCGCAGCGGGCAATACGCGCAGTACGGCGACGACCGCAGCCGCGGCTTCGGCAGCGGCACCTCGGGCGGCAGCTCGACGGCGCGTTCGTACCATCCGGTCGACATCGCACCGAATCGCGCCGTCACCGTGTCGCGCTCGGGTTTCGGCTCGGTGGCCGCCGCGCGTAGCGGTTGGGGCGGTTCGTCGCGCGGCTCGTCGTCCGGCGGTTGAGCCGTGCGCCGCATCGAGATCGCCGAGCGGCCAGATTGGCGCACAAGCGCGGATTCGCTCGGATTCCGCTTTCACACCATCGAAGGCGAAACCTACTGGGATGAAAGCGCGTACTACTGCTTCTCCCTCGAGGAAATCGAGCGCGATATCGAAGCGCCGAGCGGCGACCTGCACGAGATGGCGATGGATCTCGTCGCCGATTGCGTGCGCGACGAGTCGCTGCTGAAACGGCTCGCGATACCGGAAGCCTATTGGGACTGGATCGCCGAGTCGTGGCGCACTGCCGCGCCGCACGTCTACGGCCGCATGGATCTCGCCTACGACGGCCACGGCCCGGCGAAGCTTTACGAGTTCAACTACGACACGCCGACGTCGCTCTACGAAGCGGCGTTCTTCCAGTGGCACTGGCTCGAAGAGCAGAAGCGGCGTGGTGCGCTGCCCGCGCAGGCCGACCAGTACAACCTGATCCAGGAAAACCTGATCGAGGCCTTCGGCGCGATTGCGAAACGCCTGCCGCGGCCGTTCCATTTTTCCGCCGCGCGCGAATCGGTCGAGGATCAGGCCACGATCACTTACCTGCGCGATTGCGCCGAGCAGGCCGGCGTCGCGACGAAGGCGATCGCGGTCGCGGACATCGGCCTGGCCAGGAACGGTCGCTTCACCGATCTCGACGACAGCGTGATCGGCACGCTGTTCAAGCTCTATCCGCTCGAATTCATGTTCGCCGAAGAATTCGGCAGCGCGTTGCCGAAATCGGGCATCCACCTGATCGAACCGCCGTGGAAGGCGATCCTGTCGAACAAGGGCGTGCTGCCGCTGCTCTGGCAGCGCCACGAGAATCATCCGAACCTGCTGCCCGCATTCTTCGAAGACGACACGCGCATCGCGCTGCCCGCCGGCTGGGTGCGCAAACCGTTCTTCTCGCGCGAAGGCGCGAACATCGAAATGCATCTCGCCGACGATTCGACGACGGCGAGCGAAGGCCCGTACGAAGATGCGCCGACGATCCGCCAGGCCGTGCATCCGCTGCCGCACTTCGGCGGCGGCTACCCGCTGGTCGGCAGCTGGGTGGTCGGCGACCGTCCTTCCGGCATCGGCATCCGCGAAGACGCCACGCTGATCACGCGCGACACTGCGCGTTTCGTGCCGCACATCATCGCGTGAGGCGGAGCAGGCCGTGACCTGCTCCGGATTTTCCGAAACGACGATTCAGCGGCCGCCCGGGCCGCCGCCCGGGCCGCCGCCGGGGCCACCGCAATGCGGCATCGCGCCGGCATTGGCGAGCGCCAGATGATCGGCTTCGAGTTGCGCCTCGGCGGTCTGCACCGCGGCGGCATCGGTCGCGATCTTGGTCTGGTCGGCGGCGGCGTTGCCGTTGGCGGCGGCGACATCGGCCTTCAACTGGGTGAAATCGCTTTCGAGCTGGGCATGCGCGGCCTTCAGCGCGGTTTCGTCCGTGGACAGGTACGATTGCACCGCCGTATGCAGGGTCTGTTGTGCGGTCTGCAACACGGTGCGGTCGGTGTCGAGTGTCGCCTGCGCGGCGGTGGCGCTGGTGGAATCGCCGAGCGCGACCTGGATGCGGTATTGCAGTTCGTCCGAACGGACCTGCATGCACGCGGTTTCGACCGCGGCGGCCGCAGCGGTGACATTGGTGGGCACGGCCGCGGCGGTCTGTGCGGCGGCGGGGCCGACTGAAATGATCGAGAGTGCGAAGGGCAGGGAGAGCAGTCTGGTTTTCATGATGTGACCTCGGAATGAAGGGGAGGCCGTCGCGCCGATGCCCGGGCATGCCCGATCTCGGGACCACGGACGCCGATACGAGCTTGCCGGCAGATCCGTCGATCGGGCGCCTCGAAAACCGCTTCGGCGCGACGGGTACCCTGTGTCCGGGTACGCGGTCGCAGGGCAACGGCAGCCTAGCGGGCACGGCGCCGCAATGCCGTTAGAAATGACTGAATCCATGAAGAATCCACAAAGGCGCGCAATGCGTAGACACTGTGGACGCGGCGCTGCGTCGGCCTTGTCCGCGATCGCGTTAGTGAATCGTGAATACTGAAAATATCCACATTTATACATTGTCAGCGGAGGAATAATCGGCGCGGAACTCCAAACGTTTCATGGTTCCAAACGCGCCCAATAACAAGCAAGCAAGAAGGAATCCACTCATGCCGACCCACATCGATCCCGCACCCGCGCCGAGCATTTTCCCGCTGCCGGCGAAACCCGCCGAGCCATCGGCTGCAATTCTCCGCGACCCGGGCATGCGTCCCGCACGACGGCGCATGCTCGGCGCCTTCGGCGCGCTGTCCGCGCTGCCGATGCTCGGCGAAGTCGCTTCGCGTGCATCGGGTCCGCTCGCACAGGCAGCCACGACCGCGAGCGCCGCGCCGAACATCGACCAGCAGGGTTTGAGCGGCGCCTGGTACGACCGCGCCACGAGCGGACAGGGCATGCTGATCGAAGTGATTCCCGGCCAGTCGTACCTGTTTGGCGCCTGGTTCACCTACGACACCACGGCGGGCGACGTCACCACGCAGCGCTGGTACACCTTTGGCGGCACGATCAGCGATGGCGCGAGCAGCGC
This sequence comes from Rudaea sp., assembly GCF_057139185.1. NCBI lineage: Bacteria > Pseudomonadati > Pseudomonadota > Gammaproteobacteria > Lysobacterales > Rhodanobacteraceae > Rudaea > Rudaea sp. The sequence continues at coordinate 93,699 of NZ_DBNHDN010000034.1, read as the reverse complement.
GACGCTGACGATCTGGCAATCCAGCGGCGGCAACTTCAACGCGACGCCGAAACCGTATGCGATCGAAGTCGGCAGCGCGACGCTGAGCTTCGATTCGTGCACCTCGGGCAGTTTCACCTTCACGCTGAACGACGGCCGCAGTGGCACGGTTCCGCTCGTGCGCCTGCTCGGCAACGCGGCCTGCACGTCGGCCGACACGACGACGACCGCGAGCGCCGCCGACTTCGCTCTTTCCGGCGCGTGGTACAACGTCGACACCAGCGGTCAGGGCTTGGTCATCGAAGTGAATTCGGCGTATCCGTATGTATTCGCGGCCTGGTTCACCTACGCCGAGAACGGCGAGAGCAGCGGCGCGTCGGGATTGCGCTGGATGACCGCGCAAAGCACGGGCTACGTGGCCGGCGACCACACGATCCGGTTGACGCTCTACGTTGGCACCAACGGTACGTTCAATTCGGCGGCAACGAAGATCAACGTGACCGAAGTCGGCACCGCGACTCTCACCTATTCGAGTTGCGGCTCGGCCGTGTTCAGCTACAACTTCAGCGCAGGCGAATTCGCCGGCAAGTCGGGCGACATCCTGCGCACGCGTACCGGCGCGACGCCGGCCGCCTGCGTGTTCGGCAGCAGCTGCGCGCTGATCCCGAGCGAAACCGACGGGCCGTATCCGCTGTATTCGATCCTGTCGAATTCGGCGATCCAGCGCCGCGACATCACCGAAAGCAAAACCGGCGTGCCGCTGCGTGTGGTGCTGCGCCTGATCAACGTCAACAACAGCTGCGCGCCGATCTCCAACGCGGCGATCTACATCTGGCATTGCGACAAGGACGGCGTCTACTCGGGCTACACGAACCAGACCGGCGGCGTCAGCACGGTCGGTGATACTTTCCTGCGCGGCATCCAGGTCACCGACACGAGCGGGCAGGCGGTGTTCGAGACGATCTATCCGGGCTGGTACACGGGACGTATCACCCACATCCACATCCAGGCCTACCTCAACGACGTGCTGACCCAGGGCACGGCGGTGATCACGACGCAGATGGCGTTTCCGCAGGACGTGACCAAGGTGGTATACAATTCCACTTTGTACGCCGCGCACGGGCAGAACACCTCGGTGACGAGTTTTGCCCAGGACAACGTGTTCAGCGACGGCACGACCTATGAGATGGCGACGATCGCCGGCGACGTCGCCAGTGGCTACGTCGCGACATTGACCCTGGGCATAGCAGCCTAGCGTTCGCCGGCGGGGCTGTCCTCGAACAGTTCCGCCTGCGGCGGCAGTTCGTGCTCGTCGCGGAAATTGGCGAGGCCGACGCCGACCAGGCGGTAGCGCGTGCGCGGCGGCAGGTCGACGCGTTCGCGCAGGCCCAAGGCAAGCGCGACGAAACCCTCTTCGGTCTGCGGCGGCATGGGCGGCGTGTGGCTGCGCGTGAGGACGTGGAAGTCGGCGGTCTTGAGCTTGAGCACGACGGTGCGGCCGACGCGTTCGGTCTTGCGCGTTGCCGCCCAAGTTTTCACGCCCAGTTCGCGGATCATCGGCTCGATTTCGCTCAGCAGCACGTCGTGCGCGAACGTATCCTCGGACGAAATCGATTGCACGCTCTGGTCGGGATTCACGCGGCGCTCGTCGATACCGAGGCTCAGTTCGCGCAGGCGCAGACCGTAGCGGCCGAAGCGGCGTTCGAGTTCGCGCAAGTCGAACGCGCGCAGATCGGCGCAGGTGTGCACGCCGAGCGCTTCGAGCTTGGCGTTCATCACCTTGCCGACGCCGGGAATCTTCGCCACGTCCAACGGCGCGAGAAACGCGTCGGCCTGTTCCGGCTTGATCACGAACAGGCCATTCGGCTTGCGCCAGTCCGAGGCGATCTTGGCGAGAAATTTGTTCGACGCAACGCCGGCCGAGGCGGTGAGTTGCGTCACCTCGAAGATTTCCGCACGGATCGCCTTGGCGATCGCGGTGGCGGAAGAGAAATCCGTCTTCGGCGCGGTCACGTCGAGATAGGCCTCGTCGAGCGACAGCGGCTCGACCAGATCGGTGTGCTTGAAAAAAATCTCGCGCACCTGCTTCGACACGGCGCGGTAGCGAGCGAAGTCTGGCGGCACGAAGATCGCCTGCGGGCACAGCCGCGCCGCGCGCAACGCCGGCATCGCCGAGCGCACGCCGAACTTGCGCGCCTCGTACGAGGCCGCGCAGACCACCGAACGCGCGCCGCGCCAGGCGACGACGACCGGTTTGTCGCGCAGACTGGCGTCGTCGCGCTGCTCGACGCTGGCGTAGAACGCGTCCATGTCGATGTGCACGATCTTTCTCACATGCGGATTGTGCATTGATTGAACGCAGACGTGGTGCGGGCGAGCAGACACCACGGATCGGCGATTTCCTACATGAAGTGACGCCGCTTGCGGATGGTGCCGGGACCGCTGCCGCTGGACCATGGGTAACGACGATATGGAGGTTACGCCATGCTCGATCTCGAACGCACACCTCGGCCGTTGCGCTGGTACGAATGGCTGGCCGTGCTCCTGCTCGCAGGCTACGCCACCGGTGCGCGCGCCGAAGTCTACCGCTGCACCGACGCGCGCGGCGCGGTGACGTTTCAGGATCGACCTTGCGTCGTGGCTGCCGCGCAAACCCGGGTCGTGCTTGCACCCGCGCCGGCGTACACCGCATCACCCCAATATGCGACCAAGCGCGAGACGACCACGCGCCAGGTCCCGCGCGCCGCTCATGCGCATACCGCTTCACGCAGCGGCGAGTCTGCGGGAGCGGCGTCGTACGAATGCCGTACCGGCGATGGCCAGGTGTTCTATCGCCACAGCGCCTGCCCGCGCTCGGTCGCGGCGGTCGAACAGGGGCCGTCGGCGCATCTTGGCCACGGTGCCCGAACGAAGGGCGCAGCGGCGAAGTCGGTCGCGGTGACTTCGACGCGTATCGCGCGCGCGGACGCGTGCTATGAAATGCGACGCGCAGGGGCACCCGGACGCAGCGGCCGCGGTCACGACCAGGACGTATCGACGTACGACAAGAACCTCGGTCGCGATCCCTGTCGATAGGCGCCCGGTTTGTCGGCAAGCGCTGCAGTCGGGTATCGTTGCGATATGGTTTCCGCAACGAGGTGGGTCATGTCGCAACGGCTTTCCGCCATCATCGTCCTCGCCAGTGCGCTCGCGCTTGCCGCATGTTCGTCGAGTTCGAATGCACCACCAGCTCCCGCGCCGGACGCCGTTGCGGTCGCCAAAGCCAACGCCGCGGCGCAGGCCGAGAAAAGCCTCAAGCTCTACGAGCAGATGCGCGCGACCGGCAGCCTCGATATCGCAGCCCAGGTCGGCGCCGAGGCCGTGGCGAAATACCCCGACAGCGCCGCCGCGGCGAAGATCAGGGAAACCCTCGGCGAGGTGACGGCCAAGGCGAAGGAGGAAGGCGAAGCGCGCCGTCTCGCCCGGCTGTGGGCGTACACGGTGACCTCGGTGAAGGGCGGCACGCAGTACGCCGGCTCGATCGAAAACGAGCCGCCGCTGGCGCCACCGGGCCTGAGCGGCAAGGATGCCAAGCATGTGCATCTGATCCTGCGCCAGCATCCCGAGTGGGGGCAGACCGTGTACCTGATCCTCGACAACGAGAAGTTCAACTGCAAGTCGGGATGCAAAACCTTGTCGATCAGCTTCGACGGCGAGCCGGCCAAGCCGTGGAAGGCGACGATTCCGCCGACCGGCGAGCCGGCGCTGTTCATCGACGACGACAAGGCGTTCATCGCGCGCGTGCTGAAGACGAAGAAGGTCGCGATCGAAGTGAATCTCGTTGGCGACGGCCGGAAGACGCTCGTGTTCGAAACCGGCGGACTCGACATGTCGCATTTGCCGAACACGACCAAGAAGAAATGACGACGAGGAAAATCGGCGCCGTCAGCCTCGTCGTGCGCGACTACGACGAAGCGATCGCGTGGTATGCACGCTGTCTGGATTTCGTCGTGCTCGCCGATACCGATCTCGGCGGGGGCAAGCGCTGGGTGCTCGTCGCGCCCGCGCGCGAGGCGGCGACGCCGTTGCTGCTCGCGCAGGCTGCAACGCCGGAGCAGGCCGCGTGCATCGGCGGGCAGACCGGCGGCCGCGTATTCCTGTTCCTGCACACCGACGACTTCGCCCGCGATCGTTCGCGCATGCTCGCCCAAGGAGTGAATTTCCTCGAGGCGCCGCGGCACGAGGCATACGGCATGGTCGCGGTGTTCGAGGACTTGTACGGCAACAAGTGGGATTTGCTGCAGGTGAAGTGAGGCTCGCATGCTGCGCGGTGCCACCCCGACCGTCGAAGACTGTCTGGCCGGGCTGAAGCCCGCAGTCGTGAAATCCGCACGCAAGAAATCGCCACACGTTCCGGTCTACGACTCACTAAGCCACGGAGAAATGCCATGAAAACCGCTCTTCGCCTCATTGCCGCGTTCGCCGCAACAGCCATTGCGTTCCAGGTTTACGCGCAGGGCGCAGCGCCCGCGGTCGGTACCGCGGCGCCCGCGTTCAAGCTGCAGGACCAGAAGGGTGACTGGCGCACGCTGGACCAGTACAAGGGCAAGTGGGTCGTGCTCTACTTCTATCCAAAGGACGACACGCCGGGCTGCACCACCGAGGTATGCACGTTCCGCGACGACGTGCTCAAGCTGCGCAAGGCCGGCGCCGAAGTGCTCGGCGTGAGTCTCGACGACATCAAGTCGCATGCGGCGTTCGCAGAGAAATACCATGTACCGTTTCCGCTGCTGTCCGATAACACCCAGGCAACGGCCAAGGCCTACGGCGTGCTCACTTTCAGCGAGAAGATGAAGATCAGCTACGCCAAGCGCGAAACCTTCCTCATCGATCCGGCCGGCAAGGTCGTCAAGCACTACGTCGGCGTCGATCCGAAGGAAAACTCCGGCCAGGTGCTTGCCGATCTCGCCGCGCTCAAAAACGGCGCCTGAGCGCCACCGCCGCCGGGCGCGGGATGCGGAGACCCCCCAGGTTGCGGCATGGCACATTCGTGTATGTCGCGTCGCGCGCTGCACCACGTCGCCAGCTTCCCGCCGCAGGTCGGCGCGGACTGCCGTGTACTCGTGCTCGGCACGGTGCCGTCGCTGCGTTCGCTGGAACTGCGCCAGTCCTATGCTCATGCGCACAACCTGTTCTGGGCGTTCATGGGCGAGTTGTTCGACGCAGGCCGCGAACGGCCTTATGCAGAACGCATCGCGCGCCTGCACGCGCGCGGCATCGGCATCTGGGATGTGTACCGGCAGGTCGAGCGGCCGGGCAGCCTCGACAGCAGCATCGTCAAGGCGAGCGAGGTGCCGAACGCGATCCCGCGACTGCTCGCGCGACAGCCGACGATCCGCGCGATCGCGCTCAACGGCGGCAAGGCCGCCGAAGGCTTCCGCCGCCACATCGAACCGGAATTGAAGCCGTCATGGCGCGAACGCCTCGATGTGCTCGCGCTGCCATCGACGAGCCCGGCGAACGCGTCGGTCCCGCGCGCGGCGAAGTTCGCGCAATGGAGCGTGCTGCTGCGCTACGCGAAGGGCGTTTAGGGAAAATCCGACCCGCACCGGGCGACCATGGTGGCCACCCGTTCCGGTGCCTGGAGTCATTGCAGGCGCCTGTTTCGTACCGTTGCCTGCGTGACAGGCTTGCTTGCGCCGAGCCTCGCCGCGCACGCGGCACCCTCGGCGCCGGTCGTCGCGCCGGCGTATGCGGTCGTCGCGCGCTACGCGATCGGTGGTCCGGGCGGATGGGACTATCTGCTTGCCGACGCGGTGTCCGGCCACCTGTTCGTCAGCCGCTCCGACCGCGTGCTCGTGGTCAACATGGCCGATGGCTCGCTCGCCGCGACGATCGCGGGTACCGGCGGCGTGCACGGCATCGCACTTGCGCGCGAAATCGGTCGCGGCTGCACGAGCAACGGCCGCGTGGACGATGTCACCGTATTCGACCTTGTGACGCTCAAGCGCGCGGGCACGATTGCGGTCGGCGGCCACAACCCGGATGCGATCCTGTACGACAAGGCGAGCAAGCGCCTCTTCACGTTCAACGGGCGCAGCAAGGACGTGAGCGTGATCGATCCACTGGCGGGAAAAATGCTCGCCACGATCCCCGCCGGCGGCAAGCCCGAGTGTGCGGTGGCGGACGACAAGGGCAACATCTTCTTCAACATCGAGGACACGGGCGAGCTTGCACGGATCGACGCGCGCGCCGCGAAACTGATGGCAAGATGGAAGTTCGAGGATTGCGAGGATCCTTACGGCCTTGCTTTCGATCAAGTACGCCATCGGCTGTTCTCGGTCTGCCAGAACGGCAAGATGGCGGTGACCGACAGCAGCAGCGGAAAAACGGTTGCACGCGTGGCGATCGGCAAGGGTCCCGACGCCGCGGCCTACGATGCGCAGCGCGGCCTCGTGTTCAGTTGCAACGACGACGATGGCACGCTGACCGTAGTCAAACAGGTCGACGCCGATCACTATACGGTCGCGCAGAACCTCGCCACGCAACGCAGCGCGCGCACGCTCGCGCTCGATCCGCAAAGTCATCGCATCTACCTCGTCGCGACGAAATTCGGGCCGAAACCCGAACCGACCAGCCAGCAACCGCATCCGCGCGCACCGGTACTCGACGGCAGTATCGAGATACTCGTTGTCGACGGCAGATGATTCGTCGAAATCGACGCGGCATGTTCACGTACGGCGAACACCCCGGCGTCGGCGGCAGCCGCGCGTGACGCGACTCACACCAGCTTGAGATCGGTGGCCCGGGCGTCGGGAAACACCTGCGCCAACTGCGTCGGCGACAGGCCCCACATGCGCACATACATGCCCGCGAGCAGGCTGCGATAGTTGTTGAGCACCGGATAGTCGCGGTTCTGCAACAAGGTGGACTGCTGCACCTTGACCTGCTCGCCGGCGATGCGGCCGCCGTCGATGCTGCCGCCCAGTACCCAGTAGACCGAACCGTGGCCGTGGTCGGTGCCGTGGTTGCCGTTCTCGCGGAAGGTGCGGCCGAATTCGGAGACGACGACGACCACCGTGTTCTTCCACTCCGGCCCGAGTTCCTGCGCGAACACCTTGAGTCCATCGCCGAGGTTGGCAAGATTGTTCGCGAGCTGGCCCTTGTCGTTGCCTTCGTTGACATGCGTGTCCCAGCCGCCGACGTCGACGAAGCCGAGTCGGTATTGGTCGCGCATCATCTTCGCTATGCGCTGCGCCTCGAGCGAGAACCCCCGCGCGCTGACCGCGCCGCGGTTGGCCTGGTTCATTTCGGTTTCGAACTCCTTGGCGACATGCGCGCGCAATTCGAGTCCGTCGTTGACCGCGCCCTGCAGGCGATTGCCCTGATACATCGAAGTGAGGATTGCGGTCTGCCGATCATCGTAGGCCGGCCTGCCGACGTACTTGAGCGAGATGTTCGGGATGTCGCTGGCGCCACGGAAGGTCAGTGGCAGCGCGTCGGTGAATGCGATCGGCGGCACCTTGCTGGTCAAGGTGCTGGACAGGCGCGCCATGAATCCCGAGTTGAAATCGCCATGCGCCTGCGTCGGCTCGCCGCGTTCGATGTTGTCCTGCGTCTCGAAGTGGCTGCGGGAAAGATCGTCGGTACCGGCGAACGGCACGAAGGCGACCTGCTTGTTCCCGTACATCTCGCCGATCGAATTGCGCAACCCGGCCGGCAACGCCCAGTCGCTGTCCAGTGCCAGCGTGCCGCTGTCGGACTTCGGATCAGGTCGGGGCACGGCGATGTTCGGTCGCGACTGGTAGTAGAAGTCGCTTGAATACGGCACCAGCAGGTTCGCGCAGTCGTAGCCGCCGCGCAGGAACACGAGCAGGAAGCGCGGCGAAGACGGCGGCGCGGCGAACACGCGCCCGGCCGTGGTCAGCATCGGCAGCGCGGAAGCGCTGGCGGCGAGTTGGAGAAAATGGCGACGTCTCATGGCATGTGCTCCTGAATTCGTTCGGTGGTTCCCGCATGCTTCGGACGGGAATTGCGAGCAACAGCTAACGGGAATTGAATTCCGGCGACGCGAGCAGGAATGCGTTCCATTCCTGCTGCGAGGCCGACTTGTCGAGCGCAGCGAGAGTCGTCTTCGACAGGTACGGTTGAATGCCGTCGTAATACAGCTTTGACGACAGCTGCGGAAAGCCCGTGTCGACGCTCTTCGTGCCGTCGGCGGCGTCGAACAGGCCGGCATTGCCGTTGCCGATGACGCGGGCGATCTCGAAGCGACGGCTCATCTGCCCGGAGCTCGCCCACGCGTCCCCGGTCAGCGCGTAGCCGTCGGGCGTGGAGTGGCCGAACAGCGCCTCGCCCTGGTTGTTGAGCCAGGTGACGACCGGGTGCATGTTGGTGATCGTCTTGCCGTCGTAGGCGAGGCGCACGCTCGAGACGACGTAGTGCATCGGATCCTTGAACTTGCCGCCGAGCGAGGCGGTGAATTCGTCGGATTCGAACATCGTGCGCAATACCTGGGCGATGTCGCCGTCGCTGCGCTGGAACGTGTGCGCCATCTTCTCGACGAGCTTCGGCGGCGGATCGTCGGCGACGAAGTAGGTGGCGAGTTCGCGCGAGATGAACTGCGCGCAGGCCGGCTGCCTGACGAGCAGGTCGACCGCACGTTCGATCTCGTCGAAGCCTCCGCCCTTGATCTTCTGCCCGAGCAGCACGCGATCACCGAAGTCGTGGCGTTCGGGATTGAACGTGAACAGGCCTTCGCGCACGACATAGCGGCGCAACGCCGGGCGCACCTTCGGATCGTCGTGGTTGGTGTCGATGCCGACGCCGGTGAGGATCTTGGCGAGTTCCTGCACGTCGCCTTGCGTGTAGCCGGCGTTGACGCCGAGCATATGCAGTTCCATCAGTTCGCGCGCGTAGTTCTCGTTGATCCGGTTCTTGCCGTTCTGCGCGTTGTCGAGGTACTGCAGCATCGCCGGCGATTTCAGCGTGGCCATGACGAGGTCACGGAAATGGCCGAGCGCGTAAGGGCGGATGGCCTGGTCGGCGTAGTCGCCGGCAAGGAATTTCACGTAGCCTTTCTGCGCAAACACATTGAAGTGGTTGAGCCAGAACCAGACGAGCTGCTCCTTGAGCTGGTCGGGCGAGTAGATCGCGCGCAGCAGCTCACGGCGCGTCGCCTCGTAGGCCAGCTTGTTGCCCATGTCGTTGCGATCCTTGCGCGCCGCCTTCCTCATGTCCTCGTCCCCAAGCGCCTTGATGCGCTTCTGTTCGGCGACCTCGTCGACGACCAGCTTGGCGGCGGAGTTGTGGGCGATGTCGAGGCCGTCGATCTGTGCCTGCACGGCTGCCGGCAGCGTGTCGTCGCGGCCGGCAAGCTGCTCGTCGAGAAAGCGCTGGCGGCCGAGCTCGCGAAAGCGCGCCACGGTGGCGCTGTCGAGCCCGAAGGTGATGCGGTCGAGCCAGAGTGCGTCGTCGCGACTCAGCGTTGCGGGGCCGTTGGCCGCCTGTGCTGCGCCCGTACCCGCGGCGAGCAGCACGGCGATGTACAGGATTCGTGAGCGGATCATGGGGGTTCGTGGATGTGGGATCGGTACCCCCTCTCAACGGACGAGGTGCCAATCGGATGACAGCGTTCGCCCCGCGTGCGTCGTTTGGCTGCGCTTCATGCTCGGTGTCAACGCGGCGCAACCAGCTTCGTTGTTGCGGTTCGTGCGCAAATCCCGCGCTCGTACAACCGAGGGAGAATTCACATGCAACGCACCATGATCGCAACGACCATCGCCGCCCTGCTGCTCTCGTTCGGCGCGCACGCGCAGAACGCAGGCACTGAAACCGCGCGCGACACGGACCAGCAGAAGCGCATCGAGCAGGGCCTGAAGTCGGGCCAGCTTTCGACCAGGGAAGCGGCCAGCCTGGAAAACCAGGAGCGCCGCGTCGACGCCACCGAAGCGCGCGACATGCGTAACGGCAAGCTCAGTGCCGGCGAAAAAGCGCAGATCCAGCGCGAGCAGAATCACGTCAGTGCCGACATCTACAAGGACAATCACAACGCAGTGAAGGGCAACCCGAACTCCGCTTCCTCGCAGCGCATGCAAGCCGACGTGCAACGCAACGTCAACCAGGACGCGCGCATCCATCAAGGCGTGCGTTCCGGCCAGCTGACCAACAAGGAGGCCGGCTCGCTCGAACGCGGGCAGGCGCATGTCGATCGCGCCGAAGCGCATGCGGGAGCCAACGGTCGCGTCGGCGCAGGCGAACAGGCACGCATCCAGGGCAAGGAAAACCACCAGAGCGCGCGAATCTACAACAAGAAGCACAACGACAAGGTGCGTCCGACGACGCCGTAAGCGCGCACGGCCCTTCCCGTTCCGGCACGTTCCGGGGCGGGAGGCGGTTTCGTCAAACCGTCACATTGCTGTCGATAATCGTCGTGGATCCACACTCCGGAATCCACGAGGATGATGCCGCACCTTGCCCACGCCCCGCTTGGCGCCGCCTTGTGCGGCATTCTCGCTGCCTGTGCCGCGCCCATTCGGCCCGCTGGATCCGTGCATGCGATCGACGTCGCAGGGATCCGGCATCCCGACGGCGAGACGCCGGCCTGGTGGTTCCGCGCCGGTGCCGCCGCGGCAGCCGCGAATCGCGCCGGTCTGGGCGCTGCGCAATCGAAGGCGAAGAACGTCAGCGCTTCGCCACAGGCGAGAAATGTCATAGTGTTCCTCGGCGACGGGATGAGTGCGGCGACGATCGCCGCGGCGCGCATCCTCGAAGGCCAGCGCAAGGGTCAATCGGGTGAGGAGAATCGCCTGAGCTTCGAGACGTTCCCCTATACCGCGCTGTTGCGCACCTACACGACCGATTTCCAGACGCCCGATTCGGCGGGCACGATGACCGCGATCATGACCGGCATCAAGACGCGCTCGGGTGTGATCGGCGTCAACCAGATCGGCAGGCGCGGCGATTGCAAGGGCGCGCAGGGCAACGAGGCAGTGACCGCACTCGAACTCGCCGCGCGCACCGGCATGGCCACCGGTGCGGTGACGACCACGCGCATCACCCACGCGGCGCCGGCCGCGACCTACGGCCACCTGCCCGAACGCGACTGGGAATACGACATGGCCATGCCCGACGAGGCGCGCGCGCAAGGCTGCGTCGACTTCGCGCGCCAGCTCGTCGAGTTTCCGTTCGGCGGCGGCCTCGACGTGGCGCTCGGCGGCGGCCGCACCGAGTTCATGCCCGCGCCGCAGCCCGATCCGCAGTACGACGGCTTGATCGGCAAGCGCCTCGACAAGCGCGACCTGATCCGCGAATGGCAGGCCAGGCCCGGCGCGGCCTATGTCTGGAATGCCGAGCAGCTCGCGAATGTCGATCCGGCGAAGACGAAGCATCTGCTCGGCCTGTTCAATCCCGAGCACATGCAGTACGAGTACGAGCGCACACTCGAACGGCCGGTCAAGGAGCCGAGCCTGGCCGAAATGACGCGTGCGGCGATCGCGGTGCTGAAACACAACCCGAATGGTTTCTTCCTGATGGTGGAGGGTGGGCGCATCGACCACGGCCATCATGCCGGCAATGCGTACCGTGCGCTGACCGAGACGATCGCGTTCTCGGATGCGATTCGCGCGGCGGTGGAACTGGTCAATGCCGACGACACCCTGATCCTCGTCACCGCCGACCATTCGCACACGATGACGTTTGCCGGCTACGCCAATCGCGGCAACCCGATCCTCGGCAAGCTGCGTGGATCGAGCGGCGAAGGTGCGCCATCGAAGGAACTGGCACGTGACGCGATCGGCCGCTCGTTCACCACGCTCGGCTACGCCAACGGTCCAGGCTACGCCGGCGAAAGTGACCACGAGGCCGAAGGTGCGAAGAAATATCCGCACAATGCGACCGCGTTCTTCGCGGCATCGAGAGGCCGCCCCGATCTCGACGAGATCGACACGGAGGCGCCTGACTACATGCAGGAATCGGTCGTGCCGCTCGGTTCGGAAACGCACAGCGGCGACGACGTCGCCGTATTCGCGCGCGGCCCCGGCGCGGCCGCGGTGCATGGCTCTCTCGAGCAAAACGTGCTGTTTCACTTGATAGCCCAGGCGAACGAGCCGATCCGCAGGCAGCTCTGCGCATTCGGCAGCTGCAACGCCGACGGCGTGCCGGTGGACGAGCCGGCATACAAGAAGCTGCACGAGGCGCCTGCCGTGCCGCGTTGAGTTCCGGATTGCGCTCGTCTGCACCTCATGCCCGGCGTGGCGCCCGTGCTGCCGCGCGCATGCCTGCTGCGGGCGCGGGGAAGATTGTTGCCCGCGCCTCGTGCAAATTTCCTCGTTCGCATTATCATGACGGAGCGGCCGCGGCCGCGTTTTCGTCATTTTGTCGTGACCGGTGCAGTGCCCTCGGCGGCGCACGTGCCGATTGAGGAGGGAGCATGGCCGAAATCGTAGCAGCCAAGGTGCCGGATATCGGCGATTACAGCAACGTGCCGGTCATCGAGATCCTGGTCAAGCCGGGCGACACCGTAACCAAGGACCAGGGCCTGATCACCCTCGAATCGGACAAGGCGACGATGGAGGTGCCGTCGTCGGTTGCCGGAGTGATCAAGGAAATCAAGGTCAAGATCGGCGACGAGATTTCCGAGGGCCACGTCGTCGCATTGATCGAAAGCGGCGAAACCGCTGCGCCGGCCCCGGCCCCGGCCGCGGCGAAAGCTGCCGCGCCGGCCCCCGTGGCGAAAGCCGAGGCCGCCGCGCCAACTCCCGCCCCGGCTGCATCAACGGGCGGCGGCCTGCAGGAAGCGAAGGTGCCCGACATCGGCGACTACAGCGGCGTGCCGGTCATCGAGGTGCTGGTCAAGGTTGGCGACACGGTGACGAAGGACCAGGGCCTCGTCACCCTCGAATCGGACAAGGCGACGATGGAAGTGCCTTCGTCTGTCGCCGGGGTGGTCAGGGAACTCAAAGTCAAGCTCGGCGACGAGATCTCCGAAGGCCATATCGTCGCGTTGATCGAGGCGGCGGGCGCGGCGCCGGTTTTCGCGCCGGCTTCCGCTGCGGCGAAGGTTGCGGCGCCCGCACCATCCGCGCCCGCGCCGGCTCCCGTGCCGGTTGCGGCGGCGGTGGTCGCGACCGGCAGCCCGGCGTCGCCGCCGATCAACTTCGGCGCCGACACGGTGATGCCGGACAAGGTGCCGTATGCGAGTCCGTCCGTGCGCGTGTTCGCGCGCGAGCTCGGTGTCGACCTCGCCCAGGTCAAGGGCAGCGAGCGCAAAGGCCGCATTTCGAAGGAAGACGTGCAGAAGTACGTCAAGGGCGTGCTCTCCGGCGCAAGCGCAGCGCCGAAAGCTGCGGCGGGCGGTGGCGCGGGCCTCGACCTGCTGCCGTGGCCGAAAGTCGACTTCGCCAAGTTCGGCGAGATCGAAACGAAACCACTGTCGCGCATCCAGAAGATCTCCGGCGCCAACCTTGCGCGCAACTGGGTGCTGATCCCGCACGTCACCCACAACGACGATGCCGACATCACCGAGCTCGAAGCGCTGCGCGTGTCGCTCAACAAGGAATACGAAAAGGCCGGGGTCAAGTTCACCATGCTCGCCTTCCTGATCAAGGCGATGGTCGCCGCGCTGAAGAAATTTCCGACCTTCAACGCCTCGCTCGATGCGAGCGGCGAGAATCTCGTGTTGAAGAAGTACTACAACATCGGCTTTGCCGCCGACACGCCGAACGGGCTCGTCGTGCCGGTGCTCAAGGACGCCGACAAGAAGGGTATTGTCGAAATCGGCAAGGAAATGTCGGCGCTCGCCGCCAAGGCGCGCGATGGCAAGCTCGGCCCCGCGGAAATGTCCGGCGGCTGCATCTCGATCTCCTCGCTCGGCGGCATCGGCGGCACCTCGTTCACGCCGATCGTCAACGCGCCCGAGGTCGCCATCCTCGGCGTGACCAAGTCGGCGACGAAGCCGGTCTGGGACGGCAAGGCCTTCCAGCCGCGCCTGATCCTGCCGTTGTCGTTGAGCTACGACCACCGCGTGATCGACGGCGCGCTCGCCGCGCGCTTCACCGCCTACCTTGGCCAACTCTTGGCCGACATGCGTCGCGCGATGCTCTGATCGAGGACTCGAAACAATGGCAACCACCGAAGTCAAAGTCCCGGATATCGGCGACTACAGCAACGTTCCCGTCATCGAAATCCTGGTCAAGCCGGGCGACACGGTGACGAAGGACCAGGGCCTCGTCACGCTCGAATCGGACAAGGCGACGATGGAAGTTCCATCGTCGGTCGCGGGCGTCGTCAAGGAAATCAAGGTCAAGCTCGGCGACGAGATTTCCGAAGGACACATAGTCGCGATTCTCGAAACGGAAGGCGCGGGCGCCAGCGCAGCGCCGGCGAAGGCCGAGACGCCGAAAGCCGCGCCTACTCCGGCGCCCGCCGCCGCTGCTCCCGCGCCGGCACCAAAGGCCGCGGGCGCATCGGGCCGCAAGGCCGATATCGAATGCCAGGTCGTCGTGCTCGGCTCGGGTCCGGGCGGCTACACGGCCGCATTCCGCAGCGCCGATCTCGGCATGAACACCGTGCTGATCGAGCGCTACGCGACGCTCGGCGGCGTCTGCCTCAACGTCGGCTGCATTCCGTCGAAGGCGCTGCTGCACGCGGCCAAGGTGATCGACGAGGCCAGCCATGCGAGTGACATCGGCATCGAGTTCGGCGCGCCGAAAATCGACATCGACAAGCTGCGCGGTTTCAAGAACAAGGTTGTCACGCAACTGACTGGCGGCCTCGCCGGCATGGCCAAGCAGCGCAAGGTGACCGTGGTGCAGGGCGTCGGCAAATTCGTTTCGCCGCACGAGATCGAAGTCGAAGGCAAGGACGGCAAGAAGCTCGTGCACTTCGAGAAGTGCATCATCGCCGCCGGCTCGCAGGCGGTGAAGCTGCCGGGCTTCCCGTGGGAAGACCCGCGCATGATGGATTCGACCGACGCGCTGCTGCTGCAGGATGTGCCGAAGAAACTCCTCGTCGTCGGCGGCGGCATCATCGGCCTTGAAATGGCCTGCGTCTACGATGCGCTCGGCGCCCAGGTCACCGTGGTCGAGCTGATGGATCAATTGATGCCGGGTGCCGACCCCGATCTGGTCAAGCCGCTCGCGGCACGTTTGTCGAAGCGCTATGTCGGCATTCATTTGAAAGTGAAGGTCGCGAAGATCGAGGCGACCAAGGAAGGCCTCAAGGCGACCTTCGAAGGCGAGAAGGCGCCCGAGCCGCAGATCTACGATCGCGTGCTCGTCGCGATCGGCCGCGCGCCGAACGGCAAGAAGATCGATGCCGACAAAGCCGGCGTCGCGGTCACCGATCGCGGCTTCATCCCGGTCGACAAGCAGATGCGCACCAACGTGCCGCACATCTTCGCGATCGGCGATCTCGTCGGCCAGCCGATGCTCGCGCACAAGGCGACGCACGAAGGCAAGGTCGCAGCCGAAGTCTGCGCGGGACAGAAGAGCGAGTTCGTCGCGCGCGTGATCCCGAGCGTCGCCTATACCGATCCCGAAGTCGCCTGGGTCGGCGTCACCGAAGGCGAAGCGAAGGCGAAAGGCATCAAGTACGGCGTCGGCAAGTTCCCCTGGGCGGCCTCGGGCCGCGCGATCGGTATCGCGCGCACTGAAGGATTCACCAAGCTGATCTTCGATGAAGCCACGCACAAGATCATCGGCGCCGGCATCGTCGGCGTGAACGCGGGCGATCTGATTTGCGAACTGGGCCTTGCGATCGAGATGGGCTGCGAAGCCGCGGACATCGGCCTGACCGTGCATCCGCATCCCACGCTCGGCGAGTCGATCGGCATGGCCGCGGAGGTCTACGAAGGCACGATCACGGATTTGTACATTCCGAAGAAGAAGTAACGCGCCGACGCCTGCCACGCCGTGAGCGGGCGTCGTTGTAGCGGAGGGTGCGGAAGCGTGGCGCCCGATCAACGCAGCCAATGCCCCCGCTTCGCTGCGGTTTCACGCGCGTTCGCTCTGCTCGGTGCGCGTCGAATCCAGCGATGCAATGCGATCCAGTATGTCGGTGAAACGCAGACCGAAATCGGTCAGGCGATATTCGACGCGCGGCGGTACCTCGGCATAGCTGTATTTGGCGAGAATTTCATAGCGCACAAGTTTGCGCAGCCGCTCGTTGAGCACCTTGGTGCGGATACCGCCGATGACACGTTCCATCTCACCAGGCCGAACAACGCCACGTCGCGCGCAGTCGATCACGGCCAGGCTCCACTTGCAGCCAAGCACATCCTCGATCATCCGCGAAACCGAGGCGTGAGCGGAACGTTCCAAAGGCGGCTCCAAAACTAACCGAAAAGTGCTCACCCCACCAAAAGGTGCGTACTTTTCATCGAGATGAGTGGGCGGTAGCTTGGCATCGGCGATCCCGCCTGACAATCGTGGAGAGAGCGATGAAACGCTGGTTGATCGGTACTGCGCTGCTGAGTTTGACCGCTCCGGCGCTGGCGGGCGAACGGGATGTTTCCTACCCGGAAGGCTATCGCGATTGGCACCACGTAAAGAGCATGGTGATCCAGGAAGGCCATCCGCTGTTCGCAGCCTTCGGCGGCATCCACCACATCTACGCCAACAAAACGGCTTTGGAAGGCTATCGGTCCGGCAAATTCCCCGATGGCGCGGTCATCGTATTCGACCTGTTCGACGCACAATCCGTCGATCATGCGATCGTGGAAGGGACGCGCAAGGTGGTCGGCGTCATGCACAAGGATGCAAGGCGATACGCTGCGACGGGCGGCTGGGGCTTTGAGGGTTTCGGCGGCGGCGATCGCAACCAGCGCGCCGTCGGCGACAAGGCCGCGACCGCCTGTTTCGCTTGCCATGCGCCGCAGAAGGATCACGACTACGTCTACAGTGCGTTGCGCAAGTGAAGGTTTCCATGCACGACCATCCTGTCGCTCCCGCTTGGCAGATCAACCAATGGTTCAACACCCAGGCACCATTGGATCTGGCGAACCTGCGCGGCCGGGTGGTCGTGATGCATGCGTTTCAGATGCTTTGCCCGGGTTGCGTGCTGCACGCGGTGCCTCAGGCTGAGCGCATCCATCGGCAGTTCGCCGAGGAAGGCGTAACCGTGATCGGCATCCACACGGTGTTCGAACATCACGCCGCGATGCAACCGGTTTCGCTGCAGGCGTTTCTGCGTGAATTCGGCGTCACTCATCCGGTCGGCATCGACGCCTCGCTACCGGGACAACGCGTTCCGGCAACGATGCAAACTTATGCGATGCAGGGCACGCCCACGCTGATCCTGATCGATCGCATCGGGTGCATTCGCTTGTGCCACTTCGGTCGTATGGACGATCTTGCCCTCGGCGCCGAAGTGATGCGGTTGCTCTGCGAAAGCGGCTAAGGCAGCGACCTGCGGTTGCGGGTCGAATCCGACCATGGCGCAGGCGTCGAGCTTGCCGTGTCGAGCGGGTCGCTTAACACGACGATGTGGATGCGCGTACAACTGCGGAAGCTTCCTGAACGACGAAGTGCGAGTATCGATCTGCGGATGATTTCAACCGGCAGCTACGCAATCGGTTTGACCGACCCTTGCTTTTCATCCGGCATTTCACTCGGCGGGATTTGTCCCGCCACCTCGTAATGCCGCACCAGCGGCTCCATCTGCAGCAGGTACTGCTCGTCCTCGGGGTAGTAGACGGCTTTCTCGGGGTTCTCGCCGGCGAATTTGTGCACGGCGCCCATCGAGTCCCAGAGTGAGATCAGCATGAACTCGCAGTGTTCGCCCTGGACACGGCGCAGCACGGTGACCCCGCGGTTGCCGGGTACCTTGGCGTAGTCGGCAAGGCCGGTGCGATCGAGATAAGCGAGGTAGTCGTCGGCCTTTTCCCTGAGCGTGATTCCGCGCCAGATGCGAGCGATCATGTCTGACTCCGCGGCGTAGCTTTTTGAAGGTGCGCAGCATAGCGCAAGCGGCATTGCGACTTGCGAAATTTGCATTGCGCCGCACCGGCACCCGCGCCCGGCATTAGACTTCGCCGATTGCGATCGTGGAGCCCGGATTTGCCTTCCTTTCTCGTTCTCGGCGCGAGCGGCATGATCGGCGACTTTCTGTTGCCGCTGCTCGCCGCGCGCAACGAACGCGTTTTCGCGCTCAGCCGCGAGCAGCGCGCGAACGCGGGTGCGGCGACGACCATCGAGTGGCTGCGCGGCGACCTCTGTGCCGCGATGCCGGTGTTGCCGCAGGCCGATGTCGTCCTCAGCCTGGGTCCGCTGGATGCATTCGCGGCCTGGTTCGTGCGCGCCGCGCCCGCGCGGGTGGACCGGGTCGTGGCGATAAGTTCGATGAGTGCCGAAAGCAAGCGTGATTCCGTCGATATCGCCGAGCGCGAATTGAGCGAACGCCTGCGCACTGCGGAGGCACGGTTGCTGCAGGCCGCGCGCGGACGTGGCATCGGCTGCACGATCCTGCGGCCGACTCTGATCTATGGCACAGGCCGCGACCGCAGCCTCGCCCCGATCGCGCGGTTCGCGCGGCGCTGGCGCGTATTGCCGGTGCCGTGCGGAGCGAGCGGTTTGCGCCAGCCGGTGCACGCCGCCGATCTCGCCGTGGCATGCCTTGCGGTGCTCGACAGCAATTCCACTTCCGGAAAAACCTACCCGGTCGGCGGCGCTGAGCGCCTGCGTTTCGATGCGATGCTCGCGCGCATCGCGGCCGGGCCGCCGCGTTTGGCATGGCCACTGCCGCTGCCGTTGCCGCTCGTGCGCGCCTGCACGCGCTTGCTGCGTGCCCGCGTCGGCGCCGGTGCGCTCGCGCGCCTGACCGAGCCGCTGGTGGCGGACAACACAACGGCGACGCGCGACTTCGGCTATGCGCCGCGCGCGTTCCGCGCACAGGATGTGCTCGGCTACGCGGATTCGCCGGGCGCCGATTGACGGCGCGCAGGCCAAGGCGGAAGATCGTGCTCGACATGGGGAGCAATGCATGGCCGCTACGCAGCCGATGGGTGTGTCTGTCGGAACCTTGGTCCATCGACATTCGCTGGCGCCGCCACGGCACGCGGACGTGGTGCTGCGATGCAGCGGGCCGAGCCGGCGAGTTGTCGGCATAATCCTCAAAACAAGCGTTTGAATTTGTCGTCACTTACCCCAGCATGCCGCCTTGTGCGGAGGAGAAAACCATGCGCAGATTTGCTCTTCGCCCCCTGATTCTGCCGTCCCTGCTGCTGACGGCGCTTGCCGGCCAGAGTGCGCAAGCGTACGACTACACCGCACCGGTGCCGTTGCGCACGACGGCAAAATTCGACCCGACCACGAGCACGGTGCCGTTCCCGACCGACCTGCTGCGTCAGGGCTCGAAGGATCTCACCCTGAACATTCCGATCGCGACCGGCACCCCGGCCGCGCAGGCTGCGGTATACAACGCACTCAATGCGCTTGATGGCTTCAGCACGACCGCGCCGTGGAGCACGACGTTTGCCGGCCCATTGACCGCGAGCAGTGTCTCCGGCGGCAGCGGCAAGAGCGTGCATCTTTACGAGGTGAAGACGGATTCGAAAACTGGCGCCGTTCTCGCCGTCGTGCGCGAGCTCGCCTCGCCGCAGGAATACGTGGCCACGCTGGCATCGAATGCGGCTACCGGTGCGACGCTCGCGATCGTGCCGACCAAGCCACTCAAGCAGCTGACTTCGTACATGGCCGTGCTGACCAACGGCATCACCGACGCCGGCGGCACGCCGGTGCGCCAGTCGCTGATCTACGGCTTCGCCAAGCGCACCAGCCCGCTGTGCTCGGGCGGCGTGTCGACGTTGCCGGCGCTGGGCGACGCGCAAGCCTGCGCGCTCGAACCGCTGCGCCAGTTGACCAACCTGCAGGAAGCCGCGGCAAAGACGGCCGGCGTCGATCCGGCCAGCATCGTGCTGTCGTGGACGGCGACAACGCAGGCGACCACGGTGGTGATGCAGGCCCTCACCGGCAAGATCGACGCAGTACCGAATCAGAGTCCGTTCCTCGTCTCGACCGGCATCAACCTGTCCAACGTCAACAGTGCCCTGCCGCCGGTGGCCGATGTCTATGCCGGTTCGTTGAGCGTTCCCTACTATCTCGGCGCTCCGACGGCGGCGAACCCCATCGCCCCGTTGACCGCCTATTGGCAGGCCAGCCCGGGTGCCTACGTGCCGCCGTTCGACAAGCTGGGCCTGGATCCGACCTCGACCAACGTTACCGTGGCCAATCCGTTTCCGGTCGCGGGGTCGGTACAGCGCGTAGCGCTTCTGGCTACCATCCCCAACGTGAACTCCGGCCAGACGAAGCCGGCAGCGGGTTGGCCCGTCGTCATCTTCCAGCATGGCATTACCGGTGATCGCACCAACATGCTTGCCGCCGCCGGCGCGCTCGCTGCGGCGGGATTCGCGGTGATCGCGATGGACCTGCCGTTGCACGGCATCACCGACAAGACCAATCCGTTCTACCGGAACCAGCTGCTCGGCCTGATCCCTGACGATGTGCTGCCGACCGAGCGCACGTTCGACCTCGATTTGCAGAACAACTCGACCGGCGCCAGCGGACCTGACGGCAACATCGATTCCTCCGGCAGCTATTTCATCAATCTGACCAGCCTGCGCACCTCGCGCGACAATCTGCGCCAGGGCGTGTCCGACATGCTGCAACTGCGCAGCGCCATTCCGTCGGTGCGCGACAACAACGGCACGCCGGTGTTCGATGCCTCGCGCGTGGCTTTCATGGGTCAGTCGCTCGGCAGTATCGAAGGCACCACGTTCATGGCGCTCGCGGCGACGCCGAACACGGCGGTGCAGAATGCCGTGCTCAACGTGCCGGGCGGCGGCATCACCAACCTGCTCGTCGCCTCGCCGACGTTCGGCCCGGTCATCATTGCCGGTCTCGGCGCGGCGGGAATCAAGCCGGGCACGGCGGACTTCAACACCTTCGTCGTCGCCACGCAGTCCGTGATCGATTCGGGCGATCCGATCAACTATGCGGGCGACGCCGGCACCGGCGCGGTGCTGGCGACCAAGAACCTGCTCGCGCAGGCCGTCGTCGGCGGCAGCCCGCAGCTGCCGGGCGATGCGCTCAACGCGAAATACTACGACGCCAATGGCAAATGGCTGCCCGATCAGGTGATCCCGAATACGGTTCCTGGCGCGCCGTTGTCGGGCGGCTTGCCGATCATCTCGGCGCTGGGTTTGACCCGGATCAGCTCGACCACGCAGTCGGCGACCGGCATCCACAACTCGGTGCAGTTCGTCAGCGGCACGCATTCCTCGCTGCTCGATCCTTCGCCGTCGCCACAGACCACGGTGGAAATGCAGACCCAGGCAGCAAGCTTCTTCGCGAGCGGCGGTACGGTCGTGCAGATTTCGAACAGTGCGGTCGTGAAGCCATAAACCCGGAACCTCCAAGGACCATCTCGCCATGATCAAGAACAAACAACCGCAGCGAATCGTTCCGGCCCTGACCGCGCTGGGCTTCGCCGTCGCCGCCAGCCTGATCAGCCAGGGGGCGCACGCCAGTGCGTTCCAGCTCACCGAAAACTCCGCGCAAGGCCTCGCCCGTGCGCAGGCCGGGGGACCAGCCACGCCGGGCGACTGCGCCGCCGTGGCCAACAATCCGGCCGCGATGAGCGATTTCAGCGTGCAGTGCATTTCCGGCACGCTCGCGGCGATCAATTTCAGCGCCAAATTCCACGGCAGCGGCCAAGATGCTTTCGGCAACCCGCTCACCGGCGGCAACGGCGGCGATGGCGGCACGACCAAGCCGGTGCCCGCGGGTTACTATATCCGCCCGATCAACGAACAGCTTGTGCTCGGGGTCGGTCTGTCGGCGCCGTTCGGCTTCCAGACCGAGTACGACGATCGCTGGGTCGGTCGTTACCAGGGCGTGAAAACCAAGCTCGAGTCGCCGGCGCTGACCTTCGCCGGATCGTGGAAGCTCAACGACCAATTCTCGGTCGGCGCGAGCCTGATCGTGCAGCGCACGTCCGCGACCCTGGTACAGGACATCGATTTCGGCGCCGTGCTCGCCGGCCCGACCGGCGGCGCGATCCTGCCGCAGGAAGGCGACGGCCAGGGCGGCCTCAAGGGCGACGACATCAGCTACGGCTTCGGCCTCGGCGCGTTGTGGAAGCCGACCGCGAACGATCGCCTCGGCATCAACTTCCACTCACAGATCGACCATACGCTCGAGGGCGACGGTACGTTCAAGGTGCCGTCGAACCTGCTGCCGTTGCTCGGCGGCGCGTTCGTCAACACGCCGGGCAAGGCCGATCTGAGCACGCCGTGGTTCGTCAATCTCGGTTGGTGGCACACGTTCGACGAACGCTTCAGCTTTGGCGTCAATGCGAGCTACACGCACTGGTCGAGCTTCAAGGACCTGACGATCACCTACGCCAACCCGAAGCAGCCGTCCTCGTTCGAGGATTTCAGCTACAAGAACACCTGGTTCACCTCGATCGGCGGCGACTACAAGCTCGATGAGCGCTGGACCGTGCGCGGCGGCATCGCCTACGACCAGACGCCGACGAGCGACGCCACGCGCGATCCGAAGGTGCCGGACAACTCGCGCACCTGGCTGTCGATCGGTGCCGGCTACCAGTACAGCAGCAACCTGCGCATCGATGCCTCGTTCACCCACCTGTTCGTCAACGACGCGAAGATCAACGACACTTCGGTGTTCAAGAGCACGCTGAACGGTGCGTTCAAGGTGACCGGCAACATTCTCTCGGTCGGCGGCCAGTACACGTTCTGACGCGCGTCAAGCGCGCGCGGAAATCCGAAGGCCGGCGTTTTCGCCGGCCTTCTTCTGTCTCCTCAGTAGCTGAAACCCATGCGCCGCATCAGCTTGGCAGCGATCCACGCGGGGCCGATCAGCAGATAGGCGAGATCGGTCAGGAACGAAGGCTTGCGGCCTTCGATCTTGTGGCCGATGAACTGGCCGATCCAGGCGACGACGAACACCGCGACTGCCAGCCACAGCAACTGCGACGCACCTAGTGCGCGGTACAGCAGCTCGGTGACGAGACCGAACACGACGAACACGGCGAGCATGGCGAACGCGAGCGGGCGCGACAGACGCAGGTAGAACGCGAACGCGAGCACCATCGCTGCGCCAGCCCAGAGCCCGGCGCGGCCCAACATCGCCGGCACGGGCACGACCCAGAGCAGCGCGATCACGGTCCACAGGATCGTCGGTACGCAGATCCAGTGGATCGTGATATTGGTCGGATTGCGGTGATCCTCGCTGTAGTTGCCCAGCCAACGGTCGACTTCGCGGCGCGCATCGCCGGCCGGATTCAAGCTTGTGTCATTCATCGCGGTATCCTTGCGCAGACTACGCCGTCGCGAGCATAGCGCGCGCGACCGGTGGCGCAAGGGCCCGCGCAGCAGCGCGGGGAGGGCAAACCGGTCAGCCCATCGTCGATCGCCAAAGATGCAGAACGGCGTAGGCGCGATACGGGCGCC
Source organism: Rudaea sp. (assembly GCF_057139185.1). Classification (NCBI taxonomy): domain Bacteria; kingdom Pseudomonadati; phylum Pseudomonadota; class Gammaproteobacteria; order Lysobacterales; family Rhodanobacteraceae; genus Rudaea; species Rudaea sp. The sequence continues at coordinate 70,271 of NZ_DBNHDN010000034.1, read as the reverse complement.
AGCGCTGCGACAGCTCCTCGAGCGCGCGCGCCGTGAACGGGCGCGCATCACCCGCCACCGCCTTGCGCAGCACGATGTCGCCCGCCGGAAACGCATCGGCATGGGCGAGGCCGCGCATCGCAAGATAGTGCGCCGTCCACTCGCCGATGCCGGGCAGCGCGGTCCACAGGCGCACGAACTCGGCGAGCCTGCGCTCGGCGCGGAAGTCGACGCGGCCATCGCGTACCGCTGCCGCGATCGCGTGTAGCGTTGCGATGCGCGCGCCGGTGATGCCCAGTCCGCCCAGGTCGGCGTCGGCGAGCGTGGCCGGCGTCGGGAACAGGCGTACTTTTCCGCCTTGTGCCGTCGTCACCTCGGCGCCGAAACGGCGCACGACCCGCTCGGTCAGAGTGCGCGCGGCGGCGACCGTGACCTGCTGGCCGAGCACCGCGCGGATCGCGATCTCGAAACCGTCCCAACCCCCGGGCAGGCGCTGGCCCGGGTGCCTGGCGATGCATGCCTTGAGGTGCCGACGCCGACCCAGGTGCGCGTTGACTGCGTCGATGTCCGCGTCGAGATCGAACATGCGGCGCACGCGCGCGACGATATCGGGGTGGTGCGCGGCATCGGCACCATCGATGCGCAGGTCGAGGGCGTGACCGCGTTTCGCCTGCGTGACGGTGAACTCGCCGGTCGTGTCGCCGAGGACGAAGATGCGGCGGTAGCCAGCGTCGTCCACGCACTCGACGCCGGGAATCGCGCGCCGGGCGAAGAAGCCGAGCAGGTTGGCGAAGTCGTGTGGCGGTTGGTATTCGAGGCGGATGGCTTCGATGGTTCGCAAAGTCGGCGTGCGGGAAAAACCATCCCCACCCAACCCTCCCCTCGAAGGAGAGGGCTTAGAAGCCATAGCGCAGGAAGCCGCCGTCGACGGCGATGCACTCGCCGGTGATGTACGCGGCCGCGGGCAGGCAGAGGAAGGCGATCGCCGCGGCGACCTCTTCGGGTTCGCCGACGCGGCCCATCGGCGTGCGTTCGAGTACCTCCTCGAGGTACTCCTCGTTGGCAAGCTTGACCGCGGTGCGCTGGGTGCGGACATACCACGGCGCGACGGCGTTGACGCGGATGCCGTCCTCGGCCCATTCGCAGGCCAGGTTTTTCGTCAGTTGCGCGAGTGCGGCCTTGGTCATGCCGTAGGGCGAGCCGGTGCGCACGTGGGTCAGGCCCGACACCGAGCTGACGTTGACGATCGCCGCGTTGCCGTGTTCGGCGAGCTGCGGGTGGGCGAGACGGCACATCTCGAACGCGCTCATCACGTTGAGTTCGATCAAGTCGCGCACTTCGCCTTCGGCGTAGTCAAGCGTCGGTTTGCTCGCGTTGCCGCCGGCGTTGTTGACCAGGATCGACAGCGGCAGTTCGAGGTCGGCGACCCAGTCGAATACCTCGCGCCGCTGTTCGGCATCGGCGACGTCGGCGGCGAAGGCGACGATGTCGCTGTCGGGAAACTCCTCTGCCAACTCGGCGCGTACCGCTTCCAGATGTGCCTCGTCGCGCGCGACCATGAGCACGTCGGCGCCGAGCAGGGCGAGTTCGCGCGCGGTGGCGAGGCCGATACCTCGGCTCGCGCCGGTGACCAGCGCGACCTGTCCATCGAGTCGCCAGCGTGCCGCAGTTGTCGTCATGGTCGGGATCTCCGCAAGGCGCGACCGCCCGCCTGTACATGCAGGGCTCCGCGGCGCAAACTTTAGCCGCACCGTCCGGAGTTCGCCATGCGCATCGCCAGGTTATCGATCCTCGTCCTCGCCACGCTCTCCGTTTCTTGCGCGCGCAGCACGCCGCCACCCGCACCCGCGCCCGCCGAGCCGGCGAAGCCGGAAGAGCGGCAAAAGACCGTAATTGATGCCCAGCTCAAGGCCATCGACAAGGCGAAGGCGGTGCAGGACACGGTCGACCAGCAAAAAAAGGACATGGACAAGAAACTGGAAGACGCGGGCGGCTGACGCGGCAGCGGCGCGTTTCGTCACGCCCGGGCCGTTCTTGCCCGTCGTTCCCGCGCGGAAACCTGGCGCAGTGCCGCACTCCCGCCCGGCACCCCGGCGCAAGTGGAATCCCGGAGGCCTCGGCATTTTCGCGGCGCGGGCAAAAAAGCTTCCATTCGCCTTTCAGGCGGGCGGAAGCGGTTGCGCTTGAGATCGTCCCGCGCACCGGATGCGCGCGGGAAAGCGAATGGATGCGGCAGGAAGAGCCTGATCCATCATATTGGTCGACATTCGTGCGGCCCGGATCCCGGCGTTCCCTGCCGGGATGGTCTTGCCCGGGATCGGCCGGACCGGGTCACTTGATCTCGCAGAAGCAGTACGCGAACACGCCGACCTTGTTGCCATCGAGCGAGCGCAGCAACTTGAGCTGGCCCTGCACGTCGGGCTGGGCGAGCAGGGTGCGCATCGACTCGGGTACGAGACTTCGGACAAAGCTTGTCGAGGCATCGTTGGACAGGCTGACGGCGAATCGTTCCCAGGTCGACAACGGCTTCTCGACGTAACGCACTTGATAGTTGTCGCCGAGCTTGGCTGCCTGCGCCGCCGCGGCCGTTGCTTCGCGCAGGCCGCCGAGCTGGTCGACGAGGCCGCGCTCCTTCGCCTGCGCGCCGCTCCACACGCGGCCACGGGCGATCGCGTCGATTTCCTCGGGCTTCTTCTTGCGCGCCGCTGCGACCTTGGTGATGAAGTTCTGGTAGCCCTTGTCGATGATGCTCTGGATGATGTCGCCGACCTTCGGGTCGAGCGCGCGGCGCGGGTCGAGCGCACCGGCGAGCGAAGTCGTGCCGACGCCGTCGGTATGCACGTTGAGCTTCGCCAACGTCTTCGGGATATTCATGAACAGCCCGAAGATGCCGATCGAACCGGTGATCGTGGTCGGCTCGGCGAAGATCTGGTCGCCGTTCATCGAGATCCAGTAGCCGCCCGAGGCGGCAACGTCGCCCATCGAGACGATGACCGGCTTGCCCGCAGCCTTGGTCAGTTCGATCTCGCGGCGGATCAGTTCGGAAGCGAAGGCGCTGCCGCCCGGCGAATCGACGCGCAGCACGACGGCCTTGATGTTCTTGTTCTCGCGCGCCTGGCGCACGAGCTTGGCCGTCGATTCGCCGCCGATCGTGCCGGCGGCCTGGTCGCCGTCGAGGATCTCGCCCTGGGCGACGACGATGCCGACCTGCGGACGTGAGTCGAACGGATTCTCGCGCTGCACGAGCTCGGCATAGTCCTGGAAATCGATCTGGCGGAAGCTGTTTTCTTCCTTGACTCCCTTCTGGATCAGCAACGCCTCGGCTTCGTCGCGCGTGGCAAGCTTGTCGACGAGCTTGGCGTCGAGCGCGAGCTTGGCGAGGTCGCCGTTGGCGGCCTTGATCGAGGTCGAATAGTTCTCGATCTGCGCGGCGATCGCCTTCGGGTCGAGCTTGCGCGCCGCGCCGATCTCCTTGAGGTAGTCGCCCCAGACGCCGTTCATCCAGTACAGGTCGGCCTCCTTGGATTCTGGCGAGGCGTCGTTGCGGATGTACGGCTCGGCATAGGATTTGTACTCGCCGACGCGGAACAGGTGCACGTCGACGCCGAGCCAGTCGAGCGCATCCTTGTAGTAGGTGCGATAGCGGCCGAGGCCCTCGAGCAGCAGGTCGCCGTCGGGATGCAGCAGGATCTGGTTTGCGTGCGCGGCGATCAGGTACTGGCTCTGGCTCATCGCGTTCGACACCGCGACCACGTCCTTGCCCGCGGCCTTGAAGCGATCGATCGCGGCGCCGATCTCGTGCAGTGTCGAAATCCCGGCGGAGGCGATCTGGTCCGGTTCGACGACCAGGCGCTCGATGCGCTTGTCGGCCGCGGCCGCGTCGATCGCGCGGATGACGTCGCGCAACTGCACTTCACGATTCTTCTGCCCGGTCGCTGCGGCTAGCGCGCGTTGTGCGGGATCGGAGGAGTATTGTTCGACGATGCTGCCTTTCGGATCGAGCACGAGCGCGGTGCGTTCCTGCAGCACGATCTTGCCGCTGCCGGCGCGCAGCGCGACGAGGAAGACCAGCAGCAAGAACAGCGCGATCACGCCGAACACGAACCTGCGGATGAAGTTGAACAGGCTCCACGCCCAGACGAACAGGGTGGCGAATACGCCGCGGCTTTTCTCTGCCATAAAAATCCTTTATTTGCGCATTCGTCCCTGAATGCCAAGATCACCAAGCGGTCATCCTTGGCCGCACTTTTCGATAAAAGACAGCGTACCTGAAATATGTGCGAGCGGCATACCGCCTTAAGTCATGCTCCACGCGGCCGGCTGGCGCGCAGAAAACGCAGGGTCAGCAACACGGCCGCGGCAGTCAGTCCGGCGGCCAGGCCCATCCACATTCCGCGCGCACCGAGGCCCTGGCGGAAAGCCAGCCAGTAGCCCGTAGGCATGCCGATTCCCCAATACGCGAGTACGGTGATGACCATCGGCATCGTCGTGTCCTTGAGCCCGCGCAGCGCGCCGCCGGCGGTGACCTGGATGCCGTCGGACAACTGGAAGATCGCGGCGAGTATCAGCAACTGTGCGGCGAGCGTGGCGACAGCCGCATCGCCGGTATAGGCATGCGCTATCGCGTGCGGAAACAGCGCCATCGTCGTCGAAGCGACGAACTGCGTGCCGAGCGAAAGCGCGATTCCCGCAAGTCCGGCCGCGCGCACGCCGCGTGCGTCGCCGCGGCCGACCGCGTTGCCGACGCGCACGGTCGTCGCCATCGCCAGGCCAAGCGGAACCATGAACGTGATCGAGGCGACGTTGATCGCAACCTGATGGCTGGCCACGGTGACCGCGCCCAGCGAGGCGATCAACAGCGCCGTGCACACGAACAGGCCGGCCTCCATCATCAATGCGACGCCCATCGGCACGCCAAGGCGCAGCAGTGCGCCGATCTCGCGCCAGCGCGGCGCGTCGAAGCGCGCGAAAGGGGCGATATTGCGGTAGTTGCGATGGCGGTGCAGATACAGCGCGAACGCGACGGCTTCGATCCAGAGCACGAGTGCGGTCGCCTCACCCGAGCCCTCCGCGCCGCGTGGCGTGAAACCGAGCTTGCCGTACATCAGCGTGTAGCCGATCGGTGCGAGCACGACCAGGCCGAGCAGGCCGAAATACATCGTCGGCCGGGTCAGCGACAAACCTTCGGACAGGCCGCGCATGGCGAAGTACGCGGTCAGCGCGGGCGCGCCCCAGGCCACGGCACGAATGAATTTCGTCGTGTCCGCAACGATGCCCGGATCGACGCCGAAGCCGGCCAGCAGCAACGGACCGGCGTGGCGGATGAACAGCAGCAGGCAAATGCCGAGCAACAGCGCCAGCCACAGCGCCTGGCGGAACAGCGGCCCGATCTCGCCGCGCCGCTGCGCGCCGGCAAGCTGGGCCACGCTAGGCGGCACCGACATCATCACGCCGATGCCGGTGACGATCGCAAGCGACCACACGCCCGCACCGACCGCGACCGCGGCCAGCGTATGCGCGTCGTAGTGGCCGGCGAGCATGGTATCGACCACGTTCATGCCGATTGCCGACAACTGCCCGGCGATCAAGGGCAGGGCGAGGACGAGGGTGTCGCGCAATTCGCGCTGGAACGTGGCCGGCGCGGCACCTGCCACGGCGTCGGCGGCGGGAGGGGAAAGCATGGGTGAGTCTTGCGGACGGCGGCCGCATAGTCTAGCCGAAGCCGTCGCGCGGCATGGAGCGACCGGCGCGTGCTACGCGCACGCCGATCCGCGTTAGCATTGCGCACCATGACCACGCCCGCTGCCGACCAGGCCCCGCTCGATCCCTTGCCGCCGGTGCCGCTGATGCCGCCGGGCGCGACTCCGCACGATGCGGAATTTTCCGCCCGGGGGGAAGCTGCGACGGCACCCGTGCAGGCGACCTGCGCGAACTGCGGCACCACGCTGCTCGGCCCGCACTGCTATGCCTGCGGCCAGCCGGTGAAGGGCATGGTGCGGCATCTGTCGAGCATCCTCGCCGACGCCGCCGACACCATCCTCAACATCGATTCGCGCATCTTCCGCACGCTGTGGCCGCTGTACTTCCGTCCCGGATACCTCACCAACGAATACTTCGAAGGCCGGCGCGTACGCTACGTCACGCCGTTCCGCCTCTATTTCTTTCTCAGCATCCTTGCGTTCTTCCTCATGCAGTTCGCGATCGGCGATGCCAATTTCGGCAACAGTCCCCAGGAGGACGTCGTCGACACCATCGGCAAGGCGACGACCGTGGAGGATGTGGCCAAGCAGCGTGACGCGGCCATCGCCGGACTGCGCAAGGCGGATTCGACGGCGCCCGTCGGCGGCGAAAAAGGCATCGAAAAGGCGACGAAGCGCATCGAGAAAAAGGCCGAAAAGCGGCTGGAGTACCTGAAAAAAGTTGAAGATGCCAAGGCCAGGGGTGAATCCGCGCCACCCGATCCGGACAGCGACGGCCTGAATTTCGAGATCGCCGGCCGGACTTGGGATCCGAAGACGAATCCGGTGCACATCGGCGGGCCGAAATTCCTCGACGACAAGGCCAATCAGTTGCTCGAGCATGCGAAAGAGAACCTCGGCAAGCTGGGCAAGGACCCGCGGCCGCTCGTTACCGGCGCGATCAGTGTGTTGCCGCAGGTACTGTTCGTGCTGATGCCGCTGTTCGCGCTGTTGCTCAAGATCGTCTACGTGTTCAAGCGCCGGCTGTACATGGAGCACATCATCGTCGCCCTGCACAGCCACGCCTTCATCTTCCAGTCGCTGTTCCTGCTCGTGCTCGTCGGCCTCGCGAGGGCATGGGCGCAGGGTGCGGCGCCGTGGCTCGTCGGCTGGCTCAACCTGCTGCTGTTCCTGATGGGTTGGTGGCTGCCGATCTACCTGTTCCTGATGCAGAAGAGGGTGTACCGGCAGGGTTGGTTCATGACCACGCTCAAGTTCGGCTTCATCGGCACCTGCTACACGGTGCTGATCGCGTTCTGCGCGGCGGCGGCGTTTCTCGTCAGCCTGGCGACGGTGTAGTTGCGTGCGTCCCCGATCGCGGAAGTCAACAAGCGGCCATCCATGGCCATGCTCTTAGCAAGGGATTGCTCACGGACTTGTAGTTGCGAACGGGATCTTGCGCTCGCCGCTGCGTACCGCGGCACTGACGTCGACGAATGCGCCGTCGCGATACTCGAGGTAGATCGCGTTGGCCGGCGGCGCGTTGCGCAGGTCCTCGCCCATGCTGAAGTACAGTGCCTGCGTGTCGCCGATCTCGAGCACGGGGAACGGCTTGCCGGCGACTTCGAGCGGGTGCAGCGGTCGATAGTCGTCGGCCTGCACGCTGCCCTTGCGCACGAAGTAGGTCCATGCGGGCTGCTCGCTGCTGATCAGGCAATGGGCGAGGCGTTCCGGCTGCGCAGCGAGACCCTTGGCGATCGAGTCGCTGAGGCCGGCGAAGCCCCACAGCGCCGAGGTGTGCAAAAAGTATACTTGGCAGCCGTGCATCGGCAACGCCGCCTGCGCGAGCGCGGTTTCGGCGGCGGAAAACGCCGCCGCCTGTTTGTCCGTGCCCTCGGCGTAGTCGCGTGCGATGCGTTGCGAGACCGGCAGCAGCGCGACCAGCGCGAGCAGGATGCCGGCGGCCGACAGGCGCAGCGCAGGCGATGCCGTCGTCGCGTGCGGCGGCGTCGTCACCAGCGCGAGGCCGCATACCAACCCGGCCAGACCGAGGTGGAAGAAGCGAGAAGGCACGATCAGGTTGAAGAAGAACAGGTCCGAGCCGATGCCTGCGGCGAGATGCCTGGCTGCGACCGGCGCCTGGACCAGCCCGGGTAGCAGGGTCAGCACGAACAGCGCCGCCGCGACATGCAGGCGTGGCGACGCAGCGGCGGCCTCGCGCCGCACGAGCAGCGCAGCGGCGATCCAGAGCGCCAGCGCCAGCGCAACGAGCATGCGCGCCCATTGCGGCGCGCGCGGGTCGGCGAACAGGTAGGTCGCTCCGGCCCGCAGCCAGTTCCAGGTCCCGGCAACGAAGGCGGTCGGCGTGGGCAGATGCGAGCCGCCGCCGAACGATGTCGTCAGCATCGCATGGCGCCAGGCGAGCCAGAGGCAGGTCAGAGCCGTGATCGCGACCAGTGCGAGCACGCGTCGCTTCAGGTCGAGGCGCATGCGCGGCGCGAGCGCGATCGCGGCGAAGGCTGCGGCCACGCCGACGACACCGAGTTCCTTGCCCAGCAGTGCGCCGAGCAGCGCGCCGAGCAGGCCAAGCAGCGTGCAGGTGCGCGCGCGTTCGACGTAGGCCAGCGCGGCGTTCAGCGCGAGCAGGGAGAACAGCGTGGCGAGCAGGTCGAAACGATCCGACAGCCACAGCGCCGTACCGATTGCGAGCGGATGCACGGCATACAGCGCAGCCCAGGCCGTGTTCAACGGTGCATCGCGACGCAAGCGCTGGAGAAAGGCGTACAGCGCGGCGATGCAGGCGAGATGCAGCATCAGATTGAGCGCGTATTGCGGACGCGCCGCATCGTCCGCGGTCGCCGCCACCAGCCACCAGAGCAGCACGCCGAGCGGGCGGAAGTAGGCGTAGTCGGGGAAATGGTTGTGCGCGAACAGCAGCCACGGCTGATGCAGCAGGCGCACGAAGGCGAGGAAGGCGAAGTCGTCCTGGGCGAAGAACGCATGCAGACCCGGTGCATAGCACCAGATGCCGAGCGCGAGCGCGAGCAGCAGGCCGGCAATGCGTGCATGCGGCGCCGACGGTGCGGCACAGGCGGGAACGGGAACCGTGTTGCGCATGCGCGATGGCGAGTCCTGCGGATCGACGCGCGACTATAGCCGCAGAGTGCGGCGCATGCGAAGCCGGCGCGGGTCAGGGTTTTGCTTGCAGGGACTCGCTGCGCTGCTCGGGCGACATCATCTGCATCTGGCGGCGGTAGCCGTCGCGCTGATCTGCGGGCAGCGCACGCCAGGCCTTGGCAAATGCCTGGCGCTGCTCGGGCGTGAACGTGTCGAACATCACGCGCGTCGCGTGACGTTCGGGCGCAGGCACGGTCTGCAGCACTTCGTGCACGATGCCGACGTGGCCTGCCATGCCGGCACCGATGAGGAAGGCGTTGCGCTCGGCCGGGCTCATGCGCTCGAACCGTTCGCGCAACTGTGCGCGCTCGGCTTCGGGCAGGGCGTCGAAGCGCTTGAACGCGTTGAGCATGCGCGTCTGCTGCTCCGGCGGCAGCTGATGGAACTGGCGGTAGCGTTCGAGCAACCGGGCGCGTTGCGTCGGCGGCATGCCGGCCCATTTTTGCATGCGCCTGCCGATCTGCTCGCGCTGCGCAGCGGTCAACCGGGGCCAGCGCTGCGCTGCCGCGGCCAGATGTTGCTGCACATCGGGGGCGAGCTCGTCCCACGCCTCGCCTACCGGTGCGAGCACGTCACGTTGTGCGGCGCTCAAGCCGGACCATGGCTGGGGCGGCGATGCCGGTTCCACCCGTACGACTGCCGGCGCGGCGACCTCCGGTTGCGCGGCGTGTGCCACCGCGGCGCCGAGCAGGGTCGTGGCGAAGACGAATACACGCATCATGCTCAACCGCCGTCACCCTTGTTCTGCGCATCGAGCCAGGCGTAGAACTCGAGGTTCTGATAGAACTCGGCCGAATTCTCTTCGCTGTCGCCTTCGTCGGCGACCGTGTCGGCGGCGGCCGCTACCGGCACCGGTTGCTGCGTTTCGCCGCGTCGGTGCGGCTGCCATGCGGCGACGGCGAGCAGCAGCACGCAGGCGCTGGCAAAGCCGGCGGGCAGAAGCCAGGCCGGTGCCGTGTGCGCGTGTCGTTGCGCGAGCGCCGCCTGGCGTGCGCGGTTGAGGCGCGAGAGCGTGGCCGCGTCGAGATCGCGTATGGAGTCGTCGAGCACTTGGCTCGCCTGATCGATCCAGGCAGGACGGTCGTTGGAATGCTGGTGGTCTTTCATTGGTGATCCTCCAGCGCGCGGCGCAGCGCGGCGAGCGCGCGCGACAGGTGAGTCTTCACGCTGCCTTCGCTGCATTGCATGGCGCGCGCGGTCGTCGCCACGTCGAAACCCTCCCACATGCGCAGCAGAAATGCCTGGCGCTGGCGCAATGGTAGCTCTTTCAGCGCCGCGTCGAGCGCCTTGCCAGCCTCGCTGCCGGCGAGGCGCAGCAGCGGACCGGGATCCTGCAGATCCTGCGCCTGTTCGACCGGATCGAGTTCGTCGTCGTCCGCGGACTTGCGCTCGAACACCGCCAGCCAGCGGCTGCGCACCGTGCGCCGGCGGTGGAAATCGTTGAGCCGGCTGTCGAGCACGCGATGGAACAGTGGTGGCCAGTCGGTTTCCGTCTTGGCGGCGTAGTTCCTGACGAACGCACACATCGTGTCCTGAACGATGTCGAGGGCATCGTCGCGGTTGCCGCAGGCGAGTTCGGCCATGCGCAGCGCGCGTCGCTCCACGCCGCGCAGAAACTGGTCGAGTGCGCGTTGATTCGTGCTGACCGCGTCCACGCGTCGTGCGAATTCCAATCCGGAGCCTGCCATTGTGCCAGCGATTTCGGCCATGATCTCGAACCTTGTTTCGTGCCGCAAAGTAAGCAACGCGCCAGCACGCGGGTGGTTGACGGCGCGCCGCAATTCGTGCCGGCGCGGCCGGCGCTGTACACAAGCGCGGGACTACCGGGCGAACGTGGTACCGTCGCTGGTTCCAACCCGATCGCCTTTGTTAAAAATAAACGCAACTTGTTGATTGAAATGATATATTTCAAACTGGTTAAAGTTTGTCCAAGGCGAGAAAGGGCCCGCTGCGATGCGCTTTGCGCGGCTTGGTTCATCCCCTCTTCCACAGACTTATCCACAAGTGCTGTGGATAAGCTAGAAAGCTCAACGGCGACGGCGACTTGCCGCTCAAAGTTGAGGCTTTGATCATGTTTCTTCTGCAACTGATGAACACAGAGCGAAAGTCTCGTTTCCGCCCCTGCGCGAGGCCTGCATGCCAGCCGTTCTGCGGGTAGCGGTTGCGGTGCCGCTGGCGCAGGGTTTCGACTACCTGCCGCCGGCAGAAAGCGACCCCGCGGCGATCGCCGTGGGCATGCGTCTGGCGGTACCGTTCGCCGGTAGGACCCGGGTTGGCGTCGTGGTCGGTCACGCGCAGGATTCGACCGTGGATGCGCACAAGCTCAGGCATGCGCTGCGCGTGCTTGACGCGGCGCCGCTGATTTCGGCCGAGCTGTCGGCGACGCTGGCCTGGGCCGCGCGCTACTATCAGCACCCGCTCGGGGAGGTGTTCGAGACGGCACTGCCGGTCGGCTTGCGCAGCCCCAGGCCGCTGCCGGCCATCGCCTCGGGCGAGCGCGCACTGATCCGCACCGAAGGCAGCGCGGAGGCGGCGAATCTTCCACGTGCCGGCTCGCGCGCGGCCGCCTTGTTCGAGCTGCTCGGCGCCGGACCGCACAGCCACACCGAACTCGACCTGCGCCTGCCCGGCTGGCGCAGCGCAGCCGCCAATCTGCGCAAGCGCGGGCTGATCGCGACTACGCAACTCGCGCTGCGCACCTTGCCGCGCGCGCAAGTGGCCGGGCCGCAGTTGACCGAGGAGCAGGCCGCCGCGGTCGCCGCGGTCGCCGCAGGCTTTGGCGGCTTCGGCCCCACCCTGCTCGAAGGCATCACCGGCAGCGGCAAGACCGAGGTCTATCTCGCCCTGATCGAGCAGGTCGTCGCGCGCGGTGGACAGGCGCTCGTGCTCGTACCCGAGATCGGCCTGACGCCGCAGACCTTGCGCCGGTTCCGCGAACGTCTCGGCGCGCGCATCGAGGTGATCCACTCCGGCCTCGCCGACGGTGAGCGCACGCGTGCCTGGCTCGCGGCGGCGCGCGGTGAGGCCGATGTCGTGATCGGCACGCGCTCGGCCGTGTTCGCGCCGTTGCCGAACGCGGGGCTGATCATCGTCGACGAAGAACACGACGGCTCGTACAAGCAGCAGGAAGGCTGGCGCTACTCGGCGCGCGATCTTGCGCTCGTGCGCGCTCGCGCGCTCGCGGTGCCAGTCGTGCTCGGTACGGCGACGCCGTCGCTGGAGACCCTGGCCAACGTCGAGGCAGGACGCTACGCGAAGCGGAATCTGGCCGCGCGCCCGGGCGTGGCGCGCCTGCCGCAATTCCGTCTGGTCGACCTGCGCGGCAAGCCGCTGCGTCACGGTCTCGCGGATGAAACCGTCGCCGCGTTGCGCACCTGCCTCGCGCGCGGCGAGCAGGCACTGGTGTTCCGCAACCGCCGCGGCTACGCGCCCGTGCTGACCTGTCGCCAGTGCGGCTGGCATGCCGCCTGTGCGCGCTGCGACAAGCCGCTGACCTGGCATCGCGGCGCGGCGCGGCTGCGCTGCCATCATTGCGACGCCGAACAACGCGTGCCGTCCATTTGTCCACAATGCAACAATGTACACTTGGCGCCGCAGGGGCTCGGCACCGAACGCATCGAAGCGGCACTGGCGGAAATCTTTCCGCAGGTGCCGCTGGTGCGCATCGACCGCGAAACGACGCGGCGCAAGAACGCGCTCGACGAACTGCTCGGCGCGCTCGCCCCCGACCGCGCCGCGCTGGTGGTCGGTACGCAGATGCTCGCCAAGGGCCACGACTTGCCCAACCTCACACTGGTGGTGATCGTCGGCGTCGACGAGGGTCTGTTCAGCGTTGATTTTCGCGCCGAAGAGCGCCTCGCCCAACTCGTCGTCCAGGTTGCCGGCCGCGCCGGCCGCGCGCTCAAGCCGGGGCAAGTGTGGCTGCAGACTCACCACCCCGACCATCCGCTGCTGCGCACCCTGCTCAGCCATGGCTATGCCGCCGCCGCGCAGCGCCTGCTGCGCGAGCGACGCGAGGCACACCTGCCGCCATACGCGCACCTGGCCCTGCTGCGCGCCGATGCGGCGCAGCAGGGCCAGGTCGATGAGTTCCTGCATGCGGCGGCCGTGCTGGCGGCTCGGCCGGACGGCGTCGGCCTGCTCGGCCCGATGCCGGCGCCGATGCCGCGTCGCGCGGGACTGCAACGCGGCCAACTGCTGGTGAGTGCCGACGAGCGCGCGCGCCTGCATGCCTTCCTCGCCGGCTGGATCGCCGGCGTGCGCGGGCTGCGCGAAGCGCGCCGCGTGCGCTGGTCGCTCGACGTGGACCCGGTCGATTTGTACTGAAAACAGCACAAGCCGATGTTCTTTGTCGCAGCGCGCCGACGCGATACGATCCGTGGATGACAACGGCACCTCAACGCATCGTCATCGTCGGTGGCGGCTTCGCCGGGCTCTGGGCGACGCGCGCACTGCGTGACGCGCCGGTCAGCATCCTGCTGATCGACCGCGCCAACCACCATCTGTTCCAGCCCCTGCTTTACCAGGTCGCCACGGCGGGATTGTCCTCGCCGGATATCGCCGCCCCGTTGCGGCACATCCTGCGCAGGCAGAACAATGTCGAAGTGCGCATGGCGACGGTGGCGCGCATCGAGCCCGATGCGCGTCGTCTGCATCTGGACGACGGCAGCGTCGTCGACTACGACACGTTGCTGCTGGCCAGCGGCGCGACCCATGCGTATTTCGGCCACGACGACTGGGCGCCGTTCGCGCCGGGCCTGAAGACGCTGGACGACGCGCTGCTGCTGCGCCGGCGCCTGCTGCTCGCGTTCGAGCACGCCGAGGCGGAAACCGATTCCGCTCGGCGCGAGGCGTGGTTGAGTTTTGCGATCGTCGGTGGTGGTCCGACCGGGGTCGAGCTTGCCGGCACGCTGGCCGAAATCGCGCGGCACACGCTCAAACGCGAATTCCGCCGCATCGACCCGGCCTCGGCGCGCGTGCGTCTGATCGAGGCGGGGCCGCGCATCCTGTCGAGCTTTCCCGCCGCGCTTTCGGCCAGGGCGCAGAAGCAGTTGGAGCGACTCGGTGTCGAGGTGGTCACCGGCGCCGCGGTCGAGGCGATCGACGCGCAGGGCTATCGCTCGGGCGGCGCGTTCGTGCCGGCGCGCACCGTGGTCTGGGCCGCGGGTGTCGCCGCCTCGCCGTTGGCACGTTCACTCGGCGTCGAGCTCGACCGCGCCGGGCGCGTGCGCGTGTTGCCGGATCTGAGCGTGCCGGGCCACCCGGAGATTTTCGTCGCGGGCGATCTCGCCAGCGTCGTGCAGGATGGCAAGCCCGTGCCCGGCGTCGCGCCGGCGGCCAAGCAGATGGGCAATTACGTGGCGCGGGTGGTGCGCAATCGCCTGGCCGCGTGCCCGGCGCCGCCGCCGTTCCGCTATCGCGACCACGGCAACCTCGCCACGATCGGGCGCATGGCGGCGATCGTCGACGTGCATGGATGGAAATTGTCCGGCTTGTTCGCGTGGTGGTTCTGGCTCGCCGCGCATGTGTTCTTTCTGATCGGCTTCCGCAACCGCCTTTCCGTGTTGATCAACTGGGCCGTGGCGTATTGGAGCTACCAGCGTGCGGCGCGCATCATCATCGGCCATAAAGCGGCATCCGGCGACAACGAGTCGGTGGACGCGGGCTGAGCATCGCCGAACGCGTAAAAACAAACGGCCCGGTTGCCCGGGCCGCGATTGCCTGAAACGTTGGAAAAATCCCGGCTTCTATCGAGAACTGCGACCAGGGTGGTCGCTTTTTGGTTCTTGCGCTCAGGGATGAGCGCAGAAAAACTATGCGAACAGCGCACGCATTTTCTTCATCGCATTGACCTCGATCTGGCGGATGCGCTCGGCCGAAACCTTGTACTCGTCGGCAAGCTCCTGCAGTGTCGCCTTGTTGTCGTCCTTGAGCCAGCGGCGCTGGATGATGTCGCGCGAGCGCGCATCGAGCCTGGCCATGCCGCTCTTCAGCGTGTCGAGGTCGGACTCCTCCTGGCTCTCGCTTTCGAGCGCCTGGTACGGGTCGGCGTGGTCGTCGACGAGGTAGGCGACCGGCGCGGGCTTGGCGTCTTCGTCGGTATCGGCAGGTGCGTCGAAGGCCATGTCGTGGCCGGACAGGCGCGCCTCCATCTCGAGCACGTCGGCGGTCGACACGCCGAGATCCTTGGCTACGGCCTGCACCTCGGCGTTGTTCATCCAGCCCAGGCGCTTCTTCGACTTGCGCAGGTTGAAGAACAGCTTGCGCTGCGCCTTGGTCGTGGCGACCTTGACGATGCGCCAGTTGCGCAGGATGAACTCGTGCATCTCGGCGCGGATCCAGTGCACGGCGAACGAGACCAGACGCACGCCCATGTCGGGATCGAAGCGCTTGACCGCCTTCATCAGGCCGATGTTGCCTTCCTGGATCAGGTCGCCGATCTGCAGGCCGTAGCCGGAATAGCCGCGCGCGACGTGGACGACGAAGCGCAGGTGCGCCATGACGAGCTTCTTCGCCGCGTCGAGATCGTCGCTGGCGCGGTAGTTCTTGGCCAGGGATTGCTCTTCCTCGACCGTCAGCACCGGGAAGCGATGCACGGCGGTGATGTACGAATCCAGGCTGCCGAGCGCGTTCGGGATCGGCAGGTTGTTCGCAACCAAAGCTGTAGCGGTGGACATTCTGGTCTCCTCAAGGTGCCCAGTCTAGCACTCGGGGTATGAGAGTGCTAACGAGGGCAGAAAGTTCCGTGACTGATCGGTAACATTCTTTTCTTGGACCGCATGGTACATGAATGGAAGCGGCGGCACGTTAAATAACGTTCATCCGGGGTTTCCACAGGCGGAACAAGGAGTTGTGCCAGTGGATCGGCCTTTCCGAGCCGTCGCACCGCGCGCATCAACCCACAACGACCGGAACGGCGGCAACCTTCGCCGCGGCTTCAACGTTTGCCGCCGAGGCAGGAAAGCCCTCTGGTTTCGTATATACAATCATCATTCATATTTGGTATAAATGTATCGCGAGCTCCCACCCGTTCGCTCATCACGATCATGTTCATGCCCGCCGGGAAAACCGAATTCATGTCGCTGGGGCCGTTGGGATTCGGTGCGGCGCCGATCGGCAACCTGTATGCCGAGGTCGGCGACGACGCGGCCCACGCGGCGCTCGACGCGGCATGGCGCAGCAGCATCCGCTACTTCGACACGGCGCCGTTTTACGGTCATGGCCTTTCCGAGCGCCGCCTCGGCGACGCCTTCGCGTCCTGGCCGCGCGCCGAGTTCGCAGTGTCGACCAAGGTCGGACGCGTGATCGAATCCGACGCTTCCCGCGCGGCGAAGATCAACGACGGCTTCGCCGTATCGGGCAGTCGCGCGGTATTCGACTACAGCCGAGCGGGCGTGCGGCGTTCGTTCGAGGCCAGCTTGCGGCGCCTGCGTCTGGAGCACGTCGACATTCTCCTGCTGCACGATGTCGGCCGGCAAACCCACGGCGAGCGCCATGCCGAAATGCTCGCGCAGGCGCTCGACGCGGCGTTGCCGGAAATGGCGCGACTGCGCGAGGAGGGCCTCGTCCGCACGATCGGCATCGGCGTCAACGAGCAGGATGTCTGCCTGGAAATCCTGCCGCGTTTCGATCTCGACTGCATCCTGCTCGCCGGGCGCTACACGCTGCTCGAGCAACGGGCGGCGCGCGAGCTCTTGGGCGAGGCGCAGCGGCGCGGGGTGAAGATCATTGCCGCCGGGCCGTACAACTCGGGCCTGCTCGGCGACGCGCGCGGCCCCGGCGCGACCTACAACTACGCACCGGTCGAAGCGCCGACTCTGGCGCGCGCGCGCGCGATCTATGCGATCTGCGCCGAGGCGGGTGTGGATACGGGCGCGGCCGCATTGCAGTTCCCGCTCGCCCATCCGGCCGTGGCCACGGTGGTCGCCGGCCTGCGCTCGGCGGCGGAAGTGGAAAGCGCGGCGCAACGGCGCGACACGTCGATTCCGCCTGCGCTCTGGCGCCAGCTGCAACATGCGGGTCTGCTTGCCTCCGATGCGGCGGTGCCGTCGCCATGATCGTCATCGATGCCCACCAGCATTTCTGGCGCCTGGCGCGCGGCGGCTATGCCTGGCTCACGCCCGATATCGGCGTGCTGTACCGCGACTTCGAGCCGGCCGATCTCGCGCCGCTGCTGGCGCGGAACGACGTCACCGCGAGCGTGGTCGTGCAGGCCGCGGCGAACGAAGCGGAAACGCATTTCCTTTTCGAGCTGGCGCGCGAGCACGCCTTCATCAAAGGCGTCGTCGGCTGGACCGAATTCGACGCGCCCGATGTGGCGCGGCGCATCGCCGCGCTGGTCGCGGCCGGCGCGGGCAAGCTCAAGGGACTGCGGCCGATGATCCAGGACATTGCCGATGGCGGCTGGGTGGCACGGCCGCGACTCGACGCCGCATTCGCGGCGATGATCGATCACGGCCTCGTGTTCGATGCACTGGTCAAGCCACGCCATTTCGGCGCACTGCTATCGCGCCTGCAGCGACAGCCGCAATTGCGCTGCGTGATCGATCACGCCGGCAAGCCCGACATTGCCCACGACGGCTTCGACGCCTGGGCGCGATCGCTGGAACGTCTTGCACGCGAAACCGGTGCTTGCTGCAAGCTGTCCGGTCTGCTGACCGAGGCCGCATCGGGCGCGACGGCGGCGGATCTCGCGCCGTACGTCGAACACGTCTTCGCCTGCTTCGGCGCGGAGCGCGTGCTCTGGGGCAGCGACTGGCCGGTGCTCGATCTCGCCTCGGACTATGGCGCGTGGTTCGCCATGGCGCGGAACCTTGTGGCGAGCTGCGCGACGGGATTCGAAACGCAAATATTCGGCGCGAATGCCGTGTCGCTGTACCGACTCGATTTCTAAGTTTCCACTTATATACTTTTGAGGTTGCAAGATGAGCGCTAGATTGAAGGGCAAACACTGCCTGATCACCGCGGCGGGCGCGGGCATCGGACGCGCGAGCGCGCTGGCCTGCGCACGCGAGGGCGCGAGCGTGCTCGCAACCGATATCGATCGTGCGGCGCTCGATGCGCTCTCCGGCGAACATCCGGCAATCCGTGCGGCGGTGCTCGACGTGACCGATCCGACGCAAATCACCGGGCTGATCGCGGCAAATTCCGATATCGACGTGCTGTTCAACTGCGCCGGCTATGTGGCCGCGGGCAGCATCCTCGACTGCGACGATGCGGCATGGAGGCGCTCGTTCGCGATCAACGTCGATGCGATGTTCCACGTCTGCAAGGCCGTGCTGCCGGGCATGCTCGAACGCGGTCGCGGCAGCATCATCAACATGGCCTCGGTCGCATCGTCCATCAAAGGCGTGGCCAACCGCTTCGCCTACGGTGCGACCAAGGCGGCGGTGATCGGCTTGACCAAGGCGATCGCTGCCGACTACGTCGCGCGCGGCGTGCGTTGCAACGCGATCTGCCCCGGCACGGTGAAGACGCCGTCGCTCGCGCAACGGGTGAAAGCGATGGGCGGCGACGAAGCCGCGGTCTGGAAAAGCTTCACCGACCGCCAACCGATGGGCCGCCTCGGCGAGGCCGACGAGATCGCCGCGCTCGTCGTCTATCTCGCCGCCGATGAATCCTCGTTCACCACGGGCACCACGCACGTCATCGACGGCGGCTGGGCCAACTAGGGAGGATCACGATGAAACTGTTTCGATACGGAGAACCCGGGCGCGAGAAGCCCGGCCTGCTCGATGCGAACGGCGCGCTGCGCGACTTGTCCGCCGTCGTCGACGATATCGCAGGCGGCGTTTTGACAACCGCGGGGCTGAAGAAACTGCGCGCGCTCGATCCGACGTCGCTGCCGATCGTGTCCGGCAGTCCGCGCTACGGTGCCGCGGTCGGCCGCGTCGGCAAGATGGTCTGCGTCGGCCTCAACTACTCCGACCACGCCGCCGAGACCAACGCGAAAGTGCCGGAAATGCCGATCCTGTTCATGAAGGCGACGACGGCGATCGTCGGCCCGAACGACGAGGTGATGATTCCGCGCGACTCGGTCAAGACCGACTGGGAGGTCGAACTCGGTGTCGTCATAGGCGACGTCGCGCGCGACGTGTCGCCCGAGCGGGCACTCGAGCATGTCGCCGGCTACCTCGTCGTCAACGACATCTCCGAGCGCGAGTTCCAGCTCGAGCATTGCGGGCAGTGGGTCAAGGGCAAGGGCTGCGACACGTTCGGACCGATCGGCCCCTACCTCGTCACGCGCGACGAAGTACCCGATGCGCAGAACCTGTCGATGTGGCTGACGGTGAACGGCCACCGCTACCAGAACGGCAGCACGCGCACGATGGTGTTCGACGTGCCGACGCTGGTCAGCCATATCAGCCGCTATATGACGCTGATGCCGGGCGACGTGATCTCGACAGGCACGCCGCCCGGCGTCGGCCTCGGCCAGAAACCGCCCGTGTACCTGAAGCCCGGCGACGTGATGGAACTGGAGATCGAAGGCCTTGGCAGGCAGCGCCAGAACGTGGTCGCGTATCGGCGCGTGGCGGAGGAGTAGGGCGTGGCCAGAATCATCGGACTGGAAGCGCTCGACGTGCGCTTCCCGACCTCGCGCCGGCTCGACGGATCGGATGCGATGAACCCCGATCCGGACTATTCCGCCGCGTACGTCGTGTTGCGCACCGATGCCGACGACGGGTTCGCCGGCCATGGCCTCGTCTTCACGATCGGCCGCGGCAACGATGTGCAGACCGCGGCGATCCATGCGCTCTCCCACCTCGTCGTCGGCCGTGATGTGGACGAGATCGTCGCCGACTTGGGTGCGTTCGCGCGCAGCCTCAGCGCGGATTCGCAACTGCGCTGGCTCGGCCCCGAGAAGGGTGTGATCCACATGGCGATCGGCGGCGTGATCAATGCGGCCTGGGATCTCGCCGCGCGCCGCGCCGGCAAGCCGCTGTGGCGCTTCATCGCCGAAATGTCGTCCGAACAGATCGTCGCGCAGATCGATTTCCGCTATCTCACCGATGCACTGACGCCAGAGGAAGCGTTCGGCATCCTCAAGCGCGCCGAAAGCGGCAAGGCGGCGCGCATCGCGGAATTGATCGAGAAGGGCTATCCCGCCTACACGACTTCGCCGGGCTGGCTCGGCTACAGCGACGAGAAACTCGAGCGCCTGGCGAAGCAGGCCGTCGCCGACGGCTTCCGCACGATCAAGCTCAAGGTTGGTGCGAACGTCGAGGACGACGTGCGCCGCTGCCGCCTTGCGCGCGCGACGGTCGGCCGCGACATCGCCATCGCGATCGATGCGAACCAGCGCTGGGACGTTGGTCCCGCGATAGCCTGGCTGCGCCGCCTGGTCGAATTCGACATCGCCTGGATCGAGGAGCCGACGAGCCCCGACGACGTGCTCGGCCACGCGGCGATCCGCAAGGGCGTGGCGCCGATGCCGGTATCGACAGGCGAGCACACGCACAATCGCGTGATGTTCAAGCAGTTGCTGCAGGCGCAGGCCGTCGACCTGATCCAGATCGACGCAGCGCGCGTCGGCGGTGTCAACGAGAATCTCGCGATCCTGATGCTCGCGGCGAAGTTCGGTGTGCGCGTGTTTCCGCACGCGGGCGGTGTCGGCCTGTGCGAGCTCGTGCAGCATCTGGCGATGGCCGACTTCGTCGCGATCAGCGGACGCATGGAGGATCGCGCAATCGAATTCGTCGATCACCTGCACGAACACTTCGTCGATCCCGTGCGCATCCGCTGCGGGCGCTATCTCGCGCCATCGGCGCCGGGCATGTCGGCACAGATGAAAGAGACTTCGATACGCGAACATCGGTTTCCAGGCGGCGCTGTCTGGTCACAATGAATTGCTGCGCTGGCGTATCCAACCCAACGAATGATGATCCGAGGGAGAGTGAAGCCGTGAAGATGACAATCCGGTTCGTCCATCGCGCGATCCTCGCATCGCTGATCGCCATGTCCAGCGTCGCACAGGCGCAAGACTTGAAGCAGACCGCCGTGCCTGGCCACAACACCGAAACGTCGGAACAGCGTGCCGCCCGCATGGCCTGGTGGCGCGACGCACGCTTCGGCATGTTCATCCACTGGGGTCTGTACGCGGTGCCGGCTGGCGAGTGGAACGGGCGCAAGGACCTGGCCGAATGGTTCATGGACCAGACCGGCATCGCGCGTGCGGACTACGAAAGGTTCGCGGCGCAGTTCAACCCGACGAAGTACGACCCGGAGGAATGGGTACGCATCGCCAAGGATGCGGGCATGAAGTACATCGTGATCACGTCCAAGCATCACGAAGGCTTCGCGATGTGGGACACGAAGGGCACCGACTACAACATCGCCAAGCGCACGCCGTATGCCAAGGGCGTGCTCAAGCCGCTGGCCGATGCCGCGCGCCGCGCCGGCCTGCATTTCGGTACGTACTACTCGATCATGGACTGGCACGATCCCTCGCAGTCGCCCGCGCAGCCGGGAAAGCACTACAACCCGACGAAGATGGATCTGGCGAGAAAGCGCGCCTACATCGAGGAGATGAAGACCGAGCTGGCCGAACTGATCCGCGAAACGCACACCGAGGTGCTCTGGTTCGACGGCGAATGGAT
Source organism: Rudaea sp. (assembly GCF_057139185.1). NCBI lineage: Bacteria > Pseudomonadati > Pseudomonadota > Gammaproteobacteria > Lysobacterales > Rhodanobacteraceae > Rudaea > Rudaea sp. The sequence goes on along the minus strand of NZ_DBNHDN010000034.1, from coordinate 48,841 downwards.
GGACTGGTGGACGAACGAGGACGGCCGCGAGCTGTACGCGTATCTGCGCGGACTCGATCCGAACCTGATCATCAACAACCGCGTCGGCAACTCACGCGCCGGCAGCCTCGCCGGCATGGACAAGGGCGAGGGCGTCGGCGATTTTGGCACGCCCGAGCAGAACATCCCGGCGCGCGGCTTCGGCCCCGGCGTGTACTGGGAAACCTGCATGACCCTGAACGATCATTGGGGCTACAACAAGTACGACGACCACTGGAAATCGCCCGCAGTCATCGTGCGCAACCTCGTCGACATCGCCAGCAAGGGTGGCAACTACCTGCTCAACGTCGGACCCGATGCGACCGGCACCATCCCTGCGCCGGCAGTGGCAATCCTCGGCGACGTCGGTAGTTGGCTCAAGGTCAACGGCGAGTCGATCTACGGCACCGGGCCGACGCCGTTCGCGGGCGATCGCGGCAGCTATTCGAAGACTGAAAAGAGCGGCGACGGCAAGCCGAAGTGGATTCCCAGGTGGGACTGGCGTGCGACGAGCAAAAAGGGAAAAGTATACGTGCACCTGTTCGAGTGGCCGGGCAAGACATTCCGCGTGGACGCGGGCGACGTTCATGCAAAATCCGCATATCTGCTTGCCGACCCGAGCCATGCGCCGCTGCAGCTCGCACAGAACGGCAAGACGCTGGAAGTGCAGCTGCCCGACAAGCCGCTCGATCCGGTCGACACGGTGCTGGTCATCGAAACCCGCGACTGACCGGGAGAGACGTACATGACGACAGGCGTGAAGCGTCGGCCGATACCGCGTTGCGCGGGGCTGCTCTGCGTTGTCGCGATGGCGGCGTGCTCCACGATGCGGGACGAGTCGCGCGCGCCAGCCGTTGCGGGCGGGAATCCGCTCGCGAACGATGGCTACCGCGAATTCATCGTCGATGGCGAAATCTCCGCCGGCAGATATGAAACGATCGCCGACGCGTTGCGCGCCGCAGCCGACGTGCGACGCAAGACGCCGTCGACGCCGATCCGCATCCGCATCGCGCCCGGAGACTACTATCTCGATGCGCCTCTGCTGATCGGCGCCGAGCTGTCGGGCACGGCGCGGGCGCCGACGGAGATCGTTGCCTTCGATCCCGCGAAACCGCCGCACCTGCGTGCGGGCCGGCTGCTTGACGTGCACTGGAATCCCCGGCACGACGGCATCTGGCAGGCGCAGGTGCACGGTGCTGCGTTCGACCAGCTCTGGCTCAACGGCAAGGCGCAGGTGCGCGCGCGCTATCCGAACTACGATGCGAATGCGGGGGTGCTCGACGGCTACGCCGCCGATGCGTTGGCGCCGGAGCGCATCGCGCGCTGGCAGGACCCCGCGGGCGCGATCGTGCAGGCGCTGCACGAAAATCGCTGGGGCGGCATGCAGGTTCCGATTCTCGGCAAGAATGCGGACGGCACATTGAAGTTCGGCACCGCGGTCGGCAACAACCGACCTTCGCCGCCGCACGCGACCTATCGCTATGTCGAGAACGTGCTCGAAGAGCTCGACGCACCCGGCGAATGGTTCCACGACGCGCGCACGTCGACGCTGTACTTCATGCCGCCGCCGGGCGTCAGCCTGGACGCCGCCCACATCGACGTTGCCGGCGCCGCGCGCATCTTCGATCTTCAAGGCACGGCGCAAGCGCCATTGCATCATCTGCGCATTGCTGGGCTGGTGTTGCAGCATGCCGGCACATCATTCCTGCGCAACACCGAGCCACTGCTGCGCAGCGATTGGGTGATCGCGCGCGAGGGTGCGGTGTTCATCGAGCATGCCGAAGACGTGCGCATCGAGGGCAACGAGATCGGCGATTCCGGAGGCAACGCGGTCTTCGTCAGCGGGCGCAATCGTCGCATCGCCGTGGTCGGAAATCACATCCACGACATGGGCGGAGGCGGAATCGATTTCGTCGGCCGCCCCGAGGCGGTGCGCTCGCCGAGTTTTCGCTACGAAGAATTCGTTGCCTTCGACCGGCTCGATTTCGCGCCCGGCCCGAAGACCGACGACTATCCATCGGACTCGGTCGCCGAGGACAACCTGATCCATCGCATCGGCCGCATCGAGAAGCAGGTCGCCGGCGTCGACATCGACATGGCGATGAACATCCGTGTCACGCACAACAGCATCTACGACGTACCGCGCGCCGGCATCAACGTCGGCGGCGGCACTTGGGGCGGTCATCTCATCGAGTACAACGACGTATTCGACACCGTGCTCGAAACGGGCGACCACGGCGCATTCAACAGTTGGGGGCGCGACCGCTTCTGGCATCCGGACCGCAAGGTCATGGATGCGCTCAACGCGGCGCATCCGGATCTGTGGCAGCTCGACGTGCTCGCGCCGATCACGCTGCGCCACAACCGCTTCCGCTGCGACCACGGCTGGGACATCGACCTCGACGACGGCTCGTCGAACTATCGCATTTACGACAACGTATTGCTCAACGGCGGATTGAAGTTCCGCGAAGGCTTCAGCCGCGAGGCGTGGAACAACGTCCTCGTCAACAACAGCTTTCATCCGCACGTGTGGTTTGCCCGCTCGGGCGATGCGTTCGAACGCAACATCGTCATGGCGCCGTATCGGCCGATCCTGGTCGAACATTGGGACGCGCGCATCGACCGCAACCTGTTCCCCACGCGGCACGCACTGGACAGCGCGCGGGCAGCAGGGCTCGACGCGCACTCCGCGTACGGCGACCCGAAGTTTCTCGATCCCGCGCACGGTGACTACCGTGTGCGCGAAGGCAGTCCGGCACGGCCGCTCGGCTTCGAGAATTTTCCGATGGATGAATTCGGCGTCACTTCGGCGCAACTCAAGGCACAGGCACGCCGCCCCGGGTTTCCCGAACTTCTGGCGCTGGATACTGCCGCGACGGCACAGAAGACCCATTCGTTCCTTGGCGCGACGATGAAGAGCGTCGCCTCGCTCGGCGAGCAGTCGGCGGCAGGTCTCGCGCGTATCGCCGGCGTGCTCGTGCTAGCGGCGCCGGCGCAGAGCGCGGCCGCCAAGGCCGGTCTCGCGGCGGGCGACGTGATCGTCGAAGCATTGGCCGATGGCTACGGCAGTCCGGTCGAGCCGATCGACACCATCGCCGATCTGTTGCGACTGAGTACCGCACGTGCCTGGCGCGGCGAGGTGGAAGTCATCGTGATCCGCAATCAGCGGCGCGAGCCGCACGTGTTGCCGCTGGGAGCGCGCTGAAGGCGCATCGCGCCTGCGCACAAGACTTTTCTTGATCGGATCCGGGTGGGTCCAGGGGGCAATCATGATCCGTTGACAAGTTTATATATAGTACTATATTCCATATATACAACTACTAGATCACGCAACAACGTGACCTGGCATCGCCACAGAAAGTCCTGGGAGAACGACATGAAGAAAACGATGTTGGCGCAGTCGATACATGCCGTGCTGCATATCGCCGTTTGCGCGGTGATGACGGTCGAAGCGGGCAGTGCGATCGCGGCGGTCGGATCCGAAGATCAGACGATAGCGGGAGACAAGCAGCCGCCGAATTCCGCGGCCGTGGCGCAGAACGCGGGCAAGCCGAACGGCAAGGCCGAGGAAATGTCCGTCGTCACCGTCACCGGTTATGCGGCGAGTCTGGAGCGCGCGATCCTGCTGAAGCAGAGCACCGACCAGGTGGTCGATGCGATTTCCGCCGAGGACGCCGGCAAGTTCCCGGACATCAATCTCGCCGAGTCCCTGCAGCGCGTCACCGGCGTGCAGATCAGCCGGCTCAGCGCTGACGGCAGCACCGCGAACGAAGGCAAGTACATCAGCGTGCGCGGCCTGCCGACCGAGTTCAACTACGTGAGCCTCAACGGCTCGAGCATTGCCAGCGCGAGCGACAGCCTGATCAACCAGACCGCGAGCCGCAATTTCGACTTCGGCGTGCTCGCACCCGACTTCATCTCCACGCTTGCCGTTTACAAGACGCCGAAAGCCGATCTGACCGAGGGTGGCGTGGCGGCGACGATCGACGTACAGACAATCACGCCGCTCGATCTCGGCAAGGAAGTGTTCAAGGCCTCGTTCGGCGCGCAGCAGTCGACTGGCCTTGGCAAGCAGACGCCGAACGTCTCGCTGCTCTACAGCAATGTGTTCGCCGACAACACTTTTGGCGTGACCGCGGGGTTCTCCTGGAACCGGCGCCAGTATCTCAACTCGACCTGGGGCTCGGCGCAGCTCGATCCGCAGACAATCAACGACAAGCCGTACTACGTGCTCGACAGCCTCGGCATTCTGCAGGAGAAGAACACTCTCGACACCAAGACCGGGTATGGCGCGCTGCAGTTCCGTCCCGATCCGGGCATCGATTTGACCCTGACCGGGTTGCATGCGGAAACGCACAATTCACAGATCCAGTCCTCGTTCGACATCCGCCCGCAGTACGCCTCGGCCTACACCGATCTCGTCGCCGACGCGAACAATGTGCTGACGACGCAGATCGGCCAGGGCATCTACTACGAAGACCAGACCTTCCATACCTGGAACACGAACAAGCTCGACGTGCTCGCGCTCAAGCTGCAATGGCGCCCGGGCAATTGGGAGATCGGCGGCGGTCTCGACTACAGCCGCTCGCGCACCGCCTCGCGCCAGTTCGGCATCGACACGCTCGAGGCCGGCGTGTTCGACGTCGGCCCGTCCTACAATGGTGGTTACCGCATCCTGCCGGGCGACCCGATCGCGAGCTTCGTGCTCGACCCGGCATTCAACGTCGCGAGCCCGGCGAACTATTTCCTGAACTATGCCGGCGGCAACGTGCTGGCCCGCGCCGATACGATACGCGCAGCGCGTGCCGATGCGACGTATCGCTTCAGCAGCGGCGTCATCGAGGCGCTGAAGGTCGGCGTGCGCTACCAGCAGGAGACGAACTCGAACGCGAGTGCGTTCTATCAGGCGTTTGGCCAGCCCGGCACCTCGCCCGGCAGAATCACGATGGAGCCGTTCGTGTCGCCCTGGCCGCTCGGCTCGATGCTCGGCGGCTACGATGGCGGCGCGTTCGTGCCGACGAATTTCCCGTTCATCGATCCGCAGCGCTTCCTCAATTACTACTACGGCGGAACGTTCGGCGGATTCCTGCACAATGCCGCGACGACCGTCAGCGCGGATCCGACCAATCAATACTCGATCAAGGAGAAGGTGACGGCCGCGTACGCGATGGCCGAATTCCGCTTCGACGCCGGCGTGCCTGTGCACGGCAACGCCGGTGTGCGTCTGGTGCGCACGCGGGAGAACGTTCTCGACAATACCTACGATCCCAACGACGTCGTCCTGGTCAATCCGCCGCCGCCGCAGGGTTCGTCGCTGCCTTCGGTGATCTACCCGCCGTTTGCGCCGATGCATTTCAATCACGACTACAACGACGTGTTGCCGAGCCTCAACGCGACCGCGGACCTGCGCGACGACCTGTTCCTGCGCTTTGCCGTCGCCAAGATGATGACCCGGCCCACGCTCGATGCAATGGTGCCGCGCTACTCCTTCAGCTACACCGGGCCCACGGAGTCCAACTCCTTCAGCTCCGGCAATCCGAATCTCGATCCGTTCAAGGCGACCCAGTACGATCTTTCGCTCGAGTGGTACTACGCGCCGGGTTCGATGCTGTCCGCGGCATACTTCTACAAGGACATCGCAAGCTTCATCCAGACCCGACACTCGGCCTGCACGATCCAGAACATTCCATTCGATTGCGCGCTGCCGGTCAACAGCACGGGCGGCCACGTCAAGGGCATCGAAGCAAACTACATCCAGTTGTTCAATTTCCTGCCGGGCGCTTGGTCCGGGCTCGGCGCGCAGGTCAACGCCACTTGGGCGTTGGGTCTGGCCGATGCGGACCCGATCGACAACATCCCTGCGCACACATTCCAGAACCTGTCCAAGTGGACGGCGAATGCGACCGTGTTCTGGGAGAAGTACGACTGGAGTCTGCGCCTCGCGTACAACTATCGCGGTCCGTATCTGGCCGATCCCAACGTGCGCGGCCAGGGCACGCGAGCCTTCGGCGACCAGTTCTCCACGCTCGATTTCCAGGCCAGCTACGCGCTCAATCCGCACCTGACCCTGTTCCTCGAGGGGACGAACCTGCTTGCGCGCGAGCAAACGTTCTCGATGAAGACCGCGACCGGCACGACGCCGTATCCGCAGACGTGGATCAGCGGAGATCGACGCATCGCGGTCGGCGCAAGGCTCAACTTCTAGGCACGGAACGTCACGTCAGGGAAACTCGCCTGCCGCATGTGCGGCAGGCGTCTGTCGTGCAAGGGCAACATCGCGCGCACGACAGACGCGCGAGACGAAGTTCTCCCGCCTCGGCCGATCCGCTCGTGATTTGATGGTTGCTTCAACCGCGGCGGTGCAAGGCCAGCGCGTCGCGCAGCGAAAAGATCTGCCGCATCGCCACCCATTTCTCGCCGGGCCGGGCGAACGGCAGCGCCTGCTGGAATTCCCACATCAACGCTTCCCACGCCTGCACGCGCGGATTCGCCGCGTCGCTCGCCGCCTTGCGTTCGGCGGAGTAGCCGTCGCCGACGTCGAGCACGAGCACGAGGCGGTTGCCGGCGCGGAAGATTTCCAGGTCGCGCACGCCGGCCTCGCGCAGCGAATCGAGGATGTCGGGCCAGACGTTTTCCGGGTGATGCCAGCGCTCGTACGCGGCGATCAGTTCGGGATCGTCCTTGAGATCGAGCACGTAGTGGAGTCGCATGCGTTCAGGCCGCGGCCGTTTCGCGCGCGCGCAGTGCGTAGCCGAGGATCGCGGCGAAGCACAGCATCGGCACTAGGATCGAACGATGGATGCCGAACGCGTCGGATACCGCGCCCATCAACGCAGTCAGCACCGCGCCGCCGATGATCGCCATGACCAGGAACGACGAGGCGAGCTTGCGGTCGTCGTCGCCGAGCCCGCCCAGGCCGAGGCTGAAGATGGTCGGGAACATCACCGACATGAAGAAGCTCGCGGCGACGAGCGCGTACACGCCGGACTGGCCGGGGTTGACGATCGCGTGGCCGGTCAGGGCGATATTGACCGCGGCGAACAAGGCAAGGATGCGCGCCGGCGCGAGCACGCGCATCGCAGCAGTGCCGGCGAAGCGGCCGAGCATGAACACGATCAGCGATGCGGTCAGGTAGTCGGCGGCGCTTTTCTCGGGCGTGCCCGGCACGGTGCCCTGGACATAGCGGATCAGATAGCTCCAGATGCCGACCTGCGCGCCGACATAGAAGAACTGGGCGGCCACGGCGAGAACGAAATTGGCGTTGTGGAAAAGCTTGCCGATGTGCGCGGCGCCGCCGGCGCGGTCGGACTGCTGCTCGGCCGTGGCTGGAAATCGGGTCAGCGCGATCAACACGGCCCAGACCACGACGATCAGGCCGATGACGAGATATGGCGTCTGCACCGCCGTCGATTCTGCCGTGTAATACGCCTGACGCGCGCCGTCCGTCATCGCAGCGAGTTCGGCCGGCGTGTGCTCGATGCCGGAAAAGATGAAATGCTGGCCGACGAGCACGCCGGTGATCGAACCGAGCGGATTGAACGACTGGGCGAGGTTTAGCCGTCGCGTCGCGCTCTCGGCCGGACCGAGCACGGTGACCAGCGGATTGGCCGAGGTTTCGAGAAAGGCGAGGCCGCTGGCGATGACGAACAATGCAGCGAGGAACCAGCCGTAGGCATGCGACGCCGCGGCCGGGTAGAACAGGAACGCGCCCGCGGCGTAGAGCGCGAGGCCGATCAGCAGCGCGCCCTTGTAGCCGAAGCGGCGCATGCAGATGCCGGCGGGGATCGCGAGCAGGAAATAGCCGAGGTAGAACGCGCTCTGCACGAGCCCGGCCTGGAAATCGGACAGCTCGAACGCCTTCTTGAACTGCTTGATCAAAATGTCGTTGAGATTGTTCGCCATGCCCCAGAGGAAGAACAGGCTGACGATCAGCGCAAAGGCGACGAAGGCGGTACGCGCGACCTGCCCGCCGGTCGTCGTCGCGCCGTTGCTCGCGTAGTGCATCGCTATCCTCCCGGTGTGCGTGGAATTGTGTTCTGCTGGCGCACGGATAGAATCTTTTGCCAGTTTAGCAGCGATATTTCTGTCGTTGCAAATATAAAACGTAGTTTCTAAACTTTCATCCGGCCGCGCGGCGTGTCGCGCGGCAGCGGCACAAGGAACTCGCAGTGACGAAAACGACCAAATACCGCGCCCCGGCTCTGGACAAGGGGCTGGACATCCTCGAGCTGCTCGCGCGCACGCCCGGGTCGCTCAACCTCACCGAAGTCGCGCAGGGCATCGGTTATTCCAAGAGCGAGATCTTCCGCATGCTGCAGGTGCTCGAAGCACGCGGCTACCTCGCGCGCGAGGATAACGACGGCGCCTATGCGCTGACCAACCGCCTGTTCCTGCTTGGCATGGAGCGGCCGCCGATCAAGGGGCTCACCGAGGCGGCGTCGCCGGTGATGCATCGTCTCGCCGAACAGGTCAAGCAGCCTTGTCATCTTGTCGTCGCCTCGCAGGATCAGATCGTCGTCATCGCGCGCGTGGACGCACCGAGCGACATCGGCTTCGTCGTGCGCGTCGGCCACCGCCGCCCGCTCGCGCACGCAACTTCCGGCGTGGTGTTGTTCGCGTTCCAGGGCGAGGAAACGCGGGAACGCTGGCTGGCGTTGATGGAAGCGGGCGAGGAGCGTTTCAAGCGCAAGCAGTTTCTCGCCACGGCGACGCAGGTGCGCGAGCAGGGCTATGCCGCCCTGCCGAGCGAAGCGGTCGACGCGGTGACCGATCTTTCCGCGCCGATCCTGCAAAACGGACACGCCGTCGGCACGCTGACCATCCCCTTCGTCGAACGCCACCCGGTCACGGTGCCGGTCAAGCAGGCGATCCAGCATCTGCGCGATGCGGTGAAGGACATTTCGGCCGCCTTGTTGCACTGATCACTCGTCGCCGGGTGCGCCGCACGACACGGTGCTCGGCGATGATCGTGCGCCGCTCGTCGGCGGATGGCGCGGCCCGACCTGCAAATCCCGCCATTCATCGGTTCGGCTCTTCCGCTCGTTTGCCCATGCGGCGAGATTGCCCCCCGGTCCAATCCCGGGAGGGCATGCCTTGAACAGTTCCGTCGTCGACGCACACGCCGCCGCGCATCCTCATGCCACGACGTTCTCGTCCGCGCATCCGCCGCGCACGGCGACGCAGGCCCCGGGGCGATTCGGCGCCGCGGCGCTGCGTGCGGCCGCCGTGCTTTGGTTCGCAGTCACTGCGGCGGGACAATTGATCTTTGCCGGCTACATCGCCGGCTTCTACGGCCGTGTCACGCTGGCGGGACGGCCCGAGCTTTGGAACAAAGTGATGCCGCACGGCTATGTGAGCGGCGATACCTTCTTCAACCTCGTGCTCGGCGTGCATTTGATCTTCGCCTTCGTGATCACCTTGGGAGGGTTGCTGCAATTGGTCCCGGCAATCCGCCGCCGCGTGCCGGCCCTGCATCGCTGGACCGGTCGCGCCTATCTCGTCGCCGCGGCAATCATGGCGGCGGGCGGCCTGCTGATGATCTGGTTCCGCGGTGGCGCGCCGGGCGACTTTGCCGGCAACGTCATCATCAGTTTCAATGCGCTGCTGATTCTGGCCTGCGCCGCGGCCGCCTGGCGCCATGCGCGCTCGCGGCGGGTTGATTTTCATCGACGCTGGGCGTTGCGTCTCTTCGTCGCCGTCAGCGGCGTCTGGTTCTTTCGCGTTGGCCTGATGTTCTGGATAGCGGTCAATCGCGGGCCGGTGGGATTCGATCCCGAAACGTTCACGGGCCCCGCACTCATCGTCCTCGGCCTGGCCGCGTATCTCCTTCCGCAAGGCATGGTCGGGCTGTATTTCCTCGCGCAGCAAGGCCGGAACGCGCGCGCGAAAATCGCCATGGCCGGAGGTTTGACGTTCCTCAGCTTGACGATGGCCGTCGGCGTGGTCGCCGCCGCTGCGATCATGTGGTTGCCGCGCATGTGAGGATGCCCAATGAACGACCACGACTCTGCCATCTCGCCGCAGCTCTATGCCCGCCTCGGCGGCGTGCTGTATCTCGTCATCATCGTCGCCGGTGGGTTGGGCGAGGTGTTCGTGCGCGACGGCTTGATCGTCATCGGTGATGCGACAGCTACGGCGCACGGCATTCTGGCTGCGTCGTCGATTTGGCGCATGGGCATCGCGGGCGATCTGCTTCAGCATCTGTGCGACGTAGGCTTGGCGCTGGTGCTGTATGTCCTCCTGCGGCCGGTTCACAGGAACATCGCACTGCTCGCCTTGCTGCTCGACGTCGTTGCCATGTCGGTGTTCGTCGCGAACAAACTGAATCTGCTGTTGCCGCTGTTTCTGCTGGACGATGTGAAATACCTCGCGGCGTTCACGCCCGAACAATTGCAGGCCCTGTCCTATGTGGCGATCCGCGCGCACGCCTATGGTTTCGGCATCGGTTTGATCTTCTTCGGCGGCGAGTGCATCGTTCTGGGCTGGCTGATCTTCCACAGCGGATATCTGCCGAAGTTCCTCGGCTTGCTCATGCCGATCGCGGGCGTGTGCTACATGGTCAACAGCTTCGCCCTGATTCTGGCGCCGGAGCTGGCGTACGCGATTTTCCCCGCGATCCTGCTTCCGTGCTTGGTTGCCGAGCTGTCGTTGTGCCTGTGGCTGATGATCAAGGGTGTTTCCGTACCGGCGTGGAACGAGCGCGTGCGGGCGATGCAGGCTGGTCGCGCCTGAGCGGAACTCGACTATGCTATCGGCATGTCCGCAACCCTGATTTCCGCGAAGCCGCACGGTCTGGCCCTGATGCTGGGCTGGCGGCGCGTGCTGCTCGCCTGCGGCCTCGCGGTCGGTCTGTGGCGTTTGCTGATTTTCGGCTGTCCGCCGGCTTCGGAATTGGGCATTCATGTTCTCGCGATCGGACTCGGCGCGATGCTCGCATTCGGATTGATCGAGCAATGGCCGCGACGCCTGCCCGCGTGGCTGGCACGCTGGGTGCTGCAGGTGCTTGGCGTGGCCGTGGCGATTCCGCTTGCGACTCTCGCCGCATTTGCCTGGCTGCCGAACGCGGAGGGGCAGCCGTTCTGGGATGTCGAGCATCTGCGCGGCTGTTTTACGGCGATCAATGTGGCCGGCCTGCTGGTCGGTCCGTGGGTCGCGCTCGGTGCTCTGGTCCGGCAGAAAGAAGCCTTCGCCCGGCATCAGGCGCTCACCTTCGATCTCGCGCGCAGCGAACTCGAACGTCAGGCGCTCGAAGCGCGGCTGCATCTGTTGCAGGCGCAGGTCGCCCCGCATTTCCTGTTCAACACGCTGGCCAACGTGCAGGCGCTGGTTGATGCCGGATCGCCGCAGGCACCCGCCGTGCTACGCGCCCTGACCGCCTACCTGCGCGCGGCGGTGCCGCGTCTGCACGAAGCCTCGACCACGCTCGGGCAGGAGCTCGACCTCGCCCAGGCATATCTCGAACTGATGCACATGCGCATGCCCGACCGCTTGAGCTACGCGTTGCACGTGGACGAGTCGGCGCGCGTGCTTATGTGCCCACCGATCACGTTGCTGACCCTGGTCGAGAACGCGGTACGTCACGGTATCGACCCCGCCGAGGACGGCGGCCGCATCGACATCGAAGTACGTCGCCACGACGCGCGCTGCCTGCTGCGCGTGTGCGACACCGGCGTCGGGCTGCGTGCGGCGAACCATGGGCTGGGCACCGGCCTGTGGAATCTGCGCGAACGCCTGCGCCTGGTCTTCGCCGGCCAGGCCAGCCTCGCGGTGACCGAGCTGCCGCCGCACGGCGTCTGCGCCGAACTCGACCTGCCTGCCGGAACGGCGTCCACGTGAGCGCGCGCCCGACCGCCCTGATCGCCGACGATGAACCCCTGTTGCGCGACGCATTGGCGCGACAACTCGACGCGACGTGGCCGCAACTCGTCGTCGTCGCGCAGGCGCGCAACGGACGCGAGGCGGTCGAATTCTTCGAGGCGAAGCGGCCGCAGATCTGCTTTCTCGACGTGCAGATGCCGGGGTTGTCCGGTGTCGAGGCCGCCGCCGCGATCGGCGGCCGCGCGCATCTGGTCTTCGTCACCGCCCACGATCGCTACGCGGTACAGGCGTTCACGCAGGGCGCGCTCGACTATCTCGTGAAGCCGGTGGAGCCGGAACGTCTCGCGGCAACGGTTGCTCGCCTGAAGGAGCGCCTTGCCGCCGCGCAACCCGCCTCGAACACCGAAACCCTGTTACGTGAACTGGCCACGCGGTTGCAGTGCGCCGGCGCGCAGGCGCCGCTGCGCTGGCTGCGCGCGCAAAGTGGTCAGACCTTGCGCCTGATCGCGGTCGATGACATCGACTATCTGCGTTCCGACACGAAATACACGCGCGTCGCCTGGCGAAGCGACGCGGGTCAGGCATCGGAAGCACTGGTGGGTTCGACCCTGAAGGAACTGGTCGCTCAGCTCGATCCCGCGCAGTTCGCACAGGTGCACCGCGCGGTCGTGGTCAACCTGCGCGCGGTCAGCCATGTCGTGCGCGGCGACAACGACACGGCGGAAATTCATTTGAAGCATCGTGAGGAAGTGCTGCCGGTCAGCCGCAGTTACCTGCATCTGTTCCGGCAGATGTGAATCGCGTCCGCCGCATCGCGCCGATCACTCGGCGAGGGTTGCACCGGAACCGCCCATCTCCTTCGGCACGTCCTTCATCTTCGGCAGGCCGTCGCGGATGTGCAGCTTCGTTTCCTGGTAGTGCACATGCACACCGGGTTGGTACGGCAGGTCCGGAATGACGGCGGCGTAGACGTCGACGAGGCCCCAGGCGGGATGCTCGGTAAACAGGTGGCCACCGCAGTTTCTGCACCATTTGCGGTAGCTGCGCGGCGTCTTGTTGTAGCTGCCGATCTGGTCGGCGCCGTGGGTGATCTGCAGCGCTTCCGGCTGCCACAGGGTGAATGCGTTGACCGGACCGGCGGACCAGTGCCGGCAGGATTCGCAGTGGCAGTAGCCCATCGCCGCCGGCGTACCGGTCAGCTTGAACTGGACGGCGCCGCAGAAGCAGCTGCCGTGGTAGGTGTGGTCGGTCATGTCGTTGTCCTCCGCAGCGTCGGGTTGCTATTAACCCGGCAACTTTGCACTGTACCTGAAAGTGCTCGGAAACCGTATTCCGCAACGCTTCGACGTCCCCTCGCTCAGTCGAGCGGGACCTCGCTCGCCGATGGCAGGCGCCAGTCGATTTCGGTCTGTCCGTGTTCGCGCAGATACGCGTTCGCGCGCGAGAAATGGCCGCAGCCGATGAAGCCGCGATATGCGGACAGCGGCGAGGGATGCGGCGCCTTGAGCACGAGGTGGCGGCGCGTGTCGATCAGCTTGCCCTTGGCCTGCGCGTAGCTTCCCCAGAGCAGGAACACGAGACCTTCGCGGTCGCGGTTGAGATGATCGACCACGGCGTCGGTGAAACCTTCCCAGCCTTTGCCCTGATGCGAGCCGGCCTGGTGCGCCTGCACGGTCAGGGTCGCGTTGAGCAGCAGCACGCCTTGTCGCGCCCACGGCAACAGGCAGCCGTGATCGGGGCGTGGTATGTGCAGGTCACGCTCGATTTCGGCAAAGATGTTTGCCAGCGACGGCGGAGTCGCCACACCCGGCAGCACCGAAAAGCACAGGCCGTGCGCCTGGTTCGGCCCGTGGTACGGGTCCTGGCCGAGCACGACGACTTTCACCCGGTCGAACGGTGTCGCATCGAGCGCGGCGAAGATGCGCTTCGGCGGCGGATAGATGATTTTTCCCTTGCGCAGTTCGCCGCGCAGGAATTCGCTGAGTGCCTGCATCTCGGGGCGCTGCAACCAGTCGCCGACGCGCGCCTTCCAGGAAGGTTCGAGTTGAATCCTGTCGTCACTCACTGCGGCCGGCCCAGACGCAGCTGGCGCGAAGTCGCGATCCAGGCGCCGAGCCAACCGAGCATGACGCTGGTGCCGAACAGGGCGATGGCCTGCACCCACGACAGGCCGTGGATCGTGAAGCGTCCACCATAGCTCGAGGTCAACTGGTCCAGCGGGGCCGCGAGCGCGATCTCGACGCCGGCGATCAGCAGCAGCGCGACGAGTCCGGCGAGTGCGCCGTACCACAGCCCGGTGTACAGGAACGGCCGACGCACGAAGGCGCGGTCGGCGCCGAGCAGCTGCATCACGGAAATTTCCTCGGCACGTCCGACGATGTCGTTGCGCACGGTGTTGCCGACCACGAGCAGCGCCGCAAGCCCGAGCAACATCGCGAGTACGCCGGCGACGCGCGCGGTGAAGGCGAGGATCGCGTCGAGACGCTGGCGCCAGAGCGCGTCGTACTGCACCTGGTCGACGTGTTTGTCGTGCGCGAGTTCGTCGACGAGGGCCGGCGTGGCGCGGGCGGATGCTGCCGCGATCTTCGGCGTCACGATCAGCACGGTCGGCAACGGGTTGCTCTGCAACACCTTGAGCGCGTCGGCGAAACCCGACTGGCTGCGGAATTCGGCAAGCCCCTCCTCGGGCGTCTTGATCGCCACCACGGCGACATCGGTGCGGCGACGCAGCTTGTCGGCGAAGGATCGTGCCGTTGCCGCGTCGATCTCGGGCTTGAGGAACACGCCGATACCGCGAGCGTCGTCCAGATGCCCTCCCAGTGCGCGCGCGTTGTCGAGCAGCAGCCAGAGCAGGAATGGCAGACACAATGCAAGGCTCATCACGAGCAAGGTCAGTGCGGTTGCGCCGGGCCGCCCGGCGAGGCGCCGCAGACTCGCGCGAAAGCTGCGTGCGTGGTGTTCACGCCATGCACCCATGCGTCGACGTTTGTGCGCGGGGGCACGCGGTGCGGGTGCGGGCGCCGCGGATTTTTCCAGCTTGACCCGGATGGTCGCGACGCGGCGGTTCATGCGTCGCCCTGGCCCGGCGAAAGCGGCGGCACCGCCGCATCCTGCCCGGCCCCCACCTGTTGCCCTTCCCCGTTCGTTGCGCTCGCCGGGGAGGGGGGGTAATCGTCGCGCGCGCTGCGCGCCACCGCGTTGTTCGATGCCGCCGCCGCGGCGGGTCGGAAGTCGTCGATGAGTTTGCCGTGGTCGAGCACGAGCACGCGCTTGCCCATGCGCTTGATGAGGTTCAAGTCGTGGCTGGCGACGAGGACGGTCGTGCCGACCTGTTCGAACTCGGCGAACAGCTTCATGATTTCCGCCGACAGCATCGGGTCGAGGTTGCCGGTCGGTTCGTCCGCGATCAGCACCGGCGGCTTGCCGACGATCGCGCGTGCGATGCCGACGCGCTGCTGCTCGCCGGTCGACAGCGTCACCGGGGCTGCGGCCTCGCGCGCGAGCAGGCCGACCTTGTCGAGCGCGGCACGCACGCGCCTGCCGATTTCCCCGCGCGCGCAGCCGGCGATTTCCAGCGGCAGGGCGACGTTGTCGAACACACTGCGGTCCATCAGCAGGCGATGATCCTGGAACACCATGCCGACGCCGCGGCGCACGCGCGGTACGTGGCGTGCCTTGGTCTTGGCGAGGTTCTGGCCGTTGACCGTGATCTGCCCACGCGTCGGCCGGTCCATCAGCGCAACCATGCGCAAAAGTGTACTTTTCCCTGCGCCCGAGTGACCGGCGATGAAAGCCATCTCACCCGCATCGAGTTCGAACGAAAGCTCGCTGAGCGCTTCCTGCCCGGACGGATATTTCTTGCCGACTTGTTCGAACTTGATCATCAAAAAAGATTCTTGACGCGGATAAGAGCGGATAACGGCGGATCAGAGCGGATAGAGCATTTTATTTAATTGCGTCTTTCTTGATCCGCTCTTATCGTCTTTATATCCGCCTTGATCTGCGTTAAACGCTTTTGGCCAACGCGCTGTGATGCATGCCGTAACCGAAATAGACGATCAGGCCGATGCTGACCCAGACCACGAACACGAGCCAGGTGATCGCGGCGAGCTCGGATAGCAGCCAGATCGAAAACAGGATGCCGACGACCGGCACGAATGGCACCCACGGCGTGCGGAACGAGCGCGGCAATTCGGGCTTGCGCACGCGCAGCACGATGACCGATGCGCAGATCACGATGAACGCCGAGAGCACGCCGATGTTGACCAGCTTGGCGACCTCGTCGAGCGGAAACAGCCCGGCCACCAGTGCGGTGAACACGCCGAGGACGATGGTCGGGCGATGCGGCGTGCCGTAGCTCGGATGCACGTGCGCGAACCAGCGCGGCAGCAGGCCGTCGCGCGCCAGCGCGTACCAGATGCGCGCCGCGCCGAGCATGAACGCGAACAGCACGCTGATCAGGCCGAACACGGCCGATACCGAAATCGTTGCCGCGACCCAATTGAGGCCGAGGCTCTTGAAGGCATCGGCCACCGGCGCCTCGGTGTTGAGCCTGGGATAGGCCACGATGCCGGTCAGGATCAGCGACACGGCGAGATACATCACCATCGACACGGCCAGCGAGAGCAGCACCGCGCGCGGCAGGTCGCGCTGCGGATTTTTCGATTCCTCGGCGGCGGTGGTCAGCGTGTCGTAGCCGAACACGGCGAAGAACACTACCGCGGCGGCGGTGGCGATGCCGCCCCAGCCGAAGTGGCCGACGCCGTGCGCATCGATCACGCGCTCGGGCACGAACGGATGCCAGTTCGCCGGATTCACGTAGAACACGCCGATGCCGATCACGAGCGCGACCGCGGCGACCTTGATCGCGACGACGAGCGTGTTGAAGCGCGCACCCCATTCGGTGCGGAACACGAGCAGTGCGGCGACGCCGAGCGTGACCAGCGCCGCGATCACGTTGAACACGCGGCCGGTACCCGTGCCGAGTGCGCCCTGCGCCCAGACCGGCAGCACGATGCCCGCACTCGCCAGCGCAGACTGCACATAGCCCGACCAGCCGATGGCGACGACGGCGACGATCAACGCGTATTCGAGCAGCAGGTCCCAGCCGATCAGCCACGCCGGCAGTTCGCCGAGCACGGCGTAGCCGTAGGTGTAGGCGCTGCCGGTCACCGGAATCATGCCGGCGAACTCCGCATAGCACAGCGCCGCCGCGGCGCTGGCGACGCCGGCGATGACGAACGCGAGCGCGACGGCGGGCCCCGCGTTGAGCGCCGCCTGCTGCCCGGCGAGCACGAACACGCCGACGCCGATGATGCCGCCGATGCCGATCGCGGTGAGCTGCCACAGGCCGAGCACGCGGCGGAAGTCACCGCGCTTGCCCGCTTCGGCCTGCAGTGCCTCGACGGATTTGTGTCGCGTTATGGTGTCGAACAGGCTCATGAACCCTCCCCGGAAGATTTGTGCGCGATCATAACCGAGGGGTGGCATGGATTGAGCAAACCGGGCTAGGTCGTGACCTCGCGTGTCTGCAGCGACACCTGCTTCTTGCCGCCGCCCAGCCATTGCCGACCGACCTCGCGGAAGCCGTAACGCGCATGGAATTGCGCCGATGCCGGATTGGGTGGATCGAGATCGAATTCGCAGGTCAGTTGCGCGATGCCGGAAGCCTTGGCGAATTCGAGCAGGTCGTCGTACAGCCGCACCGCGAGTCCCCGGCCGTGCTGGTGTGCATCGACGACGATGCGGTCGATGTAGAGGAACCGGGCGTGGCGTTGCGCGAACCAGCGATAGTTTGGACTGGTGTAGTCGGCGCCTTCGCGCAGCACGAGCAGAAACGCCGCGACGGCGCCGTCGATTTCGATCACGCGATGACAGGCGGCCTGCGCGTGCAGATGATGCAGGCCGCCCTCATCGAGCGGACTGAGGAAATGCACCGACCCGGCATTGAGGGCGAGGATCGCGGGAAAGTCGCGCGTCGTCGCGTCGCGGATCATGCGGCGGCCGATGGCGTCCGCGAATCAGGAACGCTTGAACAGGCGCGCGACGCGATGGAAGAAACCGGACTTCTTCGCCGGTTTGGTCTCGGCGATGGCCGGCGTCGCGGGCGTGGTGGCGATCGTCGCCGGTTTGCCCTTGGGTGTCGCGGCAACATCACTAGCGCCCACGTTCGCCAGCTCGCCACGACCACGGCCACGCCCGCCACGGCGGCGGCGGCGACGCGGTCCCTCGGCATTGGTCTCACCAGCCGGTGGCGCGGCGTGTTGCGGCGCCGGCGGGGCCTCGACGGCGGCAGGGCGCGCCGCTGCCGCATGGGGGCGCGGCCCGCTGTCGCGTCGTTGCCCGCCATCGCGTCGTGGTCCGCCCGAGCCCGTGCGTGTGCGTGGCCCGCGCTGGCGCGGCGGCGGACCCTTGGTCGGGACGCTGCCGTCGTCTTCTTCCTCGACGATCGGCCGGGCACCTTCCGGGCGCGGACGCGGCGGCGGCAGCACGAGCAGAGCCGGGTCGATTGCCGCGGTCGGAATTTTCTGGTCGATGTATTTTTCGATGTCGGGCAGGCTCTGCGCGTACATGTCGCAGGCGAAGCTGATCGCGTCGCCCTCGGCGCCGAGGCGCGCGGTGCGGCCGATGCGGTGCACGTAGTCTTCAGCGTCCTGCGGCAGGTCGTAGTTGTAGACGTGGCTGACGTCGGGGATGTGCAGCCCGCGCGCGGCGACGTCGGTGGCGATAAGGATCTCGATGTCGCCGCGCTGGAACTTGCCGAGCAGGCTCTGGCGCTTCTTCTGCGGCACATCGCCCGAGAGCATGCCGACGAGGAAGCCTTGCCGTTCCAGGCGCCGCGCGACCTTCTCGGCGGCGACCTTCATGTTGACGAAGATCATGCTGCGCTTGGCTTCGGATTTCGACAGCAGGCCGATCAGCAGCGGAATCTTTTCTTCGCTGGCCGGGAAGTACATGATCTGGCGCACGCGGTCGGCGGTGATGTTCTCGGTCTCGACGGTGAGCTGTTCGGCCTCGTTCATGTTCTCGTAGGCGAGCTCGAGCACGCGGTGGCTCAGCGTCGCCGAAAACAGCAGGCACTGGCGCAACTCGCGATCGGGCAGGCGGCGCATGAGGAAGCGCACGTCCTTGATGAAGCCCAGGTCGAACATGCGGTCGGCCTCGTCGAGCACGAACACTTCGACTGCCTTGAACGAGAACACATGCTGCTTGAAATAGTCGATCAGGCGGCCGGGCGTGGCGATGATGATGTCGACGCCGGCGCGCAGGATGTCGCGCTGCTTGTCGTAGTCGACGCCGCCGTAGATCAACGCGGACTTGAGCCCCGTGCCGCGGCCGATATGCTGGAAATCCTTCTCGATCTGGATGGCCAGTTCGCGCGTCGGCGCGACGATGACCGCGCGTGGGTCGGTCGGCCCGCGCTCGGGCAGAGCGGGTTTGGTCAGCAGGCGCTGCATCGCGGCGACGAGGAACGCGGCGGTCTTGCCGGTGCCGGTCTGCGCCTGGCCTGCGATGTCGCGGCCTTGCAGTGCATGCGGCAGGGTCAGCGCCTGGATCGGTGTGCAGCGGGTGAAGCCCGCGGCATGCAGGCCGGCGATCAGGCTGGGATGCAGGTCGAAGCTGTCGAAGAAGGTATCGGTAAGAGTCTGGGCAGGCATGGATTCGTATCGGTGGTCACGCGGGAGCGGGCGCGAGCAGCGGGGTATGGTGCTTGAAAACCGGCGGAATCGTCCCCAACTCCTGCCAACCCCGCGCTTTGCGTGGCGCCGCTTGAAAAGCTTCCGCGCTTCGGCTGAAATGGGGGCAAGCCCTGATGATTCCAGTCGACGCCGCGATCGCGTAGCGGGTAATTGTAGCGCAAGCCGGACCTGCGCGCCGCATCGGCGCGTCCTTTCCCCCAAATGTTTCCGCCGGAGCCAGCCGTGAGCCACCAAGCCATCACCCATGTCAACGACGACCAGTTCGATGCCGAAGTGCTGAAGTCTGCCGAGCCCGTGCTCGTCGATTTCTGGGCCGAATGGTGCGGCCCGTGCAAGATGATCGCGCCGATTCTCGACGAACTGGCCGACAGCTACGCCGGCAAGATCAAGATCAAGAAGATCAACATCGACCATAACCAGAAAACCCCGCGCAACTACAACGTGCGTGGCATCCCGACCCTGATGATCTTCAAGGACGGCAAGGTTCAGGCCACGCAGATCGGCGCGGTCGGCAAGAAGCAGCTCGAGCAGTTGATCGACAAGGCGATCTGAATATCCGCCGCCGCGCGGGGGTGGACCGGCATGGCCAGCGGCATCGCAAGGGCCGCGGCTTTGTTCCCTCGCGTGCGGCCCGATCGCGCCGGTCCGAGCCGCGGCCGGCCGGTTTGTGTGCTGGACGCACGTTGCCCGAAGTGCTAAGGTACCTTGCATCAAGGGGCTCGAAAGTCCCGCTTGGTTTACTCGACCCCACGATTGCATCGCCGCCCCGCCTGAAGCGGCCACGGCGTCGAACCTTCAGAAGATTCGGTTGCGCAGGTTCCGGTTTGCTCGTGCGCGCAAGCTGGCATGCGCGGCGACAACCGCACCCATCCCCTCATTTCCAACGGCACCACAAGGTCTGCCCGTGTCCGAAACAGAAACCAAAGAAACCGGCGGCGAGAGCCGCAACTCCCCATCCGAAAACGTCGTTGCGTCCACCGCGCAGGGCGGCGGCGAAGGTGAAGCCTCCAAACAGCAGGGCGAGCGCCGCGACGACCGCCGTGGCCGCGGCCGCAACCGCCACCGCAATCAGCAGCGCGGCAACGGCAATCCGAACAATCGCGGCGGCGCCAACATCGATGCCGACGAGGAATTCGTCGAGATCCAGGGCCCGAACACCGGCGTCGTGATCGATCTCAACGAACTCAAGCGTAAGCCGGCGCACCAACTGCTGAAGATGGCCGAGGAACTCGGCATCCAGGAAGGCGCCGCACGCGCGCGCAAGCAGGACGTCGTGTTCCTGATCTTGAAGGCGCATGCGCGTAGCGGCGGCAGCATCTATTCCGAGGGCGTGCTCGAGATCCTGCAGGACGGCTTCGGCTTCCTGCGCACGCCGGACGAATCATACCTTGCCGGTCCCGACGACATTTACATCTCGCCCTCGCAGATCCGCCGCTTCAACCTGCGCACCGGCGACAACCTGACCGGCCGCGTGCGTCCGCCGAAGGAAGGCGAGCGCTACTTCGCCCTGCTCAAGGTCGACACGATCAACGGCGAACCGCCCGAGGCATCGAAGAACAAGGTGCTGTTCGAGAACCTGACGCCGCTGTTCCCGCGCAAGATGTACCACCTCGAGCGCGGCAACGGTTCGAGCGAAGACATCACCGGACGCATCCTCGACCTCGTTTCGCCGATCGGGCGCGGCCAGCGCGGCATGATCGTCAGCCAGCCCAAGGCCGGCAAGACGATGATGCTGCAGAACGTCGCCCAGGCGATCGTGCACAACTACCCCGACGTGCATCTGATCATCCTGCTGATCGACGAGCGCCCGGAGGAAGTCACCGAGATGCAGCGCACCGTGCGCGCCGAAGTCGTCTCCTCTACCTTCGACGAGCCGGCCATGCGCCATGTGCAGGTGGCCGAGATGGTGATCGAGCGCGCCAAGCGCCTGGTCGAGCACAAGAAGGACGTGGTCATCCTGCTCGACTCGATCACGCGTCTGGCGCGTGCCTACAACACCGTGGTGCCGTCCTCCGGCAAGGTGCTCACCGGTGGCGTCGACGCCAATGCCCTGCAACGTCCCAAGCGCTTCTTCGGTGCGGCGCGCAACGTCGAGGAAGGCGGTTCGCTCACCATCGTCGCCACCGCGCTGGTCGAAACCGGCTCGAAGATGGACGAGGTGATCTACGAAGAGTTCAAGGGCACCGGCAACATGGAAGTGCACCTCGACCGCCGCATCAGCGAGAAACGCGTCTATCCGGCGATCAACATCAACCGTTCGGGCACGCGCCGCGAAGATCTGCTGATCGAACCCGACGTGCTGCAGAAGATCTGGATCCTGCGCAAGCTGCTGCATCCGATGGACGAACTCGCCGCGATGGAATTCATGCTCGACAAGATGAAGAACACCAAGTCGAATGACGAGTTCTTCAATTCGATGAAGCGCTGAACGCGAAAAGACCCGACCCTTTGGGGTGGGACAAAGAGCCCTGCTGGCGCCTTGATTTTCAAGATTTTTCGGCCTGCGGGGCTTTTTTATGCATGAAAAGAAGCCGCTCGGCTTTTTTGCACGAGTGATTGCCTAACTGTGCCCTTCAGTCGTCTCATTGGCAGGACCGTGTGGAAATCGTGGAGAAGAGATAGCAATGGCGCCCGGTTTGCCAGGCGAATTTTCAGGCGATATGCCGGAAGGCACCGAGCAGACGGAGCAGGCGGCTGCGCGCGAAGAAACCATCGCGGATCTGTTCAAGGAACATAACCGAGCCCTGCACGCGTTCCTGATCACCCGGTTGCGCGATGAGCATGAGGCTCGTGAGGTCGCACAAGAAGCCTACGTTCGCATGCTGCAGCTGGACCAACCGGGAGCGGTCGGCTTCCTGCGTTCGTACCTGTTCAAGACCGCGGCAAACATCGCGATCGATCGCGCGAAGCAGCGCAACACCCGGGCGAGGCTGCTGGAAGCAGAGGCTCTCGAAGAGCCCGTCGACCAACTCTCGCCGGATCGCCATCTGCTCAGCGTCGAGGACATGGAAATTTTCAAGCGGGCCTTGCTGGAATTGTCTCCCAAATGCCGGCGCGCATTTTTGCTGTATCGGCTCGAAGAGTGGAGCGACGTTCAGATCGCGGAGCGATTGGGCGTCCAGCCACGCATGGTGCGCCACTATCTCACCCATGCGGGGTTGTACTGCCGTCTGCGCATCAAGGGACTGTCCCCGGAACAAGCCAAGGTGGCCGCGCGATGAACAACCCGATTTCAAACACCAAAACTTCACAGAATGCGCCAACCGATGTCGATTCGGTTCGCCTCGGCGAAGCCTGGAAATGGGTTCTGCGTCTGCGCGAAGATTCCGTCGATCAGGACGATCTTGCCGCATGGTTGCGCTGGTACGAGGCAGACGCGCGCAACAAGGACGCGTTCGAAGACATGCAATCGTTCTGGCAGCAAGCCGAGCGCGTGGTCGAAGAACCCAATCCGCTGGCGCCGGAATTGTGGCTTGGCGAGCTTGCCAAGCCGCATCGTCCGAATGCTTCCGCAGCGAGAATGCGTGCCCGGCCCGCGTCGGGCAGAGGTCCGACAGCCGCTCGCCGCAGGAGAAAGTTCTTCCTGGCAGGCGCGGTGTTGGCCGCCGCATTCTGCGGATTGTTCCTCGTATCCGGATGGATGCCGGGCCTGATCCGCAATCCGGCGGCGAAAGTCGAAGCGGAAACCGCCTCTGTCCCGCCGCCGCCAGTGGAAGAGGCTCATCTTCCCGATGGTTCGCGCGTCGAATTGGCGCCAAAGTCGCAGGTGGCGGTGCTGTACGACGACAAGCAGCGCCTGCTCGAAATGCAGAAAGGCGAAGCCTTCTTCAAAGTCGCTCACAATCGCGAGCGGCCTTTCGTCGTCAAGGTCGGCAACATCAACGTGCGTGCGGTCGGCACGGCGTTCAACATCCGCAGTGCGGCAGGCCGGGTGGTGGTGACCGTTACTGAAGGCACGGTCGACGTGTATCCCACGGCTGCGAAGTCCAAAGCGCAAGCGCACGGCGAGCCACCCGCCGACTCCATTCGCGTGAAAGCCGGCAGCGAAGTGGTCTGGGCGCCGAATGCGCCAGGGCCCGTCATCGCTTCGATAGACACCTCGCACGCATTGTCGTGGCGCCAGGGTCGCCTGGATTACATCAACGAGCCGTTGAGTGCCGCGATAGCGGACATCAACCGCTACTCCAATCGCCGCATCATCGTGCGCGATGATGCGGTCGGAAAGATCGTGTTTTCCGGAACCGTCCTCGCCAACAGTACCGATACCTGGATCCGCGCCTTGCCGACCTTGTTTCCCATCGACCTGCAGACCAACGAGGCGGGAGACGTCGTTCTGGCCAGCCGCACGCTTGCGGGCAGGGATCGTTCGGACGAGCCGAAAGCCCAATAGCAGGCTTACGCGGCTTCGGCGGGGATATCTGCCACGTTCGCGAAATATTTTTGCAACGTTGTTGCCTAAATCCACGGCTTGATCGTCTAACCCCTGCTCGATGGGCAATGTCTCCATCGCAAATGGGAGGAAACGTTCGATGAAACTGACGCCGTTCCGCAAGAAGACACAACCGTTGCAAAGGCCGTTGCGTTGGCCCTGTTCTCGATGCTGCCCTCGGTGGTTCTCGCGCAAGTGCTGGACAAGACGGTCGATGCCGATGTGACCGCACAACCGGTGTCGACGGCATTGATCGCACTGTCGAAACAGGCCGGCGTGCAGATACTGATGCCCGGCAACGAGCTCGACAAATTCAGCACAGCGGGCCTGCACGGCCGCATGTCGTTGCGCGAAGCGCTGAGCAAGTTGCTTAGCGGCACGCGCTTCGGTTTTCACCAGGCAGGCGACAACACGATCGGCATCGATACCGCGCCAGATTCCACGCAGCGCGCGACACCTGCAGCTGCCGGCGCAGCGGGCGTGGCGCAGGAAGCGGCCGCGGCGACGGCATCGGCGCAGGCAGCGGCTCCGTCCGCGGCAAAAGCGGACGGTGCGACCGTCATGGGCAGCGTCACCGTCACCGGCTCGCGCATTGCCCGCAACGATTTCCAATCCGACAGTCCGATCTCGACCATCGACAGGGCGGCGATCGAGGCCAGCGGGCAGCCATCGCTCGATCGCGTATTCGCCTACATGCCGCAATTCGCCGGCGCTCAGGGCGCCAGCGAGGTCGGCGACGCACAAGCCGCGATCGGATTCAGTGGCGGCCAGGCTTACTCCGATCTTCGCGGAATCGGCCCCAACCGGTCCCTGGTGCTGCTCGACGGCAGGCGCTTGATGCCCTCGGCGCCGGACGGGTCGATCGACCTGAACACCATTCCCATGGTGATGATCGACAATGTCGAAGTCATCACCGGTGGCGCATCGGCCGCCTACGGTTCGGATGCCATCGCTGGTGTCGTCAACTTGAAGCTCAAGCAGAAGTTCAGCGGAATCGAGCTGAATGTGAAGCATGGCAGCACGACCAAGGGCGACGGCGAAACCAATCAATACAGCGCCCTTTTCGGCGGGAACTTCGCCGACGACCGCGGCAACGCCATGCTCGCACTCGAATATTCCGATCGCGCGACCGTCGACGGCTCGACGCGCCCGTTCTTTTCGCAGATCCGCCAACTGGCCCGGCCGCCGGAAGGTATCATCGCGGCGGGGCTCTACGGCGGCGGCGCTCCGACGATAGCTGCGGTCAATTCGGTGCTCGCAGGCTACAGCGGCACGACGCCGATTGCGGGAAGCGGTCTCTACAACGGCGCCATCGGCGTGAATACCGACGGCACGATATTCACCATGGGCGCCGGGAAGAACTGCGTCCAGAACTACAAGGGCCTCGGCACCGTCAAGGGCACGAACATCAGCGCGGATTGCACCAAGGTGCAGGTGGCGCTCGGCCAATACTTCGCCGTGCAGGTGCCGTTGACCAAGAAAAATGTATTTTCCCGCGTCAATTACGATTTTTCCGACAGCGTTTCGCTGTACAACCAGTTCAATTTCACCGAATCGTCGGCGGTCGACCAAACCTCGCCCGGATCGAGCAAAACGGCGCTTCCGCTGATCATTCCGCAGAACAGCCCCTTCGTGACGGGGAATGCCGGGCTGCAAACCATCCTGTCCTCGATTTCGCCCGCGCCGACCAAGTCCATCATCCTGACAAAATTGATGGTGCCGTTCGGCAACCGCGTGGAAACGTTCAAGTACGACGTCTGGCAAGAGCTGCTGGGATTGAAAGGGGATATTCCCGGAACTCGCCTGAAGTGGGATGTCTACGGCTCGTTCGGCCGCAGCCAATTCTCGAACGATGTGCATGGCGACATCAGTCTTTCCGCGATAAACAGCATTCTGGGCGGCACGGCGAATTACAAGGGCAATGCCGGGAACTGCATCGGCTACGCATGGAACGCGCTGGGCAACAATCCCATCAGCGCGGGCTGTCTGGAATATGCCGGCCGCAACGACCATAACTCGAATACCCAGACGCAGAAATTGGTCGAAGCGACCGTGCAAGGCCCGCTCTTCCATCTTCTCGACGGGGAGACCGAGTTCGCGCTTGGCACCGATTACCGCCAGGTCGACTTCAACTACAAGCCGGACTCCATTTTCGTCACCGGTGATTCGCTGGCCTACGGTTCGCAGACGAGCGCCTCCGGTCAGCAAAAGGTCGGCGAGGTTTTCGGCGAAATGCTGTTGCCGCTGCTGATCGAGCGGCCCTTCGCCAAGGAACTCACCTTCGATCTCGGCTATCGTTACTCCAAGTACGACTCGTTCTCGGGCAAAAGCACATGGAAGGCCGACATGAACTGGAGTCCGATAGAACAGATGCATGTCCGCGGCGGTTACTCGGTTGCCGTTCGTGCTCCGAGCCTGCTGAATCTTTACGGACCTCGTACCACGAGCAACCTTCCCATTGGCACGACCCCGCATGCGGGCGATCCCTGCGACGTCAACAGCGCACTGCGTACCGGTCCGAATGCCGCCAAAGTGCAGGCGCTCTGCGTGGCGCAGGGCGTCCCGTCGTCATTGATACCGTCGTACAGCTACACCATTGCCTCGGTTGACGGCGTCGATGGAAGCAATGCCGATCTGCTGCCGGAAAAAGCGAAAACCTGGTCGCTCGGCACGGTCATTCAACCGGATTTCGACAACAATCTGTTTCACAATCTTCAGTTTTCGATCGACTACTACAACATCAAGATCTCGGATGCCATCGGCACGCTCGCGCTGACCGACATTTTGCCGCGGTGTTTCAACGCGGATGGCGTGAGCAATCCGGATTATTCGCTGTCGAATCCCTATTGCCAGCGGATCACGCGCGATCCGTCCTCGGGAAACATCATCCGGGGACAGCAAGGCTTGTTCAATTTCGGCCGCTATTCGCTCGATGGCATCGACGCGCAGGTCGACTGGCGTTTCGCGCTGGAAGACCTGGGCGCTTCTTCCAGTGCCGGCAACATTCAAATCGCTTCGGTCGTTTCTTACCTCAAGAACTACAAAGTCGCAGGGCTCTTCGGCACGCCGACTTACAACTACGCCGGCAGCATAGGCTTTGGCCTTGATGGCGGAGACATTACGCATCCGCACTGGAAGGCGAATACGGCGCTGACGTATTCCAGAGACGGATTCAGCACCTCGTTCCGTTGGCGCTACATCGGCAGCATGATCCATTCGGACCGGGTTCAAAACCCGACTTCCACGGCGCCGGGCGTGCCGTCTTATAGCTATTTCGACATCGACGCGCACTACACGTTCGCAAAAAACTATACGGTTAGTGTGGGCGTAAACAACCTCAGCGGCAAATCGCAGCCGCCATTCGTCAGTGCGGCGCCGTTGACGACGGATGCGGCAACGTATGACGTCATCGGACGGACCTGGTTCGCGTCGGTCAGGGCGAAGTTCTGAGGAGCGGTTTGAAATACAAGATGGCGAGGCTTGGCGGTGAGGTTCTTTTGCCTATAGATCTTTCCGATTTCCCAGATGGTTCTCCTCGCCATCGAAAATGAGCTCGAAAAAAGGCCGGCCGCATGGCCGGTTTTTTTTCATATAAAGTTCATTGCTCCCCGCTTAGGCTTGCGGCCTTGCGACTGCCCGATTCCCGAATGCGCGCCATCTTTCTTCTACCGATCTACGTGCTGTCGTTCGCGGCGACCGCTGCGCAGACGCTGCCTGCAACAGACGCCACGCGCGTATCCGCGCCAACGCTCGACACCGTGCTCGTCAGCGGCGAACAGCCGGGCCCGGGGTTGTGGAAGGTGATGCGTCGCGACAGCGACCACGTGCTGTGGATCCTCGGCACGCAGGCTCCGCTGCCGAAGACGATCAGCTGGCGCTCCAATGAAGTGGAAAAGATCATCGCCTCCGCGCAGGAAGTGCTGACCGACGCCCGGGCCGAACTCAAGGTCGGCTTCTTCCGCTCAGTGTTCCTTCTGCCCGCTGTACTCGGCGCGAAGAAGAACGCCGGCGGCAAGACACTCAAGGACATCCTGCCACCCGACCTGTACGCACGCTGGCTGCCGTTGAAGCAGCGCTACCTCGGCAAGTATGACGACGTCGAACGCCTGCGCCCGATCCTCGCCGCGAACGAGCTATACGGCAAAGCGATCGGCAAGTCGGGCATGACCAACAAGAACGCGCTGTGGCCGGTGATCGAGAAGATCGCGAAACAGCACAAGGTGCCGGTCAAGGAAATCGACGTGCCGATTCCCGTCGACAACGCACGCCAGGCAATCGACGACTTCAAGAGCACCGCTGGCCAGCTCGACATCGACTGCCTGGCGACGACGATCGCGCGGCTCGAAACCGATCTCGACGCGATGCGCGCACGCGCCAATGCCTGGGCCGTCGGCGATCTGGAAAAACTGAAGAGTCTGCCGTATCCGGACCAGCGCGCGGTCTGCCTGAATACCCTCGCCGCGAATGCGAACCTGCGCGAGAAGCTCGATGCAGCGAAGCAGCGCATTCGCAGCGAGTGGCTCGATGCCGCCGAGACTGCGCTGTGGAACAATGCGAGCACGTTTGCCGTATTGCCGGTCACCGAATTGGTCAGCTCCGACGGTCGCCTCGCGATGATGCGGAAAAAAGGCTACCTGGTCGAAGAACCACAATGATCTTCGCTGGGGCGCAGTCTATGCGAGTCGCTGTCCCGGCACGGTTGCATTGAGCAACCAATCGATCACGGCGCGCAGCGCGTCGCGGTGGCTCGCGCCTGCGGCGAGTGCATTGTCATAGGCCTGCAATTGCGCATGCGCACTGGTGCCACGCGCGAGGATCGTGCGCAGCGCGCGCAGCGATCCGTCCGGGTCGAGCGTTTGCGCGTCGGGTTTCACCAGTTCCAGCGCTTCCTCGACGAGTTCGGCCGCCGGCACGGTACGCTCGCGCGTCTCGTCGATGAACTCGGCCTCGATGCCGTAGCGTTCGGCACGCCAGCGGTTTTCCTCGATCAATCGGCGCGTTGCCGAGCTGCGTTGCGCGCCGAGCTCGGGCAGGCGCAGATGTGCGCTGACCAGGCAGCGGAACAGCGTCGCCAACGCGATCGTGTCGGCCGCGCGCGTGCAGCTGTCGGCGATGCGCAGTTCGAGGGTCGGGTGTCGGGGTGACGGACGGATCGTCCACCACAGTTCGCCGCCGTCGCGGATGCTGCCGGCGCGCCTGAGGATCGCGACGAAGTGCTGGTACTCGGCTTCGTCGGCGAAGAAATCCGGCGTGCCCGTGCGCGGCCACTCGGTGTAGGCCGACTGGCGGTAGGAAAACATGCCGGTGCGGCGCAGGTTCCAGAACGGCGATGCGGCAGACAAGGCGAGAAACAGCGGCAGCCACGACAGCATGCGGTTCATAAGCTGTACGCGGTCGACGCCCGGCACGCCGATATGCACATGCAGGCCGCAGAAGAATCCGCGCAGGCCGACGATCTGGTATTCGTCGGCGAAGCGCCGGTAGCGTGGCTTGTCGGCCTGCACCTGCTGCTGCCAGCGCGCGATCGGGTGCGAGCCGCAAGCGATGATGCCCAGGTGCATCGCCTGCGCGATCTCGGCGATCTGCGCGCGCAACGAGATCACGGTGTCCAGCGCGTGCGTGGCGTCATCGAAAATCGGCGAGACGAGTTCTACCTGCGCCTGCTGCAACTCGAAGGCGACCGCTTGGCCGAGTCGGCGCTGGCATGCCTTGACGAAGGTCTTCGACACGCGACCCGGAGAGCGGCCCGTACGCAGGTCGACGAGAAAGAATTCCTCCTCGACGCCGAATGTCGGCGCGTCGGCGCGCGTTGCGGGTACGCGCGCCGACGCTTTCCTTGCACTCACGTGCGCAAGGCTCTCAGCGCGAGATCGGGCCGCGCCGTGCGCGCGACCGTGGCGAACGGACCGGGCGGTTCGCACAGGTGCAGCAGCGCTTCATCGATCGCTTCGAGACGAGTGATGATTTCGCCATGGCCCTCGGCCAGCGCGTTGCGGATCGCATCGAGCAGAGCCGGGTCGGCCTCGATGCGTTGCGCCTGATCTGCATGCTGATGCCTCCGCAGCCAGGCGAGGAAGGCGTAGAGGTCGATGCGCGTCTGACCTTCGCGCAGGAACAGGAAATCGGCGAGCAGACCGAACAGGTTGACCAGGAAGCCGGCGGGACGCGCGTCCGCTTCCGGGGGTGTGGGCATGGTTTGCTGTGTCATTTTCCATCTCCTCTTGATCCGCTTGCGGGCGGGGTCTTAACGGCGTCGAACTACGGCTAGTTCGATTCTGGCAAGCGCGCCGTGAAGAAAACGGAAAAAACATGATGGAATTGTGTGTTGTGCGCTAACGCGCTTCGCGCCCGGCAACCTTGTGCCAGCGCTTGCCGTGGGCGGCTTCGAACTCCGTATCGGAAAGTGGAATCACCGACTCGCCATTGCGCAGACGCCACTCCGAGCCGAGAGGCAGGGCAGTTGCATGGCCATGGTCGTCGACGCTGACCGGTTGCGTGTGAACCAGTATCGTGCGCAGGCCGTGCTCATCCTCGACTTCGAAGGCTCGCGTCTCGATATGCGTTTTCGCACCCATCGCAATCTCTCCCGCGAGCGGTTCGTGTCAACCCGGCGCGATACGGAATTCCAGCGTCGCCCCGACTGCGCGTTGCCATTCGGTATACAGCCGCTCGCGCTGATCCTCTCCGAGTTCGGGCGCGAAGCTGTGGCCGATCGCCCAATGCCGTGCGATCTCCCCGCGACTTTGCCAAAAGCCCGTCGCAAGACCGGCGAGATAGGCGGCGCCGAGCGCGGTCGTTTCAAGTTGCTTCGGCCTCTGCACCGGCACGCCGAGCACGTCGGCCTGGAACTGGGCGAGGAAATCGTTGGCGATCGCGCCGCCGTCGACGCGCAGCGTGGAAAGTTTGATGCTCGCGTCGGCCTGCATCGCGGCAAGCACGTCGCGCGTCTGGTAGGCCATCGATTCGAGCGCGGCGCGCACGAGATGCTCCTTGCGCGTGCCGCGCGTCAGGCCGAAGAGCGCGCCGCGCACGTCGCTGCGCCAGTACGGCGCGCCGAGGCCGACGAAGGCCGGCACGAGGTAGACGCCCTCGTTCGACTTCGCGCGCCGCGCGTAGGCTTCGGAATCCGATGCGGCATCGATCAGGCGCAGCCCGTCGCGCAACCACTGGATCACCGAGCCGGCGACGAAGATCGAGCCTTCGAGCGCGTACTCGGTTTTGCCGGCGATGTTCCACGCGATCGTCGTCAGCAGCCCGTTGTTCGACGCCACCGGCTTCGTGCCGGTGTTCATCAGCATGAAGCAGCCGGTGCCGTAAGTGTTCTTCGCCATGCCGGCGTCGAAACAGGCCTGGCCGAACAGTGCGGCCTGCTGGTCGCCGGCGACGCCCGCGATCGGGATCGAGCGGCCGCGCGCGAAATGCGTGGTGTGGCCGTAGACCTCGCTCGACGCGCGTACCTCGGGCAGCATCGCGCGCGGCACGCCGAACAGCGTGAGCAGGTCGTCGTCCCAGCGCTGCTCGTGGATGTTGTATAAAAGTGTGCGCGAGGCGTTGCTCGCGTCGGTGACATGCGCCTTGCCGTCGGTGAGATTCCAGATCAGCCAGGTATCGATCGTGCCGAACAGCAGCTCGCCGCGCTTCGCGCGCGCGCGCGCGGGATCGACGCGGTCGAGGATCCATTTGACCTTGGTCGCGGAGAAATACGCGTCGACCAGCAGGCCCGTGCGCGCGCGCACGAGCGCGTCGTGGCCGGCGGCGATCAGCTCGTCGCAGATCGCGCGCGTCTGCCGCGACTGCCAGACGATCGCGTCGTGCACGGGCTTGCCGGTCGCGCGCTCCCAGACCACGGTCGTCTCGCGCTGGTTGGTGATGCCGATCGCGGCGATGTCGATCTGGCCAAGCGCGCGCTCGGTCGCGATCGCTTCGGCGACCGTGGCTTCGACGCTGGCAAGGATCTCGACCGGATCGTGCTCGACCCAGCCCGGCTGTGGAAATTTCTGCGCGAACTCGCGCTGCGCGCTCGCGGCGATATCGCCGGCATGGTCGAACAGCAGCGCGCGCGAACTCGTCGTGCCCTGGTCGATGGCGAGGATATAGGAGTTACCCATGTTTTCTTTCCTTGCAAAATGCAGGCAAGAGATCGAACCACGAAGAACACGAAGAGAGAAAAAAGCCAAATTTGTCTTTTCTCCGTGTTCTCCGTAGCTCAAGCTTTTCGCTTCAGGCGTAGAACGCCTGCCAGAAGCCGGCCGCGAGCAGCATGCCCACGACCGGCGCGACGACCGGTACCCAGGCGTAGGCCCAGTCCGAATCGGCCTTGCCCGGGATCGGCAGCAGCGCGTGCGCGATGCGCGGACCGAGGTCGCGCGCGGGGTTGATCGCGTAACCGGTCGGCCCGCCGAGCGAGAGGCCGATTGCGACGATGAGACCGGCGATCGCGAACGGCGCGAGGCCTTCGGTCATCTTGTTCGCGCCGATGATCAACACGCCGAACATGAGCACGAAGCTGCCGATCATCTCGCACAGGATCGCGGCCGGAAAATTGCGGATCGCCGGCGTGGTGCAGAACACCGCGCGCTTGGCGAGTGGATCGAGATCGCCTTTCCAGTGCGGCAGATAGGCGAGGTATGCGAGCGTTGAGCCGACCGCCGCGCCGGAAACCTGTGCGGCGACATAGCCCGGCACCTGCGCCCACGGAAACTTGCCGAGCGCGGCCAGCGCGATCGTCAGCGCGGAATTCATGTGCGCGCCGCTGCCGCTGGGTGCCGCCGTATAGATGCCGAACAAGACGGCCAGACCCCAAGCGACGGTGATCACGATCCAGCCGCCGTGCTGTGATTTCGAGTGCGGCAGCAGCACGCCGGCGACCACGCCGCTGCCGAGCAGCATCAGCGTCGCGGTGCCGAGAAATTCGCCGAGATAGGGACTCATTGTTGACTTACCTCCTCAAGGGTGCCTGCAAGATACATTTCCAGCCGCTGCCGCTGTTTTACATCGAAACGCAGACCGAGCTTGCTGCGCCGCCACAAAACATCGTCGGCGCTGCGCGCCCACTCTTCGCGCACCAGATAGTCCACTTCGGCCTGGTGGAGGTTGGCGCCAAAGCATTCGCCGAGATCGTCGAGCTTGCGCGAGGCACCGGTGATGCGCTCGATGCGCGTGCCATAGGCGCGCGCGTAGCGCAGCGCGAGGTCGTCTGGCAGCCACGGATAGCGGCGCGCGGTCGCGAGCAGGAACCGAGCGAAGGCTTCTTCGCCCGAACGCTGCGCGTCGGCGAACTCGCCGCCGGGCAGGCGCACGCGTTCGTCCGCGGTCCAGGCGCCGCGCGTGTTGCCGAGCGCGGGTGCGAGGCGATCGAGCGCGTCCTCGGCGAGGCGTCGATGGGTGGTGATCTTGCCGCCGAACACGTTGAGCAGCGGCGCGCCCCGATTTTCGTCGGAGCGACCATCATCGAAATCGAGCAGATAGTCGCGCGTCACTTCGGATGCGCTGACGCCTGCTTCTTCGAGCAGCGGGCGCACGCCGCTGTAGCTCCAGATCACGTCGGCCGGCGCTATCGAGCGCGTGAAGTAGCGGTTGGCAGCGGTACACAGGTAGGCGATCTCGTCCGCATCGATGCGCACCGATTCGGGCCTGCCGGCGAATTCGATGTCGGTCGTACCAACCAGGGTGTAGTCGTGCTCGAACGGAATCGCGAACACGATGCGCCGGTCGGCCTGCTGGAACGTGTAGGCGTAGGGATGATCGTAGAGCTTGCGCACGACGATGTGGCTGCCCTTGACCAGGCGCAGCGTGTGCGCATGCGGCAGGTGCGCGACCTTGTCGAGGAAGCTCGCGGCCCACGGTCCGGCGGCGTTGACCAGCGCGCGCGCTTCGATTTCGCGCATCGTGGCGCCGCTGCCGCGCAGTTGCGCCCGCCACGTTTGCGTGCCGCGTCGCGCGCGCGTGCAACGCGTGCGCGTGAGGATTGCCGCGCCGCGCGCCTGGGCATCGAGTGCGTTGAGCACGACCAGGCGTGCGTCATCGCACCAGGCGTCCG
Organism: Rudaea sp.; assembly: GCF_057139185.1. NCBI lineage: Bacteria > Pseudomonadati > Pseudomonadota > Gammaproteobacteria > Lysobacterales > Rhodanobacteraceae > Rudaea > Rudaea sp. The sequence goes on along the minus strand of NZ_DBNHDN010000034.1, from coordinate 14,838 downwards.
AATAGATGAAGCCGGTCGCAAACTGTGGCTTGAGCGGCGCGCCGGCGACATGCTCGTGCAGGTCCGCGCGGCGCGAACGCAGCAGCGTGTGCGCGCGGCGCCGGCCGAGACGATCGTAGAGCAGGAGCCCCGCGCGGATCATCCACTCCGGGCGCAGATGTGGCTCGTGCGGCAGCACGAAGCGCAGCGGACGCACGATGTGCGGCGCCGAGTTCAGCACCACGTCGCGTTCGGCCAGCGCCTTGGCCACGAGCGAAAATTCGTACTGCTCGAGATAGCGCAGGCCGCCGTGGATCAGCTTGCTGCTCGCGCTCGAGGTGTGCGCGGCGAGGTCATCCTGCTCGACGAGCAGCACCGATAGACCCCGCCCGGCCGCGTCGCGCGCGATCGCCGCGCCGTTGATGCCGCCGCCGACGACGAGCAGATCGAACCGGTTTTCCGCCTTTGTCCGCACGCCCGCATCTTCGCAGATCCGGAAGGAGGCGAGAATCGTACGCCGTCGCCGGCGATGGCGGCACTATTGTTTCGCGCGCGGATGGAACACGAGCGGTTGGGCGTCGCCGGCCGGCAGGGCTGACGGCGCACAGGTGCCGCAACTCGCGCAACCACCGCCGTTGCCGCAACCGGCGCCACGGGCGACCTGTTGCGGCGCCAGCTTCGCACCGAGTGCGCGAAGCGCGGCATTCGACGAAGTGCCAAGCCACTGCGCAAGCCTCGCCTGCGCAGCGCGATAGCTGCGCGGGAACAGGCGTCGTGCGGCGAACCACAGGCTCCACGCGAGGATCAGCGCGATGGCGAAAGATTGGAAGATTGCGTAGCTCATGCGCCGATGGCCTTGGCGATCTGGTACGTCGCGAGCGAGGCGATGTAGGCGAGGCCGAACAGATAGCCGGCGAGCACGACGACATTGCGCATCGATCCGGTTTCGCGCTTGACCGTGGCCAGCGTGGAGATGCACATCGGTGCGAACACGTACCAGGCCAGCAGCGACAGCGCGGTCGCCAGCGACCACTGCGACGCGACGACGGCTTGCAGTCCGGAATCGGCGCCTTCTCCGGCCAGCGCGTAGACCGTGGCCAGCGATGACACCGCGACTTCGCGCGCGGCGAGTCCCGGCACCAGCGCGATGCAGATCTGCCAGTTGAAACCGAGCGGCGAGAAGATCGCATGCAGCGCGCGCCCGATCATGCCGGCGAGGCTGTAGTGGATCGCGGGTTCCGACGCACCCGCGGGCGGCGCGGGGAAACTCGACAGGAACCAGAGCAGCACGGTCAGCGCGAGGATGACGCCGCCGACGCGCTTGACGAAGATCATGCCGCGCTCGTACAGGCCGATCGCGATGTCGCGCGGATGCGGCATGCGATACGAAGGCAGTTCCATCATCAGCGCGTGCTCGCTCTGGTCGCGGCGCAGGCGCTTGATCACCCAGGCGACGGCGAGCGCGCTGACGATGCCGGCGACGTAGAGCGTGAACAGCACGATGCCCTGCAGGTTGAATACGCCCAGCACCGTGCGCTGCGGAATGAATGCGGCGATGAGCAGTGCGTACACCGGCAGGCGCGCCGAGCAGGTCATCAACGGCGCGATCAGGATCGTGGTCAGGCGATCGCGCGGATCGGGAATGCTGCGCGTGGCCATGATGCCCGGGATCGCGCAGGCGAAGCTCGACAACAGCGGGATGAACGAACGTCCGGTGAGGCCGGCCGACAGCATCATGCGGTCGAGCAGGAAGGCCGCGCGCGGCAGGTAGCCGGATTCCTCCAGGCAAAGTATAAAAAGGAACAAAATCAGAATTTGCGGCAGGAACGCGAGCACGGTACCGAGGCCGGCGAACACGCCGTCGACAAGCAGGCTGCGCAAGGCACCTGCGGGCAGCGTGTCGCCGATCCAGTTGCCGGCCGCCTGGATGCCGTCGGCGATACCGTCGTGCAAGGGCGTGGCCCACGAGAACACGGCCTGGAAGATCAGGAACATCACCACGGCGAGAATGGCGAGCCCGAACACCGGATGCAGCACGATGCGGTCGATCGCGTCATCGACCGCGGCGGTGCGGCGCGGGATGCTGACCGTGGCCGCGAGTATCGCGCGCACTTCGGCGTGCAGGTCGGGCAGAGCGGCGAGCGACGAGGGGCGAGGGGCGAGGGGCGAGGGCTGGGTGGAATCCATCCGTTCGATCAGCGCATTCGCGCCGCCGTGCCTGACCGCGACCGTTTCGACGACCGGCATGCCGAGCATTTGCGACAGCGAGGCCGTGTCGATGCGAATGCCGCGGCGGCGCGCCGCATCCATCATGTTGAGCGCAAGCAGCATCGGCCGGCCGAGCTGCGCGATCTCGAGCACGAAGCGCAGATGCAGGCGCAGGTTGGTCGCGTCGGCGACGCAGACGATCAGATCGGGCACGGCTTCCTGCATATGCTGGCCCATGACGACGTCGCGCGTGATCGCCTCGTCCGGGCTGGTCGCAGCGAGGCTGTATGCGCCGGGCAGGTCGAGCACGCGCACGCTGCGTCCCGAGGGCGCGGTGTAATGGCCTTCCTTGCGCTCGATCGTCACGCCGGCGTAGTTGGCGACCTTCTGCCGCGTGCCGGTGAGCAGGTTGAACAGCGCGGTCTTGCCGCAATTCGGATTGCCGACAAGGGCAACCTGCAATTGCGCACGGCCGTGCGATGCGTCCATGCGCAGCGGTGCGGCGGCGGCGTTCACGCTGCCGCCTCCGTCGTGATCGTCACGCGCGCGGCTTCCGCGCGGCGCAACGCGAAGCGCGTGTAGCCGATCTGCACGAGCAGCGGATCGGCGCCGAGCGGGCCGCGCGCAACCAGGCGCACCGGCTCGCCCGTGACGAAGCCGAGATCGCGCAGGCGTTGCGCGATCCGGTCTCCCGGCCCGTTGTCGTTCACTTCAAGCACCGTGGCCGAGGCACCCATCGCCAGTTCCGAAAGCAGCACGTCAAGCCTGCATCTAAATAAGAATGGTTCGCATTATACTCTTGTTGCGGCAAATGCGCAGGGTGTGTCGTATCGCCGCGGCGGTTCCGGGCCAGTTCGATTCTCGCCGTCCGGGGGCGCCCGGCGCGGGCTGCGCTTGTATCTTCTTGACGGTGAAACACGACCTGTGAGACGGTCGGGTCGAAGTGGATTTCCTCAATCGCAGGACGCAGATGACCGCCACCGCAAATTCGCGATCGGTGTTGAAAGGCAACGCAGGGTCCTGGCGATGGCGATGGTGACAGCGGAAACGGCGGCGCGCGGCAAGTACGATGTCATCGTGGTCGGCTCCGGTGCGGGCGGCGGCCAGACGGCCTACACGTTGTCGATGAACGGCGCGAGCGTACTCATGCTCGAAGCCGGGCGCCGCTACGATCCCGAGCGCGAGACCGCGATGTTCCAGACGCCCGAGATGGCGCCGTTGCGCGCCACGTCCACCCCAGAAAAACCGTTCGGCTTCTATGATGCGACGGTCGACGGCGGCTGGCAGGTTCCGGGCGAGCCGTACACGCAGGCGAGCACGGAGAAATCGCGGCGCTTCGAGTGGTGGCGCGCGCGCATGCTCGGCGGACGCACGAACCACTGGGGACGCATCGCGCTGCGCAACGGCCCGTACGACTTCAAGCCGTACTCGCGCGACGGACTCGGTTTCGACTGGCCCATTTCCTACGAGGACATGGCGCCGTACTACGACAAGGTCGAGATGCTCGTCGGCATTTACGGGGCGAACGACGGGTTGGAAAACACGCCGAATTCTCCCGATGGCTGCCTGTTGCCGCCGCCGAAGCCGATCGTCAGTGATCTGCTCGTGCAGAAGCACACGGCGAAGCTGGGTTTCCCGACGGTCGCCTGCCATCGCGCCGTGCTCACCGCGCCGCTCGACTGGAAGAACGCACCGGCGAAGCTGCATCCGGGCAACGCGGTCGCGCAGGACATCCTCGCGCGCGACATGCGCAAGCGCTCGCCGTGTTTCTGGGCGACGCCCTGCGGTCACGGTTGCTCGATCCGCGCCAACTACCAGTCGACGACCGTACACCTGCCGCCGGCGCTCGAAACCGGCAAGCTCGACATCGTCACCGACGCGATGGTTGCCGAGGTCGTGCTCGCCAAGGACGGCCGCGCCTCGGGCGTGCGCTTTGTCGACAAGCATACGGGGGCCTCGCGCGAGGCGCGCGCGCGCGTCGTCGTGCTCGCCGCGAGTGCGTGCGAAACGGCGCGCATCCTGCTCAACTCGAAGTCCGCGCAGTTTCCCCAGGGCCTGGCCAATTCCAGCGGCAAGGTCGGCAGGTACATCATGGACACGGTCGGCAGCGATCTCGACGGACAGATTCCGTTGCTCGAGAATCTGCCGCCGCACAACGAGGAAGGCGCCTCCGGCCTGCACATGTACGTGCCGTGGTGGGGATACCGGATGCAGAAGGCGCACAAGCTGGCGTTTCCGCGTGGCTACCACATCGAATTCACCGGTGGTCGGCGCATGCCCGGCTTCGGCACGGCGGGCGGCCTCGAATGGCTGAGCGGCGGCAGCTATGGCGCGAAGTTCAAGGAGGACGCGCGCCGCTACTACGGCTCGTTCCTCGGTTTCTCCGGCCGCGGCGAGATGATCCCGAACGAGCAGTCGTTCTGCGAGATCGATCCGCAGGTGAAGGACAAGTGGGGCATTCCGGTGCTGCGCTTCCACTGGCAGTGGTCCGAGCACGAGATTCGCCAGGCGCGGCACATGCAGAAGACCTTCGCCGACTTGATCGAGTCGATGGGCGGGCGCGTGAAGGGGCAGGCGCAGACCACGGGCGACGGCGCCATCCACGCCGGCGGCAATATCATCCACGAGGTCGGCGGCACGCTGATGGGCAGCGACCCGGCGAAGTCCGTGCTGAACAAATGGTGCCGGGCCTGGGACGTGAACAACCTGTTCGTGACCGACGGCGCGCCGTTTCCCTCCAACGCGGACAAGAACCCGACCCTGACCATCATGGCCAACGCCTGGCGCGTGGCCGACCACATCCTCGAGCGCATGCAGCGCAAGGAGCTGTGAATGGACCGACGCACGAGCCTGCGCTGGATGCTGGCCGCGGCGGCGTCGCTGCCGCTCGGCGACGCTCGGTTTTCTCCCGCCCACGCGGCCGCCGGCAAGTCGGCGGTGCCGTACGGCGCGGACCCCGGGCTGCTCGAGATTTATCATCCGGGCGACCTGTGGCCGTTGACGTTCACGCCGGCGCAGCGCGCGCAGGCCGCGCTGCTGTGCGATGCGATCATTCCCGCCGATGCGACCTCGCCGAGCGCATCCGCGGTCGGCGTGGTCGACTTCATCGACGAGTGGATCAGCGCGCCGTACCCGCGTCAGCAGGAAGATCGCAAGCTCGTGCTCGAAGGTTTTGCCTGGTTCGAGGCCGAAGCCTCGCGCCGCTACTCGAAACCGGCGGCGGCGCTGAGCACGGAACAACGGCACGCGATCTGCGACGACATCTGTTACCTGCCCAAGGCGAAGGCGGAGTTCGCCGAGGCGGCGAAATTCTTCGCCCGCTTCCGCGATCTGACCGCTGGCGGCTTCTACACCACGCCGCAGGGTCGCAAGGATCTGCAGTACGTCGGCAACGTGCCGTTGAAGCAGTTCGACGGGCCGCCGCGGGAAGTGCTCGAGAAAGTCGGTCTGGCCTGAACAGGTTGCGAATGATCATGGCGCGAAAACTGCGAATGGGTTTGATCGGTGGCGGCCCCGGTTCATTCATCGGCCGCATCCACCGCGTCGCCGCGGAACTCGACGGCGAGGTGCAGCTCGTCTGCGGCGCATTCAGCAGTTCGCCCGAGCGTTCGCGCGAGGCGGGCGAGGCATACCATCTGCCCGCCTCGCGCGTGTACGCGAGCTATGCGCAGATGATCCAGGCCGAGAAGGCGCTGCCTGTCGGCGAACGCATGGACTTCGCCGCAGTCGTCACGCCGAACCATGTGCATTTCGACCCGGCGCGGCGCTGTCTCGAGAACGGCTTCCATGTCGTCGTCGACAAGCCCATGTGTTTTTCGCTGGATGAGGCGAAAGAGTTGCAGGAGATCGTCGTGCGCACGCGGCGTCTGCTCGCCGTCACCTACACCTACAGCGGCTATCCGATGGTCAAGCAGGCGCGTGCGCTCGTCGCCTCGGGGCGGCTTGGTGCGATCCGCAAGATCTACGTCGAGTATCCGCAGGGCTGGCTGGCCACCGATCTCGAGCGCAGCGGCCAGAAGCAGGCGAGCTGGCGCACCGATCCATCGAAGTCAGGTGCGGGCGGCGCGATCGGCGACATCGGCACGCACGCGGCGCACCTTGCCGAGTACGTGAGCGGCCTGCGCATCACCGAGGTCGATGCGACGCTGCAAAGTGTCGTGCCCGGGCGCCGGCTCGACGACGATGCCGCGATGTTGCTGCGCTTCGCCGGCGGCGCAAGCGGCGTGCTGTTCGCCACGCAAGTTGCGGCAGGCGAGGAGAACAATATCCGCATCCGCATCTACGGCGAGAAGGGCGGCCTCGAGTGGCAGCAGGCCGACGCGAATTCGCTGGTGCTGCGCCTGCCCGATGCGCCGGTGCAGGTGCTGCGCACCGGCAGCGGCTATCTCGATCCGCTCGCCGCCGCCGGTGCGCGCACGCCGCCCGGTCACCCCGAGGGCTACCTCGAAGCATTCGCCAACATCTACACCGCGTTCTGCAAGGCGGTGCGCGACTACGAGCACGACCCCGACATCGATGTGCGTAACTACGATTTCCCGAACGTCAACGACGGCCTGCACGGCATGGCCTTCGTCGACACCGTCGTCCGTTCCTCCCGATCCGACCAGAAGTGGACTGCTTTCTCATGAAGACGATCAAAGGTCCGGCCATTTTTCTGGCCCAGTTCATGGGCGACAAGGCGCCGTTCGATACGCTCGAAGGCATCTGCAAATGGATGGCGTCGATCGGCTACCTCGGCGTGCAGATCCCGAGCTGGGATGCCCGCTGCATCGACCTGGCGCGCGCGGCCGGGAGCAAGGCGTATTGCGACGAGATCAAGGGTGTCGTCGAGTCGTGCGGATTGAAGATCACCGAATTGTCTACGCATCTTCAGGGGCAGCTCGTCGCAGTGCATCCGGCCTATGACATGCTGTTCGATGGCTTCGCGCCCGAAGCGGTGCGCGGCAATCCGCGCAAGCGCACCGAGTGGGCGGTCGAGCAGCTTCGCCTCGCCGCGCGCGCGAGTGAGAACCTCGGCCTGACCGCGCATGCCACGTTTTCCGGCGCGCTGCTGTGGCACACGTTCTATCCGTGGCCGCAGCGTCCGGCCGGGCTGGTCGAGGAGGGTTTCGCCGAACTCGCGCGGCGCTGGACACCGATCCTCGACGCGTTCGACGAGGTCGGTGTCGATGTCTGCTACGAAATCCATCCCGGCGAGGACCTGCACGACGGCGTGACCTTCGAGCGCTTCCTCGAAGCGACCGGTCGGCATCGTCGCTGCAACATGCTCTACGACCCGAGCCACTTCGTCCTGCAGCAGCTCGACTACCTGCGCTATATCGATCACTACCACGAGTTCATCCGCATCTTCCATGTGAAAGACGCGGAGTTCCGCATGTCAGGCAAATCGGGCGTCTACGGCGGTTACCAGGGCTGGGTCGATCGTCCGGGTCGGTTCCGTTCGCTCGGCGACGGCCAGATCGACTTCAAGGCGATCTTCTCGAAGTTCGCCCAGTACGATTTCCCGGGCTGGGCGGTGGTCGAGTGGGAATGCGCGCTCAAGCATCCCGAGGACGGCGCGAAGGAAGGCGCCGCATTCGTGCGCGACCACATCATTCGCGTGACCGGGCATGCCTTCGACGATTTCGCCGGCGCGAATGCCGACCACGACTTCAACCGCAAGGTGCTCGGTCTGGCGTGATGGACATCGGCGTCGATCGCATGGACGAATTTGTCTCGAATCTGACGGAGGACGGAAGACCATGCTCGCAAAGATGATGAATTCGCCGCTGCTCGTTTCCTCGATCCTGCGCCATGCGGCGGCGTACCACGGCGATACGGAAATCGTTTCGTGCAGCGTCGAGGGCCCGATTCATCGGTACAACTATGCGGATCTGAATCGCCGCAGTTGCAAACTTGCGAATGCCTTGTGCAGGCTCGGCCTGCGCTTTGGCGACCGCGTCGGCACGCTGGCGTGGAATGGCCATCGCCACCTCGAGCTTTACTATGGCGTATCGGGGTCCGGCCTGGTCTGCCACACGATCAACCCGCGCCTGTTCCGCGAGCAGATCGGCTACATCATCGACCATGCCGGCGACAGCGTGATTTTTTCCGATCCCGTTTTCCTGCCGATTCTCGAAACGCTGGTCGACCGGCTCGCCGGCATGAAGGCCATCGTAATCATGACCGACGTCGCGCACATGCCGGCGTCGGAAAAGCTGCCGAACCTCGTTTGTTACGAAACGTTGTTGTCGGCAGAGTCGGACGATTTCGACTGGCCGGTCGTCGACGAGAACACGGCCTGCGGGTTGTGCTACACCTCGGGCACCACCGGCGATCCCAAGGGCGTACTCTACAGCCATCGCTCCGCCGTCCTGCATGCCATGGCGGTGGTGGTGCCCGACGTGTACGGTCTTTCCGCGGCGGACAGCGTCCTGCCGGTCGTGCCGATGTTCCACGTCAACGCCTGGGGCTTGCCTTTCGCCGCGCCGATGGTCGGGGCGAAACTGGTCATGCCGGGACCGAACCTCGACGGCGCAAGCCTGCATGCGCTGATCGAAAGCGAAGGCGTGACCCTCACCGCCGGCGTGCCGACGGTCTGGCTCGGCCTGCTCGACTGGATGGATTCACAGCGCAAATGCTTCTCGACGCTGAAGCGCGTGGCGATCGGCGGTTCCGCCGTGCCGCCGGTCATGATCCAGCGCTTCCAGGATCTGGGCGCCACCGTCCGCCATGCCTGGGGCATGACCGAGACGAGTCCGGTCGGGCTCGTCGCAACGCTGTTGCCCAAGCATGCCTCGCTTGCGCACGAGCAGAAGCTCGCGCTGGCATCGAAGCAGGGGCGGCCGATATTCGGCGTGGAGTTGCGCATCGACGGCGACGACGGCAGGCCGGTGGCGTGCGACGGCAAGGCGTTCGGCGCGCTGCGCGTGCGCGGGCCCTGGGTCGCGGACGGCTACTACAACGTCGCGGAAAGTCCGGCTCACTCCGCCGGCTGGTTCGAAACCGGCGACGTCGCGACGATGGACGAGGACGGCTTCGTGCGTATCGTGGACCGCAGCAAGGATGTAGTGAAATCCGGCGGCGAGTGGATCAGCTCGATCGAACTCGAAAACATTGCGCAGGCGCATCCGGCCATTCGGGAAGCGGCAGTCGTCGCGGTTCCGGACGCGCGCTGGGGCGAACGCCCCGTGCTCGTCGTGGTGTTGAAACCTGGCCAGGGTTTCGATCATCAGGACATGCTCGACCTCTACGCAGGCAAGGTGGCCAGATGGAGCGTCCCCGACGCGGTGATCAGCGTCGATGAGTTGCCGCATACCGCGACCGGGAAGCTGCGCAAGGTGGAGATCCGGCGGATCGTGCTCGGCGAGTATGCGCGGCGTGCTCGCGTGACATGAAGGAAGCTGTGACCCTGGTTTTCGACCGCTACACCCTCGCGCTCATCCTCACGGTGATCCTCGCCACGCTGCTGCCATGCCGCGGCCAGGCCGCCGGGGTGTTCGAGATCGTCACCAACCTTGCGATCGCGTTGCTGTTCTTCCTGCATGGCGCCAAGCTGTCGCGCGAGGCGGTGATCGCCGGTCTGACCAACTGGCGCCTGCATCTGCTCGTGCTCGCGTGCACCTTCGTGCTGTTTCCGCTGCTCGGCACGCTGACGCGGTCGCTGGTCACCGGCATCGTCGGCACGCAGCTCGCGCTCGGCATCCTCTTTCTGTGCACGTTGCCGTCGACCGTGCAGTCCTCGATCGCGTTCACCTCGATCGCGCACGGCAACGTGTCTGCGGCGGTGTGCGCCGCGTCGGCATCGAGCCTGCTCGGCATTTTCATCACGCCGCTGCTCGTCGGTGTGCTGATCCACACGAATATGGGCAGCGCGGGGCCGGCGCCGATCGGCGCGATCCGCAGCATAGTGCTGCAGCTGTTCGTTCCGTTCGTCGCCGGGCAAGTCGCGCGGCCGTGGCTCGGCGGTTTCATCGACCGGCACAGGAAGCTGGTCGGCTTCGTCGATCGCGGCTCGATCCTGCTCGTCGTCTACACCGCATTCAGCGCGGCCGTCGTGGCCGGGCTGTGGCAGCAGGTATCGCTGCGCGCACTGTTGCTGCTGCTCGTGCTGTGCTGCGTGTTGCTCGCGATCGCGCTGCTCGTGACCTCGCAGCTTGGCAAGCGCCTTGGTTTTTCGCGTGAGGATCGCATCACGATCCTGTTCTGCGGCTCGAAGAAGAGTCTCGCCAGCGGCGTGCCGATGGCCAACGTGTTGTTCGCCGGTCAGGCGGTCGGCGCGATCGTGCTGCCGCTGATGCTGTTCCATCAAGTCCAGTTGATGGTCTGCGCGGTGCTGGCGCAGCGCTACGCACGCCAGGCTGCCGCGGCCACGGTGACGGATGGTTTGCGATAAACACAACGCGGCTCGGCGATAATGGGTTTCCACATTTGGTTGGAGTCTTCCGAAATGAATCCCGTTTTTCCGCCTCGCGCCGTGGTGGCGGTTCCGGTTGCCGGCACCGACCTCGTGTTCCCGGTCCACCGCATCTACTGCGTCGGCCGCAACTACGCCGCGCATGCGCGTGAAATGGGCGCCGACCCCGCGCGCGAGCCGCCGTTCTTCTTCTGCAAACCGGCCGATGCGATCGTCAATGTCGCGCCGGGCGCGATCGGCGCGTTTCCGTACCCGAGCGAGACGAAGAATTGCCACTACGAGATGGAACTCGTCGCCGCGATCGGCAAAGGCGGCCGCGACATTCCGGCCGAGCGAGCGCTCGATCACGTCTACGGTTACGCGCTCGGCCTCGACATGACGCGCCGCGACCTGCAGACGCGCATGAAAGAAGCCGGCAAGCCCTGGGACATCGGCAAAGGTTTCGATCACGCCGCGCCGATCGGACCGATCCATCGCGCTGCGGATGTCGGTCACCTCGCGCGCGGCGCGATCTGGCTCACGCTCAACGGCCAGCCGAAGCAGAAGGGGGATCTTTCCGACCTGATCTGGTCGGTGGCCGACACGGTGGCGTACCTGTCGAAGTTCTTCGAACTCGTGCCGGGCGATCTGATCTACACCGGCACGCCCGAGGGCGTCGGCGCAGTGGTCAAGGGCGATCGCATGCGCGGCGGCATCGATGGTCTGGGCGAATTCGAAGTCGCCGTCGTCTGAGTTCCGGGAGACATCATGAAACTCTACAGCTACTTCCGCAGTTCGGCCTCGTATCGCGTGCGCATTGCGCTCAACCTCAAGGGCCTGGCGTACGAATATCTGCCGGTGCATCTGGTGCGCGACGGCGGCGAGCAGCACGCGCCGGCGTACCGCAGCCTTGCGCCCGAGGGTCTCGTGCCGGTGCTCGCCGACGGCGACCTCGCTGTGCACCAGTCGCTCGCGATCATCGAGTATCTCGACGAAACCCATCCGCAGCCGCCGCTGCTGCCGCCCGACGCCGCCGGTCGCGCGGCGGTACGCGCGATCGCGCTCGACATCGCCTGCGACATTCATCCGCTTGGCAACACGCGTGTGCTGAAATGTCTCGCCACGAACTGTGGCCAGGACAAGGAAGGCACCGACGCCTGGATCCGGCATTGGATCGGCACCGGCTTTGGCGCGCTGGAAACCCGGCTCGCGCAAGACCCGGCGCGCGGCGCGTTCTGCCACGGCGATGCGCCGACGCTGGCCGACATCATGCTCGTGCCGCAGGTGTTCAATGCTCGCCGCTTCGGCGTCGACATGAGCCGATTCCCGACGATCGCCGCGGTCGATGCGCGCTGCGCCGAACTCGCCGCATTCGCCGACGCTGCGCCGGCGCAGCAGCCCGACGCGGAGTAGACGGCGCACTTTCGGCACTGGACATCGCGATGCGGTCCGCGCAGAGTGACGCTCCATTTTTCCAGGAGTCGCCATGTCGCGCATCGCCTTCAAACCCCTGTTTCTCGCCGTTGCCGTCGCCGGTGGTGCCTCCGCGTTCGCACACCCCGCAGACGATGCCGCCACGCGCGTCAAGGCGCTGAACGCGCTGCTCGCCGAGCAGTGGGAGTACACGCTCAAGCACCAGCCCGAGTTCGCCACGATGCTTGGCGACTATCGCTACAACGACCGCTGGAGCGATGCCTCGCCCGCCGCCGCGCAGCAGCAGAAGAAGGACAACGAAGCGTTCCTTGCGCGCTTCAAGGCCATCGATACGAGCGGCTTCGACGAACAGGACCGGCTCAACCAGCAACTCATGCTGCGCCAGCTCGGCGACAACATCCGCAGCGTCGAACTCAAGCTCAACGAGATGCCGCTGGACCAGTTCAACGGCCTGCATCTGATGTTGCCGCAGTTCGTCTCGATGGTGCCGTTCGAGACGACCAAACAGTACGAGGACTATCTCGCGCGCCTGAACTCGCTGCCGGTACTGTTCGACCAGATCACCGAGACGTTGAAGCAGGGCGAGCGCGACAAGATGCTGCCGCCGCGCTTCCTGCTCGAGAAGGTCGTCACCCAGATGCGCGACATTGCCAAGCCCGCCGGCGAGGACAGCGTGTTCGGTCGCCCGGTCGCGAAGTTCGCCGACGGCGTCGCCGAAGCCGACCGCAAGCGCCTGCATGACGCCATTCTCAAGGCGGTCGACGAGAAGGTGCGCCCGGCGTATACGAAGCTCGCCGATTTCGTCGAGAAGGACTATGCGCCGAAGGGCCGCACCGAGCCGGGCATGTGGGCGCTGCCGAACGGCGATGCGCTGTACAAGTTCTCGGTCGAGCAGCAGACGACGACGAACAAGTCGCCGCAGGAAATCCACGAGCTCGGTCTCGCCGAGGTCAAGCGCATCGAGGGCGAGCAGCTCAAGATCGCGCAGAAGCAGGGCTACAAGGACCTGAAGACCTTCCGCGAGGCGATGGACAAAGATCCGAAGACGCACGCGACCTCGCGCCAGCAAATCGTGGATTTGTATAAAAAGTACATCGCGCAGATGGAGCCGAAGCTGCCGCAGCTGTTCGGCCTGTTGCCGAAGAGCGCGGTCGAGGTGGTGCCGACGCAGGAATACCGCGAGAAGGAAGCCGCTGCCGCCGAGTACAACCAGGGCACGCCCGACGGCAAGCGTCCCGGCCGTGTCTACGTCAACACCGGCGATTTCCAGAACCGCTCGCTGCTCAACATCGAGACGACGGCCTATCACGAAGGCGTGCCCGGCCATCACATGCAGATCTCGATCGCGCAGACCCTGCCGGGCCTGCCGCCGTTCCGCCAGCAGGCCGGCTACAACGCCTACGTCGAGGGCTGGGCGCTGTACGCCGAACGCCTCGGCGAGGAAGTCGGCTTCTACCAGGACCCGCTGAGCTACTACGGCCACCTGTCCGACGAGCTGCTGCGCGCGAACCGCCTCGTGCTCGACACCGGCGTGCACTACAAGCACTGGACGCGGCAGCAGATGGTCGACTGGTTCCACGCGCATTCCTCCGACGACGAACCGGACGTGCAGGCCGAGACCGACCGCTACATCGTCATGCCGGGCCAGGCGCTCTCGTACAAGCTCGGCCAGCTCAAGATCCTCGAACTGCGCGCGAAGGCGAAGAAGGAACTCGGCGGCCAGTTCGACATCCGCGCGTTCCACGACGAGATCCTCGACGGCGGCGCGCTGCCGCTCGATGTACTCGAGACACGCGTCGACGGCTGGATAGCGAAGACGAAGGCATCCGCGAAGAAATCCGGGTGAACGATCGAATGGACTCCTCCCGCATCTCCCCACGGCTTCGATGAGCCAGTCGGATCATACCGGCGTTGTTAGGCGACTTTTTTAGCATTCCAACTACGGGTACGAATCTTTTGTTGTGCGAAACGGCGTGCCTTGTTTTCAAGCGAATGGAATGACTCGTCGAACGTTCCAAGTTCCGCGCGACAGCTATCGCAGGAGAACGCTATACGATCGATAACGTTGTAAGCACTCGCGTTCGCTGGGAAAACTTGATAGTCGCAGTGCGGGCAGAAGGTCGTTAAGTCCGACATGGTTGAGCCGTTGTAATGCCATCGCCAGCGCAGCCCCAAGAACACATCCGAGACATAGGCCTCCCAGTTCGGGGCCTCGGGCTTGCCTGTCCCAACCAACTGCCACATCAATGCAACTAACACGACAACAGTCGGCAGGGCGAGTAGCCCAATTACTGCGAGAAACCAATTTTGCACCAGTGAGCTTGCACCAGCGAAGGCAAGCCCTTTTGCAAAGTAGCTGCCGATAGTCGGCCACCAATCCAACAAGTAGGTTCCGACGCCCGCTGCTACCGCAATAATCGCAGCGGAGATTACCTTGCTCCAGACCGGATCACTCCAGATACGTTTCCACATGCTTTAGCGATGACCTCTTGTCACTAAATAGAAGGGCTTGATTCCAGGCAGGTCACTGCCGCCGAGGTACCGTGGATTAGGCGCGAGCGCACAGCGCCACACCGTTGGTCCTATAGGCAACAACGCACATTCGCGGAGGCAGGCCATGCGCCAGCGTATCACTCTGTATATTGGTTTGGAGCTGTTAGCCAACAGCTCGCCGCGACTTGGGGGCCGACTTTTCAAGAACCTCGACCATGCGGGTTGACCTGCCGGGTTTTCTCGGACCACGGATTAGTTGAGAGTGGCCCCCGGGTTGGTTGATGGTTTTTGCTTTCGCTGTTGCTTCTGCAGAATCTTATTCTGCTGCTCTTGGCTCTGCTGCTTGAACG
>NZ_DBNHDN010000033.1:0-28613 GCF_057139185.1 Rudaea sp. | reverse complement strand
CGACATCCGCGCGAGCTGGGGCCGGCCGAGGTCGAAGCGTTCCTGAGCGGTCTGGCGACCGAAGGCAACGTCGCTGCGGCGACGCAGAACCAGGCGCTTTCGGCATTGTTGTATCTGTATCGCGAGGTGCTCGGGATCGAGCTGCCCTGGCTGGATCGGGTGGTGCGGGCGAAGCGTCCGAGACGCGTGCCGACGGTGCTGGCGCGCGAGGAGGTGGCGCGGCTGCTCGCGGCGATGGAAGGTCGGCCGTGGCTGATCGGCAGTCTGCTCTACGGTACCGGCCTGCGCTTGATGGAGGGCTTGCGCCTGCGCGTGAAGGATGTCGATTTCACGCGCAACGAGATCGTCGTGCGCGACGGCAAGGGGGGCAAGGATCGCCGCACCATGTTGCCTCGTTCGCTGGTCGAGCCGTTGCGGCGCGAGGTCGAGCGCGTGCGCGTGCTGCATGCGCAGGATCGCGTGACGGGGGCAGATGGCGTCTGGCTGCCGCATGCGCTGGCGCGCAAATATCCGCGCGCGAGGTTCGAGCTGGGCTGGTGCTGGCTGTTCCCGGCGGCGAAGCTGTCGCGCGATCCGCGCGGTGGGGCGGTGCGGCGGCATCATCTCGACGATGCGGTGTTTGCGCGTGCGCTGAAAACGGCTTGGGTGAGGGCCGGCATCGTCAAGCCGGTCAGCGCGCATACGCTGCGGCATTCGTTCGCCACGCATCTGATCGAGGCGGGCTACGACATCCGCACCGTGCAGGAACTGCTCGGCCACAAGGACGTGGCGACGACGCAGATCTACACCCACGTGCTCAATCGCGGCGGGCTCGGCGTGCGCAGCCCGCTGGATTGAGCATGGCGCGCGTCAGCGTGGCGCGAGGATGGCGCTGAGCCGATCGACCGTGCCGGGAATGCGTTCGAGGTGCGGGTACTTGAGGCCGTCGCGGTAGTCGACGCGGCTGGTTTGGTAGCGGTCGCCGTTCTTGACCAGCAGCTCGATAGGCGCGCTGCCGGTTTTGGCTAGCCTGATCGCCTCGGCCAGGCGCTCGGGTTTGTACTCGCGGCCGTTGACCGCAACCAGGGTGCTGCCGGGGGCGATGCCTGCCTGGAACGCGGGGCCGTTCCAGCGCACGTCGGCGATGCGGCCGCCGTCCTGCGCGACGGTGAGGCCGATCGAGATGGCGAAGCTGTTCGTCTTGGCGACGTCCTCGGCGTTTTTCTGGTAGTCGCCGGGCTTGTCGGTGTAGACGAGTTTCCAGCCGGCCGCGGCAAGGCCGTCCAGCGGCGGCGCATGTGCGTCGACGCGCTCGCGCAGAAAGCTCGCCCAGTCGTTCGGCGCGATCGCATTCAGCGCTGCCGCAACGTCGTCGAAGGTGTAGGTCTGCATCCGCCACGAGCCGTTGTCGATGCCGAAGAACGCCCGCGCGAAGTCGTCCAGCGATTTTTTCTCGCCGGTCAGTTCGCGCAATCGGGCGTCGACCGCGAGCCAGATCAGCGCGCCGGCGCTGTAGTACTCCTCGCTCATCTGGTAGTTGCGGTACGGCAGCGGGCGGCGCTGGGCGGCGGTCGGGTCGTTGGTCGTGTCCTGCACGTTGCGCCAGGAAAACCCGGGGCGGTTGTCGGCATAGGTCGCTGCGACCAGCGCGAGTTCGTCGTGCGCCTGCTCGGTGCTGCGCAGGCCGGCGCGCGCGGCGAGCACGTCGCCCCAGTATTGCGTCTTGCCTTCGTAGACCCAGAGCAGGGTGTCGCCCATGGTGACGTTGAAGTTCGGCGTGGCGAGGTCGGCCGGGCGGCGGAATTTGCCGTTCCACGAATGGGTGAACTCGTGCGGCAGCAGGTCGCGCATGCCGGCTTGCCGGTTCCAGTCGGTGAAGTATTCTGCTTCGACGCCGTTTTCGCTGGAGCGGTGGTGTTCGGTGCCGATGCCGCCGAGTTTGTTCGACAGCGCGAGCAGGAAGTCGTAGTGGTCGTAGTGCTGCGAGGCGAACAACTTGTAGGCCTGTTGCACCATGGCCTGATGCGCCTTGAGTTGCTCGGGCTTGATCTCGAGGAACTTCGGCTCGTCGGCCATGATGTTCAGATGCACCGGAATCTTCGCGCCTGGGGCGAGGTCGATGCGCTTGAAGTAGCGCCCGGCGTACATCGGCGAGTCGACCAGCGTGGCGAAGTCGACCTGCCTGAACGCTATCGCGCCGGCGGGAGCCTTGGCGTCGCCGCTGGCGTTGTCGCGATCGAGTGCCGTGGCGAACTCCCAGCCCGCGGGCAGCACCGCGCTCGCGGCGATCCGGATCTGGCTTGCGTCGTGCCCGGCCGGGTAGAGCGCGACCGCGTTCCATTGCAGGTGCAGCATGTCGGGCGTCATCACCACGCGGCCTTCGCCGGGGTCCAGCGGTGAGAGGTACTGGAACTCGGCCTCGATCGCGCTCGCGCCTTCGGGCACGTCGACATGGAAAGCGTAGACGTTTTCCGGATCGCGCCGCCAGGCCAGCACCTTGCCGTTGGCGCGCAGCACGAGGCCGGCGAACTTGTCGATCGGCCCGCGCGGCGCGTGGTTGCCGGGCAGCCATTGCGGATAGAGCAGGGTCAGCGCGCCGGGGCTCGCCGGAATTTCTTCGTGCACGCGGAAGATGCGGTGGTCGAGGTCGGTGGCATCGACGTGCAGTTTCAGCGTGCCGGGGTAGGGCGTATCGGCCGGCGCCGGCACGGCAGCGTGCGCAGGCAGCACGGATGCGGAAAGCAGGACGGCGAGAGCGAGGACTGCGCGCATGGTGGATTCCTTCGGGTGCGAACTGGGCAGCATATCAAGCACGCCATGCGCATCCGGTAGGCCGAAAGTCATGCCTTGCCCGTCATTCCGGCAGGGGCTGCCGGAATGGCGAAATGGATTGACCGGCCGTTTACGCGATGACCGATACCGTATCGCCCACGCGCACCACGCCGCGTCCACGCGGGATCAGGTTCTGGCCGAACGTCACGCCCTTTTCGCCGCGGCGGTAGCCGATCAGCGTGCGCAATGGCTCGCCCGAGGGATCGCGTTCGCCGCGCTCGAAATCGACCGTGGTGAACACGCAGCGCACGCACGGCTTGACCACGTCGAATTCGACTTCGCCGACGCGGATGCGCTTCCAGCCGTCCTCGGCATGCGCCTCGGTGCCGGCGACGACGAGGTTCGGGCGGAAGCGCAGCATCGGCACGGGCGCGGCGAGCTTCGAGTTGAGCAGGTCGAGGGCCGCCTGCGAGATCAGCAGCAGCGGAAAGCCGTCGGCGAGGCTGACCTCGTCGCCGGCGCGTGCATATTTCGCGTCGACCGCGCGCGCGCATTCGCCATCCATGTGCACCAGGCGCACCGGCCGGCCGAGGAATTTGCTCAGCCAGGCGTTCGTGGTTTCGTCGGCGAGCAGCGGCGACACCGGGCTGCCCCAGACCGCCGTCGCGATGCGCTCGCCGCGCGCGTCGGGAACCGGGACACGCAAGCCGGAGGTCGCGGGCGCATCGAGGTGCAGCGATCCGTCCGCGTTCGGCAGTGCATGGATCAGGGTCAGGCGCGCGTACTCGCGCCCGGTCAGAAACTTGCCGTCGGCATCGATCACCATCCAGCGCCGGTCGCGCGCGAGGCCGCGCGTCTCGACCGTTGCCGACTGGAGCGCGAGCGGCGCGCCCGACTTGAGCGGATAGATGTGGATGGAAGCGAGCGTGAAAGCCATCGGCGAAGGATACGGTAAGCGCATCGCCGCGGGGAGGAGGGAAGCAAAGACTGTGACGCATGCTACCCTTCACGCCCCACCGGTAACCGACGACGGCCCCTTGGCGACATCCACTACCGAACAGCAGCGCGGCTTCTTCCGCGT
This sequence comes from Rudaea sp., assembly GCF_057139185.1. Lineage (NCBI taxonomy): Bacteria > Pseudomonadati > Pseudomonadota > Gammaproteobacteria > Lysobacterales > Rhodanobacteraceae > Rudaea > Rudaea sp. Next base: position 24,781 of record NZ_DBNHDN010000033.1, on the reverse strand, counting down.
CGAGTCCGCGGAATGGCCCGCGCTGCTGCTCTCGTTCGCGTATTTCTTCTGCGTGCTCGGCTCGTACTACGTGATGCGGCCGGTGCGCGAGCAACTGGTCGCAGCCGCGGGGTCCACCTCGCTGCCGTCGTTCTATCTCGCCACCTTTCTGGTCACGCTGGCGTTGACGCCGATCTACGGCGCGCTGGTCGCGCGCTTCCCGCGCAAGCGCTTCGTGCCGATCGTCTACGCGTTCTTCATCCTCTGCCTGATCGCGTTCATTCCGTTCTTCGAACTTCAGGGTCAGTTGAATCCGAAAGTGCTCGGCGGCGTGTTCTTCGTCTGGGTCAGCGTATTCAACCTGTTCGTCGTCGCGGTGTTCTGGAGTTTCATGGCCGACATCTTCACCGTCGACCAGTCGCACCGGTTGTTCAGCGTGATCTCGATCGGCGGCGGCCTCGGCGCGATCGGCGGTTCGCTGCTCGCCGGCAGCCTCGTCGGCCATATCGGCATCGCCAAGCTGCTTGCGGTGTCGGCCGGCTTGCTCGGATGTTCGATCGCCTGCATCGCGGGTCTGGTCGTGTGGTCGCGGCGCAACCCGATCGAGAAAGGCGTCGACCGCAACGAGGTGGTGATCGGTGGCGGCATGCTCGCCGGCGCCCGCCAGGTGTTCGCCTCGCCCTTCCTGCGCAGCATGGCGCTGCTGTTGTTGCTCGGCGACGGCGTCGGCACGGTGCTCTACGCGCTGCAGGCGGACTATGCGAAGACGCACTTCCCCGACGGCATCGCGCGCACCGAGTTCTTCGCCCACATCGACCTCGCCATCAACATCACGCAGACGGTGTTGCAGCTCAGTCTGACGCCGTGGGTGTTGACCCGGCTCGGGCCCGTGATCGCCGTGATCGCGGCCGATGCGGTCAAGGTGGCGGGGCTGCTGCTGCTCGTGCTGGTCGGCAATCCGGCCCTGATCGCGGTGGCGCTGGTCGCCACGCGCTCGTTCGCCTACGGCATGGAAAAGCCGAGTTCGGACAGCCTGTACACGCGCGTCGACCGCGAAGAGCGCTACAAGGCCAAAGGCTTCATCGACACCGCAGTGTGGCGGCTCGGCGATTTCACCATCGCCCTGGCGATGAACGGCCTGCGCGGCCTCGGCGTGACCACGACCGGCTTCGCCTGCCTTGCCACATTCGCCGCGGGCGGTGCCTGCTGGACGGCGTGGCGGTTGCGCGGCACGCGCGAATTGGCTGCGCACGCGAACCGCTGAGCCGGGTCAGGTCGTGGCCGCTTCGATGCTTCCGCGAGTTCGACCGTCGGCATCGATCGCGAGCCAGGGCAGGCCGAGTTCGCGCAGATAGTCTGCGCCGCGTTCGACGCCGAACAGCATCGCCAATGTCGATGCCGCGCCGGCGACGAGGCAGCTGTCGGCGAGCACGCTGACGCTGGCGAAACTCTGCATCGGCCAGCCCGTGCGTGCATCGACGATGTGCGAGTAGCGCCTGCCGTCGACGATCATCACGCGCTCGTAGTCGCCGCTCGTGGCGAGGCCGCCGCGGTCGAGTTCGATGCTCGCATGGACATCCGCCGGATTGCGCGGCGACTTGATTCCGGCCAACCAGGCGCTGCCGTCGGCATGCGCGCCGATCGCGGCGAGGTCGCCGCCGAGATCGACGATGCCGTGGGCGATGCCGTTCTTCCGGCAGATTTGCGCGGCACGATCGGCGGCGTATTCCTTGACCACGCCGCCGAAGTCGATGCACATGCCCGCGACCGGCAGGCACAGGTACGGACGCTGCCATTCGACCCGATGCCAACCGCTGCGCGCGAGGGCGGCATCGATCTGCGCCTGTGCGGGAATGCGCCCACTTTGCAAGTCCCACAATTTCGTCAGCGCGCCGGCGGTGACGTCGAAACGGCCTGCGCTCTGCGCGTGCAACGCGGCGGCGAAGTCGACCAGGTTCGCCGCTTCCTCGTCGAGTTCGACCCGGCGCCCGCTGCCCGCGCTCGCGCACAGGCGCGCGAGCCAGTTGTCGCTGCGGTAGTGCGAATATTTCTCGTCGAGGCGCGCGACTTCGGCCTGTGCTCTCGCCGCCGCCGTGCGCGCGACGGATTCGTCATCCGCCTCGAGCTGGATCGCGCACGGGCAGCCCATGCTCGAGAACGCATAGCGGTGCAGGTCCATTGCCGCACTCTCGCATCAGTCGAAGCCGAAATCGAGTCCCGCCCAGGCGCGCGTGAAGTCGACCAGTGCGGGTACTGTGCCGCCGCCGCCGCCGAGCGCGAGGCCCCTGGCGCTGTGGTAGCGCTCCGCACCGAGGCTGAATTCCCAGCGTCCGATCGCCTTGCGGACATTTATACTTGTGGAAAATGCACCAAATGTTCCAAGGCGGTAGTCGCTCGAATAGAAGCGTTGTCCGCCTGGCGCGGCGAGGAACGGCGCGTAGAAGCGCGCGGCCGACTGGCTGTACCAGCGCAGGCCCGGCACCAGGCGCCAGCCATGGCCGAGGCCCTGGTACCACGACGCCTCGACGGTGTGCGAGGTCAGCCCCCAACTGTCCTGCGCATAGCGGTAGTCGAGATGCAGCGCGGCATCGATCTGCGCGTATGCGCGTCGGTAGCGCACGAGGCCGGCGGCCTCGACGTGCTGGTCGGGGCGCCGTTCCGCGGTGAGAAACTTGCCGTAGACGAACAGCTTGTACGGATCGGAGAGATAGCCGTGGCTGAGGTTGATCTGCACGCCGGCCTGCAGCACCGAATCGCGATCGAGAACCCAGGCAAGGCTGGAGAATACCGATGCGGTGTTCTTCGTCGCGCGTTCGATGCGGCCATAATCTTGTGCCTGGAAGGGCTTGATCACGTCATGCGAGAAGCTGCCGCCATAGCCCAGCGTGGTCGCGGCGCTGAGCGGCTGGCTGCGCTCGATGCCGAGCGCCGTGGCGCGATAGTCGTTCTCCTTCGAGTAGGAGGCGGTGTAGGTTGTATTCGCGCTGGTGCCCGGATTCTGGGTCAGCGATACGGATAGCGCGTTGCGCCGGTCACGGATCGTCGCGCCGCTCAACACCTGTACGGGGCGACCATTCGCGTCCGCGGTGACATACCACGGCGACGAGCCGCTCATCACCTCGTGCGTCGCATCGAGCTTGAGGCCCCACGCACCGCCGTCGAGTTTGGTGTCGATATCGAGCTGCTGCGAGAGCACGCGATAGCGGCGCGGATCGCCGACCACGACGCCATGGAGCGCGTCTTCGTCGTATTCGGAGAAGCGGTAGCTTGCGTGCGTGTCCGCTTCGTCGCTGTCGGCGGCCCGCGTCTGCGCTGCGGGCAGCAACGCGGCGGCGGCGGTGAGCAGGGCGGCAAGCGAGGTCGATGGGCGGGGCATCAGTTGCACCCGCAGCCGCCGCCGGCGGCGCCGATCGTGCCGCTCGATCCTTCCTTGCTGAAGTAGGCGTGCTGTTTCATCGCGGTTTGCACGGAGTCGGGATCCCAGCGCATGTCCCAGCGCGCAAGGTGGGCGCGCTCCCAGGGTTGCACGGGTTTCGTCGCGCAAGCCGCAAGCGCGGTGGCGCAGACGAGCGCAAGGGCAATGCGCGGCAGAACGTCAGGACGCATGTGCGGGCTCCCTGGCGAGCCTGTCGACTTCGTGGCGCAGCACATCGATGTCGGCGGGCTTGAAGCCCTGGCCGCGCCAGCGCACGATGCCGTTGCGGTCGATCAGGTACGAGGTCGGCATGCCGACGACGCCATACGCCTTCGGCACTTCGCCTGCGGGATCGAGCGCGATCGGATAACCGACCGGATGCGCGGCGAGGAATTTTTCCGCATCGCTGCGCGTCTCGTCGAGATTTACCGCGAGGATCGTGAACGTGTCGCGGGCCATCGTGGCATATAGTTTTTCGTACTGCGGCATCGCCTCGCGGCAAGGGCCGCACCACGAGGCCCAGAAGTCGACGAAAACCACCTTGCCGCGCAGGGCGGAGAGGCTGAGTGGAGCTTCCGTGCCGAGCTGCGGCAGGTGGAAGTCGGGCGCGCGCTCGCCGATCCCGGTGGCGCGGGCGGTGCCGATCGCGAACATCGTCAGCGCGACCAGCATCGCGAAGGCCGTGCCGCGAGACCGGAACGACTCCGGCCTCGCGGTGGACGGGCTGTGCATGCGCATGTTCACGGACAGGCCAGATTGCTGACGGCGCTCAGGCGAACGAGGTTCATCGAGCCGCTCGGATAGGCGGGGATGATCGGATCCCATTGCGCGGTGGCGTTGTTGCAGTCGGTGAATTTCAAGGTCAGCGTGCCCCAGTTGGTGCGCGCGATCTTGTTCTTGTCGAAGTTCGGCGGGAACATGCCGCCGCTGCCCTGCTGCATCTGCAGCGTCGCGGTGTCGCCGACGTAGCTGCCCTGGCCGACCAGCCAGAGGTTGTTGCCGCTGTTGTCGTAGACATACCAGAACGCGAGGAAGCCGTTGTCCTGGTTCGGCCCCTTGAGCACCTCGAGGTTGAAGCCGTGGCCGGATTGCGCGGGCAGGTACCACGAACCGGTGATGCCGGGTCCGATGGCGAATGCAGGCGCCGCCGCGGTCACGGTCAGGCTCAGCGGCAGCGAATGGCTCAAGCTGCCCGAGGTGCCGGTGACGGTGATGTTCGCGGTGCCGGTCGCCGCGGTGGCGCTGGCAGTCAGCGTCAGCACGCTGGTCGCGGCGCCGCCGGCAGCGAAGCTCGCGCTGACGCCGTTGGGCAGGCCGCTCGCGCTGAAGGTGACGTTGTCGGAGAAGCCGTTTGCCGGCGTGATCGTGATCGTGTCGGCAACGCTGCCACCCTGGGCGAGGCTTGGACTGCTCGACTGCGCGGCGAGACCGAAGTCCGGCGGCGGGCCGTAGTCCTGCACGGTGATCGTGCCCGCCATGCCGACGCCGCCCGCTGCGCCGTGGATCTCGCAGTGGTAACCGAACGTGCCGATCTCGTTGAAGGCGGGCGTGGTGTAGGTCCATCCGCTCGAGCTGGCCGACCCGTTCCGGAAAAGCCCCGTGTCGGACGCGACGTTGTGGAAGCCGCCGGCGTTGTGGAAGGTGACGGTGTCGCCCTTGTGGATCGGCAGGTTGTTCGGCGAGAACGTGAGGCCGTTGCCGCCGACGCTGACCGCATGGTCGGCGGCATTTGCCGATGCGGTGGCGAACAGCAGCAAGGACAGGATGGAGAGGGTTTTGTACATGGGCAGGCTCCGGTGGCGCATCGAGAGGTCAATCGGCGCGAGGCCGCGGTATGCATCGCATCCGGGCGTCGTGCTGCATGTATCCCCGTCTCCGACGCAAAGGTTCATCGTGCCGGCCGCCGGCACGAAAGTGCGCACCGCAATGCAAGATTGAACCGTCCGGCCCGGTCACGGAATGAACGAACGATGGCAAGAGACGCATCCATGTTTTCCCGACCGGGGGCCGAAGCGGTCCCGCAGCCCGCCTCGCTCCCCGAAGCCGGCGTGGACGAGGCTGCCCTGATTGCGCGCGTCGCGCAGGGCGACGCGCCTGCGTTCGAGACCCTGTACCGGGCCTACTTCCCGCGCCTCGCACGCTTCATCGAGCGCACGACGCGGCGCGCGGAACTGGTCGAGGAGATCCTCAACGACACGATGTTCGTGGTCTCCACCAGCGCGCACAAATTCGACGGTTCGTCCAAGCTCTCGACCTGGATCTTCGCGATCGCCTGGCGCAAGTCGCTCAAGGCGCTGCGCGACGTGGATGTTCCGGTCGAGGCGGACGAAAGCATCGAGTCGGTGGCCGATGAGGCGGAGCCGAAGCACGAAGTGATGCGCGCGCAACTGCGCCGCGTGCTGTGCGAAGCGGTCGACGCGCTCTCGCCGAACCATCGCGCGGTGATCGAACTGACCTATTTCCACGAGATCGGCTATCACGAAATCGCGCGGATCATGGATTGCCCGGTCGATACCGTGAAGACGCGCATGTTCCACGCACGCCGGCGCCTGAAGGCGCTGCTGCCCGAACGCCTGGAGGACATCCTGTGAGCCCGCGAGTAGTCAATCTGGATTCTGCGCACGGCGAAGTGCGCGAACTGCTGCCGTGGTTCGTCGCCGGTACGCTGGACGGGGCCGAGAGCCGTCTCGTCGATGCGCATCTGCAAGCCTGCGCGGCCTGCCGCGGCGAACTCGAATGGGAGCGGCAGCTGCGTGCGGCGAACAATGTCGCCCTGCCCGGCCGCGACGTCGACCGCGCGTTCGCGGCGCTGCGCGTGCGCCTGCCCGCGCCTGCGCCCACGCCCGCGCGCGCTCCGGCATCGGCGTCGTGGCGCGAACGGTTGAGCGCCTGGCGCGAACAGATGCTGCCGCGACCGTGGCTGGGCTGGGCGCTCGCCGCACAGACGCTGGCGATCGCCGGCCTCGCCGTCGTTCTCGTGTCTACGCGATTGCCAAGTGCGGATGCGGTACACACGTATCGCGCGCTGGCGCGGCCGGTGGCGGCCGAGCCGGCACGCCTCGTCGTCGCGTTTGCGCCGCATACCGAGGTGGGCGAGTTGCGTCGCGTGCTGCTCGCCAGCGGCGCGCGCATCGTCGACGGGCCGACCGCGGCCGATGCGTACATCCTCGCCGTCGCCCCCGAGAGGCTCGACGCCGCCGTGCAGCAGTTGCGGGCGGAGAAGTCGGTATTGCTCGTGCAATCGCTCGAAGCGAAGGCGGGGCATTGAAGCGGGCGCTCGCCAGGCTGGTCGCGCTGCTGGCGCTGGCCTGCACGGGCATGGCCGCTGCCGACGAGACCCACGTCGCGGCCGACGTCTCGCGTGAGATTCTCGTCATGCTGCGCCTGCCGCCGCCGCACTATCGTTCCGGCGCGAACTACGGCGGCGCCTATGTCGATGCGGCAGGCGGCGCGGCGCGGCGACGCATCGCCGACGGCCTCGCGCGTGCGCAGGGCCTGAGCGTGCTGTCCGGCTGGCCGATGCCGGCGATCGGCGTCGATTGCTACGTTTTGCGCGTGCCGGCCGGCGCCGATCTCGACGAGGTTGCGCGCCGCGTGGCGCGCGACAGCCGTGTCGAATGGGCGCAGCCGGTGCATCGGTTCCGCGCGCTTGCTGCAGTGGTCGCTGCGACGGCTCCGTCGGCGCAGACGTCGCTGTATGCGTTGCAGCCGAGCGCGCGGCTCTGGCGGCTCGACGACCTGCACAAGGTGAGCACGGGCCGTGGCGTGCGCGTCGCGGTGATCGACAGCGGCGTCGATGCCGCGCATCCGGATCTCGCCGGGCGCATCGAGCTCGAGCGCAATTTCGTCGATGCGCGCAGCGACGTCGCCGAGGCGCACGGCACCGCGGTTGCGGGCATCATCGGCGCGCGTGCGGACCGCGGCATGGGGGTGGTTGGCATCGCGCCGCAGGCGCGCCTGCTTGCGCTGCGCGCCTGCTGGGAGGAATCCGCCACACTGACGCTGTGCAGCAGTTTCACTCTGGCCCAGGCGCTGCAGGCCGCGATCGCCGCGGACGCCGAAGTTATCAACCTGAGCCTCTCCGGCCCGGACGACCGCCTGCTCGCGCGCCTGATCGATGCGGCGATCGAGCGCGGTGCGATCGTCGTCGGCGCGGTCGATGCGCGGGCGCCGGGCGGCGGCTTTCCGGCCTCGCACGCGGGCGTCCTCGCTGTCTCCGACCGGCTTGGCGCGGGCGCCGCGGTGTTGTCCGCTCCGGGCGACGACGTGCCCGCGCCGGCGCCGGGCGCGCGCTGGAATTTCGTTTCCGGCTCGTCGTTCGCCGCGGCGCAGGTTGCTGGCATGCTCGCGCTCGCACGCGAGGTCACGCCCAGACCGGCCATGCGACAATCCTCGGCATGGGTGCGATTTCCGGCGGATTCTCCCGATGGTGCGGCAGGCTACGTCGATGCCTGCGCGACGTTGCGCCATTCCGTGCCGACGCTGAGCTGCCTTCCGCCCGGCGAGGGAACGGCGCGCGTGCCGCGCTGAGGCTGGGCGGTGGCCTGCGCTGTGGCGTCGCGGCGTGCGGATTGCTGTGCGTTGACGCCGCGCACGCACAACTCTCCGGGCAGATCGGCCTTGCCGGTGACTACGTCTACCGCGGCGTGTCGCTCAACGATGACCGGCCCGCGGTCACGGCCGCGGTGAACTACGACGGCGCGGCCGGCTGGTATCTCGGCGCTCAGATCGGGGAGACGCGCCTGTTTGGCGAGCGCCATGCCGAGCCGCTATGGGTCGCCGCTGCGGGCTACGCGCATGCGTTGACATCGCGTTTGAGTTGGGAGGTCGGCGCGACTTATTCCAACTTCACCGGCTTCACGTTCTGGAACTACGCCGAAATGTTCGTCGGCCTTTCCGCCGAGCGCTGGAGTCTGCGCCTGTATCGCGCGCCGAACTACTTCGGCCGGCATCGGCGTTCGACCTATCTCGAATTCAACGGCTCACGCCCGCTGGATGAGCGCTGGCGCCTGCTCGCCCATCTCGGCGTGCAGCAGGCCGAGTTCACGCGCGGCGGCGACCGCGACCGCACGTTCGACGCCAGCCTGGGCCTCGGCGCGAAGTTCGGGCGCGTCGATGTGCAGTTGCTGTGGGTTGCGGTCAATCGCGCCAACTACGCATATCCGAGCACTGCGCCGGACGAGCGTCGACGCTGGGTGTTGAGCGCGGTATACGCGTTCTGAGATTGCGCGCGAATCATCTGCTTCGTGGCGAAACCCACATCGTGATGTCGGCGTCGAACACGACTTCGTTTGCCGTGTCGCGTACCTCGACGAGCGCGTGCGCTTCGCGTGCGGGCGCGTCGGCCGGCGGAACCTCGACACGGGCCGTCGCGGTCAGCGTGCCGCGTGCCATCTTCAGATAGCGCACGCTCATGCCCTTGGGGATCCAGCGCTGGCCCGGCGCGATGCCGACGTCGGTGGCGAGGCCGCCGGCGAGCTCGGCGGCGTTGCACATCGCGATCGCGTGCACCGTGCCGATGTGGTTGCGCACGCGGCGGCGATCGCGCAGCACGACCACGCAGCGACTCGGCGCGAGTTCCTCGACCAGCGGCGAGATCGAGGCGAAGTAGGGCGCCTTGGCGCAGATGATGCGGGTGAACGTCCAGCGCCCGGCAGCGGTGCGGCCGAGCAGGCGGAAGAGCTTGAGGGGTGAACTGGGCATGGATACGACCTTTCCACTCGTCATTCCCGCCTTCGCGGGAATGACGGACATCGTACTTACGCCACGCTGCGCAGCGTCGGCGACTTGCCGCGTTTCACCGCCGATTGCAGCTCGAGCGGATCGAAATCGTCGACCGCGATGAACTCGGCCGTCGCCGCGCGCACGCGCTCGAGCAATTTGCGCTCGTCGTGCGTAATCGCGCCGGCCTGTTCGGCTTCGGCAAGTTGCGCGGCGGGATCGATGGAAGCGACCGCAGCGGTCTTCAGCGCCTTGGCGAGCTTGCGCTCGACCGGCTCGGCGGCGATGACCTCGGGCAGCAGCGCGTTCATGCGGCCGACGACGTTGTTCGCGTTGGGCGTCAGATAAGCCCACTCGGCGAGGCGGTCGCGCGCCTCGTTCGGCGACATCAGCAGCGCGGCGACGCGGTGGCCGAGGCGATCCGATGGCGGTACTTCGCGGCGGCCGAACGGGAACACGAGCGCGCGCAGCAGCCACGCGGCGGGGCGGATCGGGAAGTTGCGCAGCACGCCGTCGAGCGCATTCTGCATGCGCCAGGCGCAGTCGTGGAACGCCCAGGCGAGCAGCGGCCGGTCGGCGACCGGGCGACCGTTGTCCTCGTAGCGCTTGAGCATGCTGCTTGCGATGTACAGATTCGAGAGCACGTCGCCCAAACGCGCGGACAGCGATTCCTTGAACTTGAGCTTGCCGCCGAGCAGCAGCATCGCCGAGTCGGCAACGAGGGCGAGGTTGGCCGCATAGCGGTTGAGCTTGCGATAGTAGCGCCGGGTGTACTTGTCGCCCGGCGCGTTGCCGATTTTCGCGAAGGCGAGGCCGAGCACGAGGCTGCGCGCGGCGTTGGAAACCGCGAAGCCGATATGTGCGAACAACTCGCGGTCGAACGCGCGCAGGCGTGCGCCGTAGTCGGGAATCTGTGCGGCCTGCATCTCCTTGAGTACGTGCGGATGGCAGCGGATCGCGCCCTGGCCGAAGATCATCAGGCTGCGCGTCATGATGTTCGCGCCTTCGACCGTGATCGCGATCGGCGCGGTCTGATAGGCGCGGCCAGCGTAGTTGTTCGGGCCGAGTTGCACGCCTTTGCCGCCGTGCACGTCCATCACGTCCTTGGCTACTTCGCGGCCGAGTTCGGTACAGTGATATTTGGCGATCGCGGATGGCACCGACGGCTTCTCGCCGCGATCGACCGCGGCGGCGGTCGCCTTTGACAGCGACGTGATCGCGTAGCTGTAACCGCCGATGCGCGCGAGCGCCTCCTCGACGCCTTCGAAGCGGCCGATCGCCATGCCGAACTGCTTGCGGATGCGCGCATAGGCGCCGGTCGCGATCGCGCCCATCTTGACACCGCCCGACGCGTTCGACGGCAGCGTGATCGCGCGCCCGACCGAGAGGCACTCGACCAGCATGCGCCAGCCCTGGCCGGCCATGTCGGCCCCACCGATGAGCTGCGACATCGGAATGAAGATGTCGCGGCCGTGCAGCGGGCCGTTCTGGAACGCGCCGTTGAGCGGGAAGTGGCGGCGGCCGATCTCGAGGCCTTTGGTGTCACGAGGGATCAGCGCGAGCGTGATGCCGATGTGCTCCTTGTCGCCGAGCAGATGGTCGGGGTCGTGCATCTGAAAGGCAAGGCCGATCAGTGACGCCACCGGCGCGAGCGTGATGTAGCGCTTGTCGAAAGTGAGGCGCACGCCGAGCACCTGCGCGCCGTGCCAGTCACCCTTGCAGACCACGCCGTAGTCGGGGATCGAGGTCGCATCCGAGCCCGCGCTCGGGCCGGTCAGGGCGAAGCACGGAATCTCGCGCCCGTCGGCGAGGCGCGGCAGATAGTAGTCGCGCTGCTCCTGCGTGCCGTAGTGCAGCAGCAGCTCGCCCGGGCCGAGCGAATTCGGCACGCCGACGGTCGAGGACAGCGAGCCCGAGATGCCCATGAGTTTCTGCAGCACGGCCGATTGCGCGAGCGCGGAGAATTCGAGTCCGCCGTATTGCTTCGGGATGATCATGCCGAAGAATTTTTTCTTCTTGAGAAAATCCCAGATTTCCGGCGGCAGGTCGGCGAGTTCGTGCGTGATCTGCCAGTCGTCGGTCATGCGGCAGACTTCTTCGACCGGGCCATCGAGAAACGCCTGTTCTTCGAGCGACAGTTCGGGTTTCGGCTGGCCGAGCAGCTTCGACCAGTCCGGCTTGCCGCTGAACAGCTCGCCCTCGAAACCGACCGTACCCGCCTCGAGTGCGGTGCGTTCGGTGGCGGAAATCTGCGGCGTGATCTTCTGGTACACGTCGAGCAGCGGCGCGGTGATCTTCTTGCGGCGGAAGTCGTCGAGGTTGAGCGGCACGCTGAGCAGGCCGAAGGCGAGCGCGGTCAGCGCGATCGCGAGCCAGTGGCTGCCGGCGAGTACGCCGACGGCGAGGATCGCGGCGAAGCCGGCGAGCGTCCACGTGCGCAGATTGCTGCGGAAATACGCACAGGCCAGCGAGGCGGCGAGGGCGGCGAGCAGCGGATACCAATTCATGATTTCACCTCGGGTGGACACAACGTATGGGCAGCGCGTGAATGTCGTTCGTCGCTACGGGGTTGTTCGGAATGACGATCGGTGGATGGTGCGGCTTCCGATTCGAGCGTTTGCACGAATTCCAGCACGACGCGCGTGAACGTGTCGTTGGCGTCGCCGGCGACCATGTGTGTAGCGTCGGGCAGGCATACGTGGTGTGCGTGCGGCACGTGGGCAAGGAACTCGGCGATTGTCTCCGTCGAAACGACGTCGCTGCGCGCGCCGCTGACGAGCAGCACCGGCACGCGGATCGTCGCGGCGGCGACGAGCAGGTCGCGCTGCAACCGGTTGGAGTCGCGCGTGGCGAAATCGAGCATGCGCGGGTCCCAGTGCCAGCGCAGGCGGCCGCGATCGTCGCGCACGAGCAATTGGCGCAGGCTGGCTTCGGACTTGCGCCCGGTGCGGTGCGGCAGATGGCTCGCGATCTCGTCGGCGGCCTCGTCGTACGAAGCGAAACCTTGCGGATGCGCGCGCATGAAGGCGAGGATGCGTTCGACGCCGGCGGTTTCCCAGCGCGGCGTGATATCGACGAGCACGAGCGCGCGGAACGGCGCATGCAACGCCTGCGCGGCGAGGCCGAGCAGGCCTCCCATCGAGGCGCCGACGAGCACCGGTGTTTCGCCGCTGTTGCGAGCGATGCGGACCAGATCGTCGACGAACTGGTCGTAGTGATAGTTGCCGTCGCTGCGCCGGCTGCTGTCGCCGTGGCCGCGGGCGTCGGCGGTGATGGCGTGCCAGCCGACTCGTGCGAGCGCGTTCGCGGCGCCATCCCAGGCATGTCGGGTCTGGCCAAAGCCGTGGGCGAAGACGACGGCCGGGGCGGATACGTCGCCGAAATGTTCGATCGCGAGAGTGACGTCGTCTTGCGCGACCAGCGCTTCCACGCGCTGCGCAATCGGTGCGGGAGAAGCGTACGGCTTGGCGGCAGTCGTTCCCATACGTTGCAGTATGTGTACGTGGGTCCGGGTTGTCAATACGCATGCGTATTGTGCGAAAACCGACGCGGAAACAAGTGCTTGTAACCGTTTACTGCTGCAATGCAACATCGAATCCCCTTACGCGCGCGAGGTGCAGCCGCTACCATGCCCGCATGCTGCAAGCCGCAGAAAAAGCCGAGCGTTCGCGTCTGTCCGCCGCCGATTGGGAAGCCGGCGCGCTCGATCTGATTGCGGAGCAAGGGGTGCCTGCACTCGCCGTGGAGCCGCTCGCACGCCGCCTGCGTGTGACCAAAGGCAGCTTTTATTGGCATTTCGCCACGCGCGAAGCGCTGCTCAAGGCCGCGCTGCAGAACTGGGAAACGCATGCTGAAGAGGCGATGGACCAGATCGCCGCCATCGACGACCCGCGCGAACGCCTGAGCGAATTGTTTCGCCGCACCGGACGTGAGGCGCGCACGCACAGTATCTACTCGGCGCTGCTGCGCGCGCTCGACCACCCGATCGTACAGCCGGTGATGGAGCGCGTTTCGCAGCGCCGCCTCGATTTTCTCAAGCAGGCGTATCGCCAGGTCGGCATGTCGGGTATCGATGCGCTGCATCGCGCGCAACTGACCTACGCGGCCTATGTCGGCTTCCTGCAGCTCGTGCTGCAGCTCGGCGTGAAGCACATCGATCCGACGGAACTGGAGGAATATGTCGAACATGTGATGTCGACACTGATTCCGCAATAGCTTTGCTTCCCTTCTCCCGGCAGGCGAGGGGGATAGAAATATACAAATACACAAGTAGATTTTTTCGGCCACTGGCCGGTTGGAGAACAAATGAGCAAGCTTGAGGCACTCGACCGTTGGGTCGGGGAAGTCGCCGCGTTGACGCAGCCCGACAATATCCATTGGTGCGACGGCAGCGACGCGGAAAACGTCGCCCTCGTCGACCTGATGCGCAAGCGCGGCGATCTCGTCGCGCTGAACCAGGAGACCCATCCGGGCTGTTACCTGCACCGTTCCGATCCGTCCGACGTGGCGCGCGTCGAGCACCTCACCTTCGTCTGCACCGGCAATCGCGAAGATGCCGGTCCGAACAACAACTGGATGGCGCCGCACGACGCGCATGCGAAGATCGATGCGCTGTTCGCCGGTTGCATGCGAGGGCGCACGCTGTACGTGATTCCGTATTGCATGGGGCCGATCGACTCGCCGATCTCGCGCTGCGGCGTCGAGATCACCGACAGCCCCTACGTCGTCGCCAACATGCGCATCATGACGCGCATGGGCGCGGCGGCGCTCGCACGCATCGAGCGCGAAGGGCTCGATCGGCTCGCTCGCGGCGAGCGCGCGGATGCGTTCGTGAAGGGCCTGCATTCGACCGGCGAGCTTGATCCCGAGAAGCGCTTTATCATGCACTTTCCGGCCGAACTTTCGATCAAGTCGATCGGCTCCGGCTACGGCGGCAACGCGCTGCTCGGCAAGAAATGCCACGCCTTGCGCATCGCCTCGGCGCAGGCGCGCAGCGAGGGCTGGCTGGCCGAGCACATGCTGATCGTCGGCGTGGAGAATCCGCGCGGCGAGACCCACTACATCGCCGCTGCGTTTCCGTCGGCCTGCGGCAAGACCAATCTCGCGATGCTGATTCCGCCGCAAAGCTACCGCGAGGCCGGCTGGAAGGTGTGGACGGTCGGCGACGACATCTGCTGGATGAAACCCGGCGCGGACGGCCGCCTTTGGGCGATCAATCCCGAGGCCGGTTTCTTCGGCGTCGCGCCGGGCACCAGCGCGAAGACGAATCCGAACGCGCTGGCGATGCTCGACCACGACACGATCTTCACCAACGTCGCGGTCGATGCGAACAACGACCCGTGGTGGGAGGGGCTGCCCGGCGTGCCGGTCAAGGACTGGCAGGGGCGCGAAGTCATGATCGCCAACGGCAAGCCTGCGGGCGGCCCGGCCGCGCATCCGAATTCGCGCTTCACCGTCTCGGCGAGACAATGCGCGAGCTGGTCGCCGCGCGCGGAGGACGCGCAAGGCGTGCCGATCAGCGCGATCATTTTCGGCGGTCGCCGCGAACACCTGCTGCCGCTCGTGTTCGAGGCGCGCGACTGGACCCACGGCGTGCTCGCCGGCGCCGCGATGGGCTCGGAAACCACGGCCGCAGCGACCGGCGCGGTCGGCGTGCTGCGCCGCGACTCGATGGCGATGAAGCCGTTCTGCGGCTACAACTTCGCCGACTACTTCAGCCACTGGCTGTCGTTCGACCGGCCCGGCGCGAAGTTGCCGAAAATTTTCCACGTCAACTGGTTCCGCAAAGGCGACGACGGCAAGTTCCTCTGGCCAGGCTTCGGCGACAACATGCGCGTGCTCGAATGGATTCTCGGCCGTTGCATGGGAACCGAAGAGGCACTGACGACACCGATCGGCAACCTGCCGCACGCCGAGGACCTCAACCTCGCCGGCCTCGACCTGCCGCGTGCGTGGCTCGACGAGCTGCTCGACGTGGATGTCGAAGGCTGGCAGGCCGAATACGAGAACATCGGCGAATACCTCGCCTCGTTCGGCGCACGCACTCCGCAAGCCCTGCTGCGCGAACACCAGCGCATCAGCGCGGCGCTCGCCGCGGCACAGACCGAGCAGCGCGCCGTCGGGACGCCTTGAAGCGGCATCGCCGGCGGGGCTCGATCGCCGGCGGCGTCTAAACCATACTGGCGGCCCGCGCATCCAAGCTGGCAAATGGACGGCGCCGTTCCCAGCATGCAGGCAACCCCTTTGGATACCGGCTCGCAAACACGCCCGGATCGCAACGACGATCATGCGCTCGTGCGCGCTTCGCTGGGCGGCGATGCGCGTGCGTTCGAGCGGCTTTATCGCAGCCACGCCGGCCGCGTGCACGGCGTGATCCTGCGCCTGGTCGGCATGGACCGCGCGCGCGCCGAGGAGCTGACCCAGGAAGCGTTCATCCAGGCCTGGCGCAAGCTGTCGAGCTTCCGTTTTGATGCGGCGTTTTCGACCTGGCTGCATCGGCTCGGCGTCAACATCGCGCTGATGGATCTGCGCGGCAGGCGCAACGAGGTCAACGTGGACGACGATGTGATCGAGCTGGCCGCGGGCGGCGAAGTGCCGTTCTGCGCCGGCGAGCGCGGCGATCTCGAGCGCGCGGTGTCGAAGTTGCCGCCGCGTGCGCGCGCCGTGCTCGTGCTGCACGACGTCGAAGGCTGGAAGCACGAGGAGATCGCCCGCGAACTGGGCATGGCGGTCGGGTCGTCGAAGGCGCAGTTGCACCGCGCGCGCGGCCTGTTGCGGACTACACTAGAAGCGGCGTGAATGGCCCGGCGACGGGCAGCGAGGTGGATGATGGACAACGAATTCCAGTGGCGCAAACAGATGCGCACGCTCAACCAAGACGTCGAGCCGGCGCGCGACCTGTGGCCCGACATCGCCGCGCGCATCGCGCAGCCGGTGGCCGCGCCGTGGCGCCGCCCCTGGCAGCGGCCGGCGTTCGCCCTCGCGGCGAGCCTCGTGCTGGCCGCCGGCGCCGTGTTCACCGCGTCGCGCTTCTTGCACCCGTCCGGCCCCGCGCCGACGCTCACGGCGGTTCGCCCGCAGGGCGCGAGCGACGGCGCCGTATCGTTGACCGCGCTCGACTGGGCCAAGCCGGCCGACCCCGGACTCGCCGCGGCGGCGCAGGACCTCGACAAGGCCAGCGCAGAGTTGCAGGCCGCGCTCGAGGCGCGCCCGGACGCAGTGTTTCTGGTCGGCATGCTCAATCGCACCAACGCGCAGCGCATGCGCCTCATGCGTCAATCGGCGATATCCGGGTGAGCGCAATGCAACGACTCGTCCGCACAGGAGGGAAGATGAAATCCGCTACAGCATACCGGGCCCCGACTCGTCGCGTGGTTGCGTTGTCGCTCTGCGCGGCGCTGTCCGTCGCGCTTGCCAGCGAACGCGCCGTGGCGGCCGACCTGACGATCACGGCCGAAGGCGATGCGGCGAAGACGTTGGAGCAAAGCTTCGCGCTCGCCGCCGACGGGCTGATCGACGTGAGCAACGTGCGCGGCAGCGTCACGGTCACCGGCGGCGGCGCAAACGAGGTCAAGCTCGGCGGCAGCCTCGGTGCCGGCTCCAAGCTTGTCGTCGAAGGCGACGCGCGGCGTCTGGAATTGCGCGTGGAGACCGAGAAGCGCGGCTGGTTCGGCGGGCACGGGCCGGGGCAGGATACGAGCCTCGTCCTCAGCGTACCGCATGGCGCTTCGGTCAAACTCGATCTGGTCAGCGCCGACGGAAAAATCGAGAACATCGACGGCAAGTCGATCGAGATCGACACCGTGAGCGGCAATCTGCGCGTCGCCGGTGCCGCGCGCGGCATCGACGTCGACAGCGTCAGCGGCGACGTGACCTTGCAGGTCACGCGTGCGGGCGCGGCCGAGCGCGTGCACGTGCAAAGCGTCAGCGGCGACATCGCGGTGCACGGCGCAGATGGGCGGGTCAAGCTGGAAACTGTTTCGGGCACGCTCGTGTTCGCCGCGCCGACGATCAACGAATTCAGCGCCGAATCGGTTTCCGGCAACATCGAGGCAGGCTTTGCGCCGGGCAAGGGCGCGCATGCGCGCGCCGAAACGATGAGCGGCAATCTGCTCCTGCGCCTGCCCGCCGATCTGGTCGCGCGCATCCATGCGGAAACCTTCAGCGGCAACCTGAAGAGCGACTATGGCAAGGTCGTGAAACCCGAATATGGGCCCGGCAGCACGCTCGATGTCAACGGCGACAACAGCGGCGCGCGCATCGATGCGCAATCGTTCAGCGGCAACGTGACCTTGCGCAAGCAGTAACTGCGCGCTACGCCGGTGGGGCAGGAAAAAGCGCGGTCAGCGCCGGCAGGTACGGTGCGTAGTTGCGCCAGCGTTGCAGCGCATGCGTGTACACGGGCTGGCGCACCTGCCATACGCTTGCGGTGGTGACGATGGCCGGGTTTTCCGCCGCGACCGGGTGGGTCGCATCGCGCTCAAGCCCGAGAAACGCGTCCAGTCGATCGCGTTGCGTCTGCGGTCCAGCGACGAAGGCCTCGTAGTCGACCTCGATCGTGGCCAGCGCGAGGCGCGACTGCCAGTGCGTCATCAGCTTCGCACCATCTTTCCGCACCTCGGCGATGTCGGCGAAGTCGTAAGCGAAACCGAGGTCCGCGTGGGCGAAGTGCTGCATCCAGATCGACAGCGCGGTATCGCGCGCATCGCGCCGGCAATGCACGATCCGCGCATTCGGAAAGCACGCGGCGATGAAGTCGAGATAACGGAAGTTGAGCGGATTCTTGTCGAGGTGGAAGCGTGCCGGCGCATCGTCGCGCTGCATTTGCGCGCGGATCAGTCTCGCGATTGTGGCAAGCGCCTGCGGGTTGTGCGACTGGCGTTGCTCGGCGAGCAGGTTGCGCAGTGCGGGAACCCAGTTCAACTCGCCGCGGTCGCGCACCTCCGCGTGCCGCGCGAGCGTGCTGGCGACCAGGGTCGTGCCGCTGCGCGGCATGCCGACGACGAAGATCGGATTGAACTCCGCATCGACCGGCAGCGCGGGCAGCGCAGACGCGCGCAATTGCGCGTCAACGAAGCGGCGCCAGTCGTCGACGCGCCAGGGAGATGTCTTGCGTGCGAGCGCATTCGCCTCGGTCAGCACGCGCGCAGCCAGCGCGTAGTCGCCGAGATCATCCAGCGCCTTGCCGAATGCAAAGCCGATGCAGGTGCGCGTGGCTTCATCGAAGTCCGTGCCGGACCACGCGCGACGCAGGCGCTGCACGTCGGTATCGTCCGCCTCAAAGCGCCGGCAATGGGCCAGCCGCAGCCAGGCGGCGCCTTGTTTGGGATTGAGGGTGATGGCCTCGCGCAGCGCTCCCGCCGCTTCGTCGAACAGGCCCAACGCGAGCGCAATTTCGCCAGCCCGCGCGGCGATGGGTGCATCGCCGCGCCAGCGCTGGCGCGCAACGTGCACGACCGGCAGGGCGCGGCCGTGCGCCCCGCATTCGGTGAGGAAATCCAGCGCTGCCAGCGTCTCGCCGCGATCGCCTTGCGCGGTTTGCCACAGCGCGACCACCGCGTCCGCCGCGGCACCGATGCTTCCGCCCTCGCGCAGCCGCTGCGCGACGGCCCAGGCGGTTTTGCGATCCGTCGGCGCGGCGGACATCGTGATCTCAGTAACCGCCCGGCACGTAGCCGAAGCGCTGCATCTGCTCACGGTGCGCAGCGATGATGCGCGCGACCTGCTCGCGGCTTAGTTTCTCGCGCCACTGGTTGCTGCGCCCGGCGCGGAAGAAGCGCTTGCCCTTGATCGGCACCTCGACGAAACCGTCGCGCTTTTCCATTTCCGCGAGTGCGCGGAAATCGCAGTGGCGGATCGCGCGCTCGATGCGCGTGCGGTCTTCCGTTCCGACCATGCGCGCGACCTTGCCGAACCATTTCGCCGGTTTTTCGAGCAGATCCTCGTAGCGCAGGATCAAAATGCGCTCGCTCTCCATGTCGGCCCAGCTCTTCACATGCTGCGACCACGAACCGAGGAATTCGGTCACGAACATCTCGCTGTTCTCGGTCGCCGAGTTCTCGCTGTTGAGATAGTCGATCGCCGCGTCCTGGTCGATGCCGAAGTGGTGCGACATGCTGATCGCGACGTCGAGCGGATTGCGCACGACGTAGATCGAGCCTGCGCTCACCTGCGGCGTCAGCAGCGGCACGCCGTCGACGATGCCGGCCATGCTGTGCGTCTTGACGAACACGGTCCTTGTCGCGGTCGCCGCGATCGCCGCATGTACCTGCGGGCGCAGCGCGCACAATTGGGCGAAATCGAGATCGGTGCTCGGTCGCCCGGCGATGCGCGAATACAGTTCCGGCTCGGCTTCGAGGCGACCGTAGTTCGGCAACTCGGCGAGCGCCACCGGCGTCGGCCGGTTCGCCATCAGGTTGGCGAGGAACGCGCGCAGCCAGGTGTTGCCGGATTTGGGATAGGAAGCGAGCCAGACGATATTGCCCATGGGTGCCGTTCAGTCCTTTTGTGTGGATGCGGCGAACGGCGGCAGGCCGAGCTCGGCGCGCAGCGGATCGAGCAGGGCACCGTAGCGCGCTGCGCGCGCTGTGTCACGGCGCAGCGGTTCGCGCACCTGCATGGCGCTCGGCGTGTGCACGTCGCGTTCGGTCTTGTGGAAGTCGAGGCAGGCGGGTTCGAAGGGCAGGCCGCAGAATGCGAGCAGGTCGCGGATCGTCGCTTCCGGTTCGCACACGAGGCGCTCGTAGTCGTTCTCGAAAACATGCGTTGGGTGCAGCGCACGCCAGTAAGTCACCGCGCGATCGAAGTCGCGCCAGAACGCGGCGAGGTCGGCGAAGGTGCGCGTGTATTCGTTGTTGGCCAGATGCTGGCGATAGCACGAGAAGCAGGTCTCCAGCGGATCACGACGGCCGACGATGATGCGCGCGCCCGGCAGCATGGCGCGAATCGCGCCGATGTAGAACCAGTTGTACGGCAGCTTGTCGGTGAAGCGCGGTCGCCGCTCGCGCCAGTGCGCGGTGCGTTCGAGGTAGCGCGCACCGAGGCGCTGCCAGTCCTCGGCCCGCATCGCATCGACCCACTGCGGGAACGGCTGGCCGCGGCGCCGCGATTCCTCGGTCAGCACGAGCGGTAGGTCGGACAATTCGCCGGCGCCGTCGACTTGCGAGTGCGAGGCGAGCACCTGTTCGATCAGGGTCGAGCCCGAGCGCGGCAGGCTGACGATGAAGATTGCCTCTGTGCCAAGCGCCGCCACGGCGCCAGCACGCGGCGGCGTGAACGCGGCCAGCGCGGCGTCGACGCTGGCCGCGTGCGCGGGAGCGTTCCAGCGCTGGCGTTGGCGCGCGCGCGCGTTCGCCTGTTCGAGCGTGCGCAGCGATTCGGCGAAGCGACCCTCGTCGTCGAACGCTTTGGCAAGAGCGAAACCCGTCGCGATGCGATCGGCCTCGCTCGCACTCGACTGCTGCATCGCACGCTGCATCTGCGCGATCTCCGCGGTGCCGAGGCGCAGCGTCTTCATGTCGGCGAGCCCCCACCAGGCCATGCCGGTTTCGGGCCGTTGCTTGAGCACGCGCCGATATTCGGCAAGCGCTTCGTCGCTGCGGCCTTCGGCGCGCAGCATGTCGGCGAGGATCACGCGCGCGCTGAACTCGTCCGGCTTCAAGGCGACCGCGCGGCGCAGTGCGGCGGCGGATTCTTCCACGCGCATGCTGCGCATCAGCACCAGACCGAGGTTGTACCAGGCGACGGCGAGGCCGGGATCGAGTTCGACCGCGCGGCGCAGGTCGGCGATCGCGCCGTCGTAGTCGAATGTGTTGCTCCGGGTCGAGCCGAGCGTATTCAGATAGAGCGCGTCGTGCGGACGCAGGGCGATCGCGCGTTGCAGGGTGGCGATTGCCTCCGGGAACTGGCCGCGCAAACTTTGCGCGCCGGCCAACAGGCGCAGCACTTCGGGATGATCCGGGTACATGGCGAGCAGGCCGATGACGTGGTGGTCAGCTTCGTCGGCGCGGCCGAGCTCGAGCGCCTGCGCGGCGGCGACGACGCCACGGATCGCGGCTTGCGACAAGCCGTGCAGGCGTGATGCGGGAGTTGCGGGGGCGATCCGGGTCATCGTTGCCGTGGCGCGCTCAGAACGTCATGTACGTCGACACGATGTACTTGTCGTTCGAGCGCGGCTTGAGCCCGGCATGCTGGAACATCCAGTACGGCGGGAACATGAGCAGGCGTCCGGCGCGCGCCTGCACCTTGACGCCGAGGTCGGGGAATTCGGTTTCGCCACCCTCGGCGACATCGTTGAGATACCAGAGGAAGACCATGTAACGATTCGCGTAGTTGTCGCCGGCATCGAAATGTGGCTGGAAGCGGTCTTCCGCTTCGATGCGGTAGCGCTTGATGCGCAGGTCTTCGAGCATCGGCCGCGTCGGCACCGGCAGCGACATCGGCAGGTGCTTGTTGTATTCGCCTAGATAGCGGTCGATCTGCGCGTAGAAAAAACCCATGAATGCGGGATCAACGTGCGGCTGGATGTTGAGTTCGACCCAGGCGCTGGCGTCGAGCGCGCTGTGATGGCCGCGGCCGTTGGCAGTCTGGAACTGCGGCATCTGATGGAACGAGTCGACCATCTTTGCGCAGAATTCGGCGGGCAGGGCCGCGTCGAACCACTGCACGTAGCTGCGCAGATCGAGCAGTCGCGCGTTCGCGGGGGAGTCAGGCGTCATAGCCGAACCGTTGCAGCATCGGCTGCAGGATAGGGAGCACGGGCTCGAAGTACCGCTGGTAGCGGCGCCAGCGGTCGACGGCCTTCTTGTTCGGCGGCTCGATCACCTGGTTGTAGCTCGGCGTCGAGATGAAGCCCTTGGCACGCGCGTGCTGGTCGAAACGCGCCAGCGGGGCCGCGTCGTCGAGGTTGAGGAAGTCGCCGATGCGCTTGACGTAGCCGGGGAAATCGTCGAGCAGGTCCTCGTAGCGCGAATGGATGACGTTGGGTCTGAACAATTGCGCGTGGTGCAGCCACGAATCGAACGCGGTGACGTAACCCTGCGCAAGCCGCCGCAGGCTGGAGCAGAGCACGGCGAACATGTTCGAGTTGAAGTGCTGCATGTAGTTCGACAGGATCACGTCGCAGGGATGGCGCAGCGCGAGAACGATCGGCGCCTGCGGAAACAGGCGATGGACGAGCGGCAGGCGCAGCATGTTGAGCGGATTCTTGTCGACCAGGCGCTGGCCCTCCCGGCGCGGCGCGACCCTGGCCGTCAGGTCCCAGTAGAATTGGCGCAGTTCCTCGCACTGGGCGGCATCGAGCTTGCCAAGGTCATGCGGATAGACGAGGCCGAACCGGCTCATGCGTTCGACCAGCATCTGCAGGAACGCCCGCTCATCCATCGCCTGCAGGTCCGGATGCGCGTCGAGCATCTGCTCGAGCATCGTCGTGCCCGAACGCGGGAAGCCGACGATGAAGATCGGCGATTCGCGCATCGCCGGCGCCGGCAATTCGGGCCAGGCCGCGTAGGCTTCGGCGCCGATCCATTTCGTCGCCGTGTGCAGCGGCTGCGCCGCAGGCTCGAGCAATTGCGGCAGCGAGGTGCGCACGAGGTCGATCTGCAGCGCGTGCGCCTGTTCGAGCGCGTGCATCGCGGCATCGACGTCGCCCTGCTTGTCGCAGGCCTTGGCCAGGGAAAAATACAGGTTGTCCTGCAGCCAGAGACCGGCCTCGCGCGAATCGCCGCGCGTGCGCAGGCGTTGCTGTGCGGCGATCATGGCTGCGACGACGGCGCGCGCCTGGGCTGGATCCTTTTCGCGCAGCGCCAGCATGGTGCGCGCGGTGATCGTTTCCTGGCTCAGCGCCGGATCAGCGATTGCTTCCGGCGGCGGCAGGCGCGCGAGCATCGCCCGCGCCTCGTCGAGCCGATTGACGCGCTCGAACATCATCGCCAGGTGCGCGATCGCGCGCAGGTTGTGCGGATTGTCGGCGAGCAGGCGCTCGAAGATCAGCTTGCCCTGTGCGGAATCGCCGAACTGGGTCATCAGGATTGCCAGTTCCAGCGACAGATCGTCGGACAGGTCCGTCCAGGCACGCCAGGGTTCGATCAGGCGTTCGGCGATGTTGCGGTCGTCGAGAGCGAAGCACATCTGTGCGGAGTAGATACGCGCCTCGGCCGAGTCCGGATCGAGACGGTGCGCGTCGAGAAAGCAATCGCGTGCCTGCGGATAGATGCCGCGCTGCAGGTACAGGTAGCCGAGGTTCATCAGCGCGGTGTAGTAGTCCGGATCGAGCTCGATCGCGCGCCGGTAGGCGTTTTCGGCCTCGCGCATCTGCCCGGCGCTGCGCAACACGCTGCCGAGATTGTTCCAGTGCAGCGCCGATTGCGGCTGCATCCGCGTCAGTTGGCTGAACGGACCGATCGCCTCGGTCCAGCGCTCCTGTTCGCGCAGGCACAGGCCGAGCAGAATCAGTCCATCAGGGTCGGCCGGCGACCGTCGCAGAAAATCGCGAGTCAGGCGCTCGGCATCCTGCGGTCGGCCGCGGCCCAGTGCGTCGTTGATGGCGTGGATCGGTAGCGGTGCGGCGGTGGACATGCGAGCAAGGAAGAGACGGACAGCGGGAAACCCGGCCGCGTATTGTGACGCAGAAGGCGTCCGCTTTCATGCGCCGGCCGCGCCGGGTTTCCTCGTCGCGCTATCATCGCGCCAGCCGCGGGCATGGCAAGAACCGCGAGGAGTCCGAGGAGCATCATGCAAGACACGTTTTCCATCCCCTCCATGGGCGACGCGGAGTCCGCGCGCCTTGGTGCGGAAATGACGCGCATCGCCAGCGACATGGCGGCCTGCGAGGAAGTCGATGGATTCGCCGCGACGGGCTGGCTGCCGGATCGGTTCTTCGGCCTGCTCGACGCATTCTATTCCGTCTACGACAGCTACATCTCGCACAACATCGGCGCGAGCCGGTTGCGCATCCAGTGCCAGGCCGGCTGCGCGCGCTGCTGCCGGCAGGCGGTGCACGGTGTGTATTCGTTCGAGATCATCAGCCTGTACCGGCAATTGCGTTCACGCCCCGACTATCCAGGCATTCACGACGCCTTCCTGCGTCAGGCGAACGAATTCCAGGCGCTCGCGGCGGATGCGCGCACGACGGCTGGGGGCAACGCCGGCGACGTGCTGACCCTGGCGCTGCGCGCCTATGCCGCCAAGGGCAACGGCTGCGCGTTGCTCGCCGGCAGCCGGTGCGGCGTCTACGAACATCGTCCGGTGCCGTGCCGCATGTATCACAGCCTGACCGCCCCGATCCTGTGCGTCACTCCTCTTGGCCACACTTTCAATCTGGAGCCGCCTGAGCAGGCCGCTGCAATCCTTGCCGGGCTCAGCGACCGGCTGGCGTTTCCGTATTCGGAATTTCTCGCCCAGGGCCTGGTCGTGTTCGCAGCGCAGAGGCAGTTCCGGCCTTGGACTCCCGCCTGAAGGCGCCTCGCATAGGCAAAAAAAACCGCGCGGGGTGAGCCGCGCGGCTTTGCAAAGTGTTGCCAGAGACGTGCTTAGAACTTGACCGTGATCTTGCCCCAGAAGAAGCGGCCGATCGTGTCGTAGGTGTTCACGTCGGTGTTGGCGTTGGCCACGTTCTGCTGATACAGGATCGGCGGCTGGCGATCGCCCACATTGTCGATACCGACCTGC
>NZ_DBNHDN010000032.1:0-11028 GCF_057139185.1 Rudaea sp. | reverse complement strand
AGCACCCGGAGGCCGGCGGCGGTCGGTTGCACTTCGCGGACGGCGGGCAGCGCCGCCAGAGCGGCGCGGATGCCGTCGTCGGGGCGTTCCAGCGAGAGCTCGATCACCGAAGCGGCACCCACGCCCTGCTTGAGCTCCGCCGGCGTGCCGGTCACCAGCACCCGGCCGTGATCCATGATCGCGAGGCGGTCGCTGAGCCGGTCGGCCTCTTCCATGTAATGGGTGGTGAGCAGCACCGTGATCCCATCCCGCTTGAGGCCCTGCACCAGCTGCCACAGCGCCAGGCGGCTCTGCGGGTCGAGGCCCGCGGTGGGTTCAGCGAGGAAGAGCATGCCGGGCCGGTGGGCGATCGCCCGGGCGATCTGCACCCGCTGCGCCAGCCCGCCCGAGAGCGCCATGGTCATGCTGTCGGCCCGGTCGGCGAGGCGGAACTGCTCCAGCAGCTCGCCGGTGCGCCGGGTGGCCTCGGCCCCGCTGAAGCCGAAGTAGCGGCAGTGGAAATACAGGTTCTCGGCGACGGTGCAGGAGCGGTCGAGGGTGTTGTACTGGGTGACCACCCCGATGGCGCGGCGGACCGCGGGGCCGTCCTGCGCGACGCTCCGGCCACTCACGGTCACCTGGCCGGCGGTGGCGTGGATGCGGGTGGTGCAGATGCCGACGGTGGTGGTCTTGCCGGCGCCGTTCGGCCCGAGCAGGGCGAAGATCTCGCCGCGGCGGATGTCGAGGTCGACGCTCTTGAGCGCTTGCAGGCCGCTCGCATAGGTCTTGCTGACGCCCTGGATCGAAACGATGGGTTCGAAACTCATGCCATGTGCTCTTGTTCGCCCATCCGTCTTTGCTGAAACGACGAGCGGGGAAGTGATTTTTCGACGCGGCCAGATCAGCTTCTAGAAATCCGCCGCGCCGGGCACGCGCGGATACGGAATCGCATCGCGGATGTTGGCGAGACCGCAGACATAGACGACCAGGCGCTCGAAGCCGAGGCCGAAACCCGCGTGCGGTACGGTGCCGTAGCGGCGGAAGTCGCGGTACCACTGGTAGTGCGCCGGATCGAGTTTGAACTGCCGCATGCGCGCATCGAGCACATCGAGGCGTTCCTCGCGCTGCGAGCCGCCGATGATTTCGCCGATGCCGGGCGCGAGCACGTCCATCGCGGCGACGGTCTTGCCGTCGTCGTTGAGGCGCATGTAGAACGCCTTGATCTTTTCCGGGTAATTCATCACCACGACCGGGCGGCCGACGTGTTTCTCGGTCAGATAGCGTTCGTGCTCGGTCTGCAGGTCGCTGCCCCAGGCGACCGGGTAGTCGAACTTCTGTTTCGCGTTTTGCAGAATCTTCACCGCTTCGGTGTAGTCGATGCGCTCGAACGGCGCGTTGACCAGCGCTTCGAGGCGCGTGATCGCGTCCTTGTCCTGGCGCTCGGCGAAGAATTTCATGTCGTCCATGCGCTCGTCGAGCACGGCGCGGAACAGGTATTTGAGAAAATCCTCGGCCAGCGTGGCGTCGTCGTCGAGGTCGGCGAAGGCGATCTCGGGCTCGATCATCCAGAACTCGGCAAGATGGCGCGCGGTGTTCGAGTTCTCCGCGCGGAAGGTCGGACCGAAGGTGTAGACCTTGCTCATCGACAGACAGTACGCCTCGACGTTGAGCTGGCCGGAGACGGTAAGGTAGGTCTCCTTGCCGAAGAAGTCCTTGTGCCAGTCGATCGCACCCTTGTCGTCGCGCGGCAGGTTGGCCATGTCCAGCGTGGACACGCGGAACATCTGGCCCGCGCCTTCGGCATCGCTCGCGGTGATGATCGGCGTATTGATCCAGAAGAAGCCGCGCTCGTGGAAGTAGCGGTGCACGGCCTTGGCCAGGCAGTCGCGCACGCGCGTGACCGCGCCGAACGTGTTCGTGCGCGGGCGCAGGTGCGCGACCTCGCGCAGGTATTCCATCGTGTGCGCCTTGGGCTGGATCGGGTAGGTTTCCGGGTCCTCGACCCAGCCGACCACGTCGACCTTGGTCGCCTGGATTTCGAACGCCTGGCCCTTGCCCTGCGAGGGCACCAGCGTGCCGGTCGCGAGCACCGCGCAGCCGGCGGTCAGGCGCGCGATCTCGTCGGCATAGTTGGTCAGCGTGTTCGGCGCGACGACCTGGATCGGATCGAAGCACGAGCCGTCGCTGACGTTGACGAACGACAACCCGGCCTTGGAATCGCGGCGCGTGCGCACCCAGCCACGCACGGTGACTTCGCTGCCGGCGGCGAGGGAACCCGATAGCGCTTGTTGAACACTGGCGATGGACATGCCTTGAAACTCCGTGTGGGTCGCCCAAAACTATGCGGGGCGAGTATATTTTTACTCGTCATTCCAGCAGGGACTGCCGCAATGACTGCAGGGAAACAGGACGCGCATGATAGAATCAAAGCCGCATGAACATCCAACTCACCCCCGCCGCGCGCACGCGCATGCAGCAGTTCCTCGACACGCATCCTGCAGCCGCGGGCGTGCGCTTCGGTGTGCGCAAGACGGGGTGCTCGGGCTACGCCTACGTCGTCGATATCGCCGAGCGCGTCGCGGCAAACGACCAGGTGATCGAGCAGGACGGGGTCAAGCTCGTCATCGATGAATCGAGCCTCTCCTTCGTCGACGGTACCGAGATCGACTTCGCGCGGCAGGGTCTCAACTCCGCCTTCGTGTTCCGCAACCCGAACGTGACCGGCGAATGCGGTTGCGGCGAGAGCTTCACCGTCGGCTGATGCGGAGCGCGAGAGCTGTCCTCGCGGTGTTGTGCATTGCGCTGGTTTCACCGGCGCCCGGTTTTGAACCTTTGCATCCCGACGACCGCGCGCCGGTTCAGGTCGAAAAGCGGGTCAAGGACGTGATCCATCGCCTCGGCGTCGCGATCAAGGCGAAGAATCTGGCGGGTTTCCATGCCAGTCCGGTCATGTCGGCAGTGTTCGCGCATCAGGTGACGGCGGCGCAGATGGAGGCGGCGTTCAGGCCGCTGATCGACAGCGGGGTCGATCTGACCGCGCTCGACAAGGCGCATCCGCGGTTCGACGGCATCGCCCAGGTCGACGCCGACAACCAGTTGATCGTCAAGGGTGGATACGCGAGCGATCCGCCGACCCTGTTCGAGATGCGTTTCGTGCGCGAAGGCGACAGGCTCGGTTTGAGCTTCGTCGACGTGCATCTGGCCGTGGCGCCGAAATCCGATGCCGCCGACCTGCGCACGATCCTCGCCGATCCGCATCCGGCGAAGGGCGTTGCGATCGCGCCCGCGGAAATGCGTGCGGTGCGTGCGGCGATGCATGCGTTCGGCGTTGCCGTGAACCATCGCAACATGGACGAATTCCTCAAATCCGACATCGTCTCGCAGATCTGGCGCGAGCATCAGACCGCGGCCCAGGTCGCGGCCGACTACCGCGCCACGATCGCCACGCGCGGCGATTTCACCATGCTCGATCCGCTCGAGCCGGTCATCGTCGATGCGCCCGGAAGGAACGCGCGCGGGATCACCGAATTCACCGGCTACTACGGCGCGCCCGACGCGCGCATCGGCTTCAGGATGGGCTTCGTCGAGGAAGGCGGTTCGTTGCGCCTGATCAATTTCAGCATTGCGCCGCCGAAGCGCGCGGCCAGGTAGACGAAAACGGCCGCGGCGTCGATACTGCGGCGTGGACAGGCAACCGGGCAGCGGACGGTGACGGAATCGGAATTGGACACGGCGCTCGCGCCGGCAACACCGCTTGCTGCAAAACCCGCACCCGCATCGGCGCTGCACAGCCTGCTGCCTTCGCTGCGCCGATTGCTCGCGCGCGAGCCTGCGCTCGGCATCACCGTGGCCTATCTGTTCGTCGCGATGGCCGGTATTTTCTACAACTTCCGTTTCTATTCGAAGTTCGGGATTCCGGTGATGAGCCTGTCGCAGATCAGCGACTTCCTCACCGCGGGTATCCAGCAGCCGATCGCCTTGTTGCTCGTGCTCGGCACGTTTCCGGTGATCACGGCAATGGATGCGATCAACGCATGGGTGCGGCGGCGCCAGCAAGCGCGGCTTGATGGCCTGAGCGCGCGGTCCGCGCCGACCCGATGGCAGAAATTCCGCATGCGTTTGCTTGCGTGGAGCCTGCGATTGAAGCATCACGTCTTCATGCAGGTGATGTATGCCTTCGTCGTGGTTTCCTATGGCTGGGTTTTCGTATCGCTCTATGCGGATGCCCGTTACCGGCAAACGATTGGTGGCGATGCGGCGCAGGTGAAAATCCGGCTCAACGGTGCCGATACCGACCTTGCCGCGTCCAAATCGCCGACCTGGACCTGGCTCGGCGCCGTATCCAACTATGTATTCGTCTACGACGCGGCGGCAAGGCAGCCGCTGATCCTGCCGACGAACAACGTCCTGCGCATCGAGCCGCTGCGCGAGGCCACCCGAGCCGATGCGGAGAAGGCGGGCGTGGCCAAGGCCGGCATCGCGCCCGAGCTTGCGCCAAAGCCCTGATTCCCTTAGAATTCGCGGTCCCCCGAACGATCCTTGCATCGACGGGCCTTGCCTCACCGCGTTGCGGGAGGCTGTCGTGGCGGAAATCCCTCCGTGCGATATCCACAAGGAGTCAACATGCGTCATTACGAAGTCGTGTTTCTGGTCCACCCTGACCAGAGCGAACAGGTGCCTGCGATGATCGAGCGTTACAAGACGCTGATCGAAGGCGGCCAGGGCAAGATCCACCGCCTCGAAGACTGGGGCCGCCGCCAGCTCGCCTATCCGATCAACAATCTCGCCAAGGCCCATTACGTGCTGCTCAACATCGAGTGCGGTGCGGAAGTGGTCAAGGAACTGCAGACCGGCTTCCGCTTCAACGACGCGGTCCTGCGCCACCTGATCGTCCATCGCGACGAAGCGATCACCGAACAGTCGTTCATCCTCAAGAACAAGGATGACAAGGGCGGCCGCCGTCGCGACGGCGAAGAGGTCATCGGCTTCGGTGGCGAGGATTTCGACGACCGTCCGCGCGCTCCGCGCGCCCCGCGTCCCGCCCCGGCAGCGGCCGAATAAGTGGCCGCCCCCAAGAGCAAGAAAAAGGATACGAAGACCATGTCGAAATTTTTCCGCCGCAAGAAATACTGCCGTTTCACCGCCGAAGGCGTGACCTACATCGATTACAAGGATCTCAACACCTTGCGTCAGTACCTCACCGAAACCGGCAAGATCGTGCCGAGCCGCATCACCGGCACGAAGGCGCGCTACCAGCGTCAGCTCAAGTCGGCGATCGAGCACGCGCGCTTCCTCGCGCTGCTGCCGTACAGCGACGCGCATTGAAATCGTTCGTCATCGCGGTTTTCGCCGGGATGACGAAACGCTATTCGGACAACAACCCACTGCTGCGTCGCGTTCCACGGCGGCGCTAACGAATCGGAGAATGAAATGGAACTGGTCCTTTTGCAGAAAGTGAAAAACCTTGGCGCCCTCGGCGACAAGGTCAAGGTCAAGCCCGGTTACGGCCGCAACTACCTCGTGCCGCAGGGCAAGGCCGTGCCGGCCACCGAGAAGAACGTGGCCGAGTTCGAGAAGCGCCGCGCCGAATACGAGGCCAAGGCGAATTCGATCCTCGGCGCCGCGGAGACGCGCAAGGCGTCGCTCGAAGGTGCCGCGATCACGCTCAAGGCGAACGCAAGCCCCGAAGGCAAGCTGTTCGGCTCGGTCGGCCCCCGCGACATCGCCGAGGCGTTCAGCGCCGCCGGCCATCCGCTGGAGAAGAGCGAGGTCATCATGGGCGAAGGCCCGATCCGCCACACCGGCGAGTTCGAGGTCCACGTGCACCTGCACGCCGACGTGCACACGACGGTCAAGGTCACGGTCACCAGCGAAGAGTGATCACTGCCGACGCTCGTCGGCGATGATTCGCGGCGTTGGAGCTGGCTTTCGGCAGCTCGACGCCGCAAGGAAAAAAGGCGCCTTGCGGCGCCTTTTTTTCATTCCGGCGGCGACGATCAACCGCGCCGGACGGCGAGAAAGCGGCGGTTGCGCAACAGCCCGGCGGTGATCAGCGAAACGAGCAGACCGATTGGGAAAATTTCGGTGAATGTCATCGGCAGGCGGAACAGCGGATTGGCGTATTGCACCTTGAACGTCTCCATCTCCGCGGTCAGCTTCGCCAGCGCGTCGGCGGACGCACCCTTGGCTTTCTGCTCCTCGATCAGAGTAGCCGCGTAGCTGCTGGCAAAGTCCATGTGGGTCAAGGCCATCACGGCCTCCCAGGCGGCCACGTAGATCACGCTGGCGACGAAGCTGATGCCGAGGCCGAGCGCGAACGCGGGCCAGAAGCGGATTACGCCGCCGAGGTCGTTGTCGCGATGGCGCTTGATCGCGATGAACACCATGCTGAAAGCGACCAGCATCGTCGTATAGCCGATGACCATGCCCCAGGCCAGCGGTGGGTGGCCGTTCAGGGCGACGGCAAGGACCATCATCGGAATGCCGACAATGAGGCCGGCAATCAAACCGTAGCGCAGGATGAGATTGAGCATATGGGTTGTCTGCGTGGGTGAAGGAGCCGCAATTAGCGTACTCCACGCGCCCGCGGACAATCATCCAAACGGGTGATTTGGACCGGTTCAGCCGAAATCGGGGCCTTATCGGACGATCCCGAGTTCCCGGGCTTTGGCAATCGCGTCGGTGCGGCGTTTTGCGCCGAGCTTTTCGAACAGGCGCGCGACGTGGGTCTTCACCGTATTTGGGGAGACGTTCAACTGCCGTGCGATTTCCTTGTTCGAGCGACCCGCTGCGATTTCCGCCAGTACCGCCAGTTCGCGCGGGCTGATGCCAAGCGATGCCTGCGCCCGTGGATTGCCGTCGAATGCGACGGTGGCCGGCGTCGTTACTACACGCATGCCGATATAGATGCCCAGGGTGAGAAATCCGGCGCCGACCAGGAATGTCGCGAAATCACCGAAATGCGTGCGCGTGAAGCGCTGATAGTCGAGCAACGCCAGCGCAAGCGCGCCGAACGCCAGTGCTGCCCCGTAGCCGACCGCGCTTTTCCACAATTGCCGCTTCATGCTTCCAGCTCAGCATCGCTGTTGCCGGTTGCGGTGGTGCGCACTCGATGCGGATTTCCACACGATATCCACAGGTTTGTCGTATCGCGCGATGAGACGAGGATCGGTAGCATTGCATCCGACGAGATTCCCTGACGACAAGAACTGCAACGATGGCTGTGTCACCTGATCGCTTCCAGTCCGCGCGCGTCGACGCACTGCGCGTGCCGCCGCATTCCATCGACGCCGAGCAGGCCGTGCTCGGCGGACTCATGCTCGACGCGCACGCGTGGGAGCGCATCGCCGACAAGCTCGTCGAGGACGATTTCTACCGCAAGGACCATCGCCTGATCTTCCGCGCGATCGGCGAGTTGTCGAACAAGAACATGCCCTGCGACGCGGTCACGCTGGCCGACTGGTTCGAATCGAACAAGCTGTCCGAGCTGGTCGGCGGATCGAGTTACGTGATCGAACTCGCCAACGCCACGCCCAGTGCGGCGAACATCGGCGCCTATGCCGACATCGTGCGCGAGAAGTCGGTGCTGCGCCAGCTCATCGAAGCGGGCACGAAGATCGCCGGCGACGGCTTCCAGCCGGAAGGGCGCTCGACCCAGGAAATCCTCGAAGGCGCGGAACTGGAAGTGTTCCGCATCGCCGAAGCCGGGGCGCGCGGGCGCAAGGGCTTCACGCCGATGCGCGCGGCGGTGAAGGAAGCGTTCCAGATCCTGCATCACCGCTACGAAAACAAGGGCGCGGTGACCGGCCTCTCCACCGGCTTCACCGATCTCGACGGCATGCTCGCCGGCCTGCAGCCGTCCGACCTCATCATCCTCGCCGCACGCCCGTCGATGGGCAAGACCGCGCTCGCGGTCAACATGGCCGAGCACGCCGCGATCAAGTCGAAGAAGGCGGTCGCGATCTTCTCGATGGAAATGTCGGCTTCGCAGCTCGCGTTCCGTCTGATCTCCTCGCTCGGCCGCATCAACCAGCAGCACCTGCGCACCGGCGACATCCAGGATGAGGAATGGCCGCGCGTGACCAGTGCAATCACGCTGCTGTCCGAGGCGAAGATCTTCATCGACGACACGCCGGCGCTGTCGCCGGGCGAGTTGCGCGCGCGCGCGCGGCGCCTCAAGCGCGAGCACGATCTCGGCCTCATCGTCATCGACTACCTGCAGCTGATGGCCGTGCCCGGCAGCAAGGAGAATCGCGCGACCGAGATTTCGGAAATCTCGCGCGGCCTGAAGGCGCTCGCGAAAGAACTCAACGTGCCGGTGATCGCGCTGTCGCAGCTCAACCGCTCGCTCGAGCAGCGCACCGACAAACGGCCGATGATGAGCGATCTGCGCGAGTCCGGCGCGATCGAACAGGACGCCGACGTGATCCTGTTCATCTACCGCGACGAGTACTACAACCCCGAGTCGGCCGACAAGGGCCAGGCCGAAATCATCATCGGCAAGCAGCGCAACGGTCCCACCGGCCATGTCACGCTGACTTTCCGCGGCGAGTACACCAGGTTCGAAAATTACGCTGAGGACAGCTACGGCAACTACGACTGAGCTGGTGCGGCGGCGGATGCTCGCTCGGCCAGGAGAGGAACACAGGTCGCGTCCGGTCCGCGGCGCGCGTGCCCTGAAAAAGCCCGAGAAAATCATGCACGCGCAGGCCGGAATGCCGGCCCGACGAACTATCATGCCTGCGTCTGTCCATTTCCTTGCCTGCCGATGAGCCGCACCGCACTGGCTACCATCCACCTCGGCGCCTTGCGCCGCAACCTCGCGCGCGTGCGCGAGGTTGCGGGCGCGGCGAAAGTGATGGCCGTGGTCAAGGCCGACGGCTACGGCCACGGCCTCGAACGCGTCGCCCGCGCCTGTGCGGATGCCGATGCGCTCGGCGTCGCCGCGCTTGGCGACGGGCTGCGCCTGCGTTCGGCGGGCAACCGCCAGCGCATCGTCGTGCTGGCCGGGCCGGACGAGCCGGGCGATCTCGCCGAGTTGCGCCGCCTCGATCTCGATGCGGTGATCCATCACCAAGCGCAACTGGACTGGCTCGCGGCCGAGCATCCTCTCGCCGGCACTCGCCCGCTGCGCGTCTGGCTCAAGATCGATACCGGCATGCATCGCCTCGGTTTCGATTCGAGTGGCATTGTGGAAATTCATGCAAAGCTGCGGGCGCTGCCGAACATCGACGCCGACATCGTGCTGATGACGCATTTCGCGGCATCCGACGAATTCGGCAATGACCTGACTGCCACGCAGATCGCGCGTTTCGAGCAGGCGAGCGCCGAACTGGCCGGCGCGCGCGCGCTGGCGAACTCGGCCGGTCTGCTCGGTTGGCCGGCATCGTTCTCTGCCGGAACTGGGCATGCGGAAAACTGGGTGCGTGTCGGCGGCCTGCTGTACGGCCTGTCCGTGGTCGCGGGCAAGAGCGGCGCCGATCTCGGTTTCGAGCCGGCGATGACGCTGTCGACGCGCCTGATTTCGGTCAAGCAGGTAGGGAAGGGCGAATGCATCGGCTACGCTGCTACCTGGGAGTGTCCCGAAGACATGACCATCGGCGTTGCCGCGATCGGCTACGGCGACGGCTACCCGCGCAGCGCGCAACCCGGCACGCCGGTGCTTGTCGACGGCAGGCCCGCGGCCATCGTCGGCCGCGTATCAATGGACCTGATCACGATCGATCTGCGCAACGTTCCCGGCGCCCGGGTCGGCGACCGGGTGACTTTGTGGGGTCGCGATCTGCCGGTCGAAACGATCGCCGCGCATGCCGGCACGATCAGCTACGACCTCACCTGCGGCATGACCCGTCGCGTGCTGTTCGTCGAGGACGACACCTAGGCCGCGCAGGCGCCTCCGCTCGCTGCAATTTGCGTGGACGGCCGCAGGCGCGAAGGAAAAATGCGCGGCAAATCACACCAATGGGCGGAGCCAGTCCGCTTGAATTGGGCGCCAAATATGCGATGGTGCAGGCCTCGGGGGCGAAACGGGGCCGACCGCACCACCGGCGGTGGACGATGCAGCCCGCGCCGGCAATGCACGAAGCAGGCCGACGCCGGCAGCACACCGGCGCAGGCGACAGCAGGCGTCCGTCGGTGGCGTGGCCGGCTTTCGCGGCGCATGGCGTGTGGATCCGGGGGCAGGGCCGCAGACCGGGGCGAAGGCAGGGGTTTTGCGTCCGTCCGGCGATCTTTCTTTCCATCCAATGAGGAGAAGAACATGAACACGGCAACACGATTGGGCAAATTCCGTCTCGGTGCCGGCGCGCTGGCATTCGCCTGCGCCTCGTTCGCTGCCGCCGCCGGCGGCGCAAGCGGCAGCATCGACTACGCGCACAAGAACGCGGCAGTGAAATACGCCTGGCTGATCGAGGGCCCCGACGACATGCAGCCGGGCAAGACGCTGCGCCGCCTGTATTTCTCCGCGACCGACATCGGCGCGAAGCTGGCCGCCTGCGCGAGCCTGTCGTGCGCGGACGGAAGCGTGAGCGAGGGAGCGACGATCGATTTCGCCAAGGACGCGCGCCATCTCGGTTACTGGGTCGTGCTCAACGGCCAGAAGGTCCAGTATTCGGGCGGCACCGAGCCGGCGGCGTTCACGATCAAGACCGATGCGCGCGACCGCCTCGCCGGACACGTGCACATCGACGATGCGGCGGCCGGCGGCGCGAAGATCGACGCGGATTTCGACGCAGCCCTGCTCAAGAGCGTGACGTCGGCGCATTGAGCGTCGAGGCGGCGGCGTCGCGTCGAATGAGACCCGACGCCGTCTACAATGCGCGCATGGCCAAAGCAAAGACAGCATACGTCTGCAACCAGTGCGGCGCCGAATACTCGAAATGGCAGGGCCAGTGCGAGTCCTGCGGCGCATGGAACACCTTGTCCGAGTTCGTGGTCGAGCCGGCGGCGAAGAGCGGCGCGGTGCGGCGCGCGGGCTACGCCGGCGCGGGCGATGCGGCGAAGATCCTCGCGTTGACCGACGTTGCCGCCGAAGCGGAGACGCGCGTGCGC
>NZ_DBNHDN010000031.1:0-186031 GCF_057139185.1 Rudaea sp. | reverse complement strand
CCGCCGACCGACTTGAACGCGCGCACCGGCGAATTGACGCCGCCAGGCATCAGGGGTTGCGCGCGCTGAAACCAATCGTGATTCGTGATCATGTTTTCCACTTTGTCATTTTGTATACATTGCCGCGTAGCGTCGTGCGGCGGCTTCCGGATCGGCCGGCGCGAAGACACCGGAGATCACCGCGAGGAAATCGGCGCCGGCCTCGACCAGCGCCGGCGCATTGTCGGGCGTGATGCCGCCGATTGCCACCAGCGGCAGATCCAGCGGTTTCGCCGCGCGCAGCAAATCCGGCGTGGCGCGACGCGCATTCGGCTTGGTCGGCGACGCGAAGAACGCGCCGAAGGCAAGATAGTCCGCACCGGCTGCGGCAAGTTGTCGCGCGCGCGCCAGCGAGTCGTAGCACGAGACGCCGATGATCGCTTCCGCACCGAGGCGTGCGCGCGCAGCGGCGATATCGCCATCGTCTTCGCCAAGATGCACGCCGTCGGCGCCGACGGCGAGCGCGAGATCGACGTCGTCGTTGACGATGAACGGCACCTCGTGACGCGCACACAGCTCGCGCAGCGCGCGCGCCTCGAACGCGCGGCGCGCGGAGTCCGCGGTCTTGTCGCGATACTGCAGCAGCGCGGCACCGCCACGCAGGGCGGCCTCGACCGCGGCGAGGAAGTCGGGGCGCGGGCCGTCGCTGATGGCGTAGAGGCCGCGCCGAGTCAGGAGTGGGTGCATGGCGCATAGTCTACCGGTACAATCCGCGCTCGCCCGCGCGCATCGTCTCGCGCGAAGCCCGCAGGGCGCCATCCGCGCCCCGCTCCGCCTTCCCCCCCGACTCCCGTTGATTGTGCCGATGAACGCCGCCCTGCAAACCGACGACACTCCCTTCCGCAAATTCATGTGCGTGGTCTGCGGATGGATTTACGACGAGGCGCAGGGCTGGCCCGACGACGGCATCGAACCGGGCACGCGCTGGGAAGACATCCCGGAAACCTGGACCTGCCCCGACTGCGGCGTGACCAAGTCCGATTTCGAGATGACGGAAGTTTGATGCTTTGCTTCCCTTCCCGCGAGGAAGAAGGGGAGCGGGCGTCAATTCAGGCGCGGCAGATTCGTGCCGATCTCGGCAACCTGCAACGCCACCGCGTCGACGTCGTCGGCCTGCGGCACCAGCGAGAGATAGCGGCGTAGATCCTCGCTCGCCGCACGCGTGTGGCCGAGCTTGAGATAGAACTGGCCGCGGTCGCGGTACTCGCCCGGCTGGTGCGTATCGAGCGTGAGCAGGCGGTCGCAGCAGCGCAGGGCCTTGTCCCACTGTTCGCGTTCGGCGTAGACACCTTTCAGGTTGCGCAGCATGCGCGTCAGGATCGCGCGGTGGCTGGCGGGTTCGAGCATGCGCGCCAGACGCGCGTCGTCGATGTCGTGCGTGTCCAGATGCGTGCGCGCGCGACGACGCAGTTCGGCCGCATCGAGCGAACGGCCCTTCTGGAACGGATCGAGCACGACGATGCCTTCGTCCAGCGGCAGGCGCACGAGAAAATGACCGGGAAACGAGACGCCTTCGAGCGGCACGTCGAGCCGGCGCGCCAGTTCGATCTGCACGACCGCGAGCGAAATCGGATTGCCGAGGCGACGGTCGAGCACGTCGTTGAGATAGCTGTTGCGCGGATCGTAGTAATCCTGCTCGTCGCCGGAGAAACCGAGTTCGTCGAACAGAAACCCGTTCAGCGTGCGCAGCTGGGTCGCGGCGGATTCGGTGGGATCGAGGATTTTGCGCAGGCGCAGGCCGTAGTCCTGCAGCTGTGCTTCGTAGTCGGCCGCGGCCAGCGCCGGATACTCGTCCTTGGCGATCAGCAGCGCCGAGGAAAACAGCGGGATGTCTTCGTCCTTGGCGCCGCGCAACGTGATCCAGGGATTGTCCCTTTGCATGTTCTTGTTCTCCAGGGCAGGAGCCTACTCGATAGTACCTTGAAACCGGTGAATTTGTGCCAACCGCATTCCGCATCGAAGAATGCGCCGCTTGTCGGTTTTCGCGGTCGGTGACGATTGCAAGAATAAAGTCACAACCTGGCCACGCACGTTCCATCCGCCGTTGATTCACTGTCGCGGAAAGATGGTGTCGCAAAGGCAGACTTGCAATGAGCCGATTCGTGCCGATGACTGACGAGATGCTGTACCGCGTGGGCGGCCCGCCCGGCCGGCTCGTGCCGTATCGCGTCGGACTGGATTGCTGGCACGCGCTGGGCGAAGACGGGGTCTACCATTTCAACGACGATGCGCTCGTCGCGCCGCCCCAGCGCCGGCCCGAGGCAGCCAGCGGCATGCCGCTCACTTCCGCGCTGGCGCAACCAGCCTGATCTCGAACACGTTCGGCCAGTATTTGCCGGTGACGAACAGCCGATCGTGCTTTGCGTCGTAGGCGATGCCGTTGAGCACGTCGACACGCGCGAACGTGCGGTCGGCGTGTGAAAGCAGGCCGGTGAGGTCGATCCACGCCGTCACGTTGCCCGTCTTCGGATCGATGCGTGCGATGCGGCTGGTTGGCCAGACGTTGGCGAAGATGTCGCCCTTGACCCATTCCAGTTCGTTGAGCTGGTCGAGCGGGCGGCCCTGCGCGGTCACGTGGATCGCGCCGGTCTGGCGCAGCGTGTCCGGATCGAGCACGCGGATGGTCGCGCTGCCGTCGCTGAGCAGCAGGTTCCTGTCGTCGCGGGTCATGCCCCAGCCCTCGCCGGGGTAGCTGAATTTGCGCTTGAAGGCGAACGTGGCCAGATCGAAGACGTAGCCTTCCTGGGTCTTCCAGGTCACGCTGACCAGCTCGTTTTTCCAATCGACGATGCCTTCACCGAATACCGCGTTCGACAGGTCGTGTTGCTGCACGACACGGCCGCTTTTCAATTCGACCTTGCGGATCGACGAGGCGCCGTTCATGCCGGTGCTTTCGTAAAGATAGCCGTCGCGGTAAAACAAGCCCTCGGTGAACGCGCCGCGGTCGTGTGGATAGACGTTGACGACTGCGTACGACCAGACCGGAATTTCCGCCGGCGTCGGTGCGGCCGCCATCGCAGACGACAGCGGCAGCACGGCTGCGGTGAACGCAAGAATCCTGCTCACGGCATTTGTTCGCTGCCGATCAGCACGACGTCGGCGCGACGCCGCGCGAACAGACCGACGCAGACGACGCCGACGAGCTGGTTCAGCTCGGACTCGAGCGCGGGCGGATCGGCGATGCGCAGGCCGTGCACGTCGAGGATCACGTTGCCGTTGTCGGTGACCGTGCCGTCGCGCCACACCGGCTGGCCGCCGAACTTGACCAGTTCGCGCGCGACGTAGCTGCGCGCCATCGGCACCACCTCGATCGGCAGCGGAAACTTGCCGAGCACATCGACGCGCTTGGAGACATCGATCATGCACACGAACTTCTTCGACGCCGCAGCGATGATCTTCTCGCGTGTCAACGCCGCGCCGCCGCCCTTGATCAGATTCTTCGCGCCGTCGCACTCGTCGGCGCCGTCGATGTAGACGCCGAGTTCGCCCGCCGCATTGAGGTCGATCACGTCGATGCCGAGCGCTTTCAGCGCCGCGGTCGATTTCTCCGAGCTGGACACCGCCGCCTTGATGCGCTCGCGGATCCTGCCCAGCTCGTCGATGAAATGCATCACCGTCGAACCAGTGCCGACGCCGACGATGCTGCCATCCTCGACGTACTTGATCGCGGCCTGCGCGGCGAGGCGTTTCTGTTGTTCCTGCGGAGTCATCATTGTTCCAGCGAAAGTATGAAATCCCACTGCGCCTTGCTCACCGGCAGCACGGACAAACGATTGCCGCGCCGGACCAGGGCGAAATCCTTCATCTCGGCGCGATCCTTCAATTCGGTCAACGTGATCGTGCGCTTGAACTTGCGCTTGAACTTGACGTCGACCAGCGACCAGCGCGGCTCGGCACACGGGGATTTCGCGTCGAAATAGTCGCTCTTCGGATCGAACTGGGTCGGATCGGGATACGCCTCGGTCGCAACGGTCGCGATGCCGACGACGCCGGGCACCTCGCAGCTGGAGTGGTAGAACAACACCCCGTCGCCCTTGCGCATCGCACGCATGTGGTTGCGCGCCTGGTAGTTGCGCACCCCGCTCCATGGCTCGATCTTGCGCGCACGCAAGTCGTCGATGGAAAACTCGTCGGGCTCGGACTTCATCAGCCAATGATTCACGGGCGGCTCTCCGGCGGGGTGCAGTCGATCAGTTCTTTTTCGGTGGCGATGAAATCGAGCGCGACATCCCAGTCTCGCGCGGGCAGCATTGCGACCTCCTGAAAAGCGTAGCCGATTCCGACCAGCAGCGGCTGCGCAGGTCGCGCCATGTCGTGCAAAAAAGCAAAGCTGCGGTCGTAGTAGCCGCCGCCCATGCCCAGACGCCGCCCGCTGCGGTCGAACGCGGTCAGTGGCAGAAGAACGAGATCGATATCCTGTGGCGCGAGCAAATCCGCTGCGTCATGCCGGGGCTCGGGAATGCCGTAGCGATTCATGCGCAGTTCGGCGTTCGGTCGCAGCGGCGCGAAACGCAGACGACGATCCTCGTCGACAATCGGCAGGCAATACTGCTGCCCACGCGCGTTGAGTCGCGCCACGGCCGCAAGCAGCGGCACCTCGCCGCCAACGGCCCAGTAGCCGGCGACCCGTTGGTCGACGAGAAATTCGGGAAGCTGCCCGAGGCTGGCGGCAACGCCGTTCGCCGCGGCGAGGCGCTCGGCGGCGCCCAATCCCGCGCGGCGCTCGCGCATCCGCGCGCGAGTGACGGTCGCGAGGTCCGAGGTATCCATAGTCGAAGCCGCCATCGTCTCGCTCTTGAAGTTAAGAGGGACACTTCCTCGGCGGAAGCTTTTGTTTGAGAAATGCGTCCAGGGATGGCCGCTTTTTGACTTTCGCGATCACGGATGATCGCACAGGTAAAGCACGCCCTCCGCGATGCCGATGCACATCAAACGACCTTGATCCGAAGATCAGGTGGGAGGGCTCGCTGGTCGTCAGGCTTTCCGCACACGGCGGACATGCACACGGACTTTCGCACCGCCATCCCGGGGTCGTTTATAGGACCAAGGCGATATGTTTGGATGCGCTGTCGCACACCGCAGGGGACGCGCGGCTATTTTACGTGCGTAGCCAAGGCCGTGTCGAGCTTGCCGCGCAGTGTCTGCAATTGCTGCGCCAAGCTTCCGCCGTCGATGTCGGCGCGTTGTTTGCTTTGCATCAGCTCGTGCGCGATGTTGAGCCCGGCCATCACCGCGATGCGATCTACGCCCTGGGTGCGGGTGTTGCCACGCACCTCGCGCATCTTGCCGTCGAGGTAGGCGGCGGCGGCGATCAAACCGGGCCGCTCTTCGGCGGTGCACGCAATCAGAAACTCGCGGTCGAGGATGCTCACCGCAACAGGCGTTGCCTCGCTCATGAAAAGCGCCTCATGCGTTGCTCTCCAGCGAGCGCAGCCGCACGATCATCGCCTCGACGCGCGAACGCGCCTGCTCGTTCTTCGCCATCAGGTTGGCGCGCTCGGTGTTGAGCTGCTCCTGGCTCGCGCGCAGGCTGCGATTCTCCTCGGTCAAACGGCGCACCAGTTCGATCAAGCGATCCAGTCGCCCGCCGATTTCGGTGAACTCGTTGACGAAATTGGGCGTTTCGGCCATGCCGGCACTATATGCAAGCAGCCGGAGCCGGTCAACGCGGCATGGGTGTGCCGATGCCATGGTTTGGTTCTCCGGCATTCCGGCCTTCGCCGGGATGACGAGCAAAAAACGATCTACAATAACTCGATTCCAAAAACCATCCGGACAGCAGTGTCGACCACGGCGATCAGCTACAGCGAACTCGGCGACGCGCTCATTCGCGTCCAGGCCGGCGTCGGCGCGAGCGAATTGCACGGTTCGCTGGTCGGTTATCTCTGCGGTGGCGGTGGCGGCGGCGCGGATGCACGGCACTGGTTCGACGCGCTCGAATTCGACCACGATGGCGAGATCGCCGGCGCACTGCCGCCGGGCCTGCTCGAGCAACTGCATCGCGAGTGTTCGAGCTGGCTTGCCGATCCCGAACCCGGTTTCGAGCCCATGTTGCCCGCCACGGAAACGCCGATCGAGGTGCGTGCCGATGCATTGGTCGAGTGGTGCCGCGGCTTTCTCGGTGGCTTCGGTCTCGCCGGCGGCGTCCAGCACGGCTCACTGTCGCACGACGCGCGGGAAATACTCGGTGATTTCGGCACGATCGCGGCGACGCGCTTCGAATACGCCGGCAACGAGGACGACGAAGCCGCACTCGCCGAAGTGATCGAATTCATCCGCGTCGGCGCGTTGCTGCTGCATGCCGAATTGCACGCCGCGCCGCAATCCGGCACGACCTTGCACTGACCCCCTGCATGATCGAACAGAAGGAATACGCCCGCCGCCGCAAGCAGTTGATGCGCATCGTCGGCGACGACGCAATCTGCATCGTGGCGGCTGCGCCCGAGCGCGTGCGCAACAACGACTCGCACTATCCGTATCGGCAGGACAGCGATTTCCAGTACCTGACCGGCTTCGGCGAGCCCGAAGCCGTGCTTGCGCTGATCCCCGGCCGCGAGCACGGCGAAGAAATCCTGTTCTGCCGCGAACGCGACGCCGAACGCGAAGCCTGGGACGGCGCACGCGCGGGCACCGAGGGCGCGGTCGCGCGCTACGGCATGGACGACGCGTTCCCGATCGTCGACATCGACGACATCCTGCCCGGCATGATCGAGGGCCGCTCGCGCGTCTACTACCATTTCGGCCGCGACGTCGAGTTCGACACCAAGCTGATCGGCTGGGTCAACCGCGTGCGCGAGCAGATCCGCCGCGGTGCGCGCGCGCCGCACGAGTTCGTCGCGCTCGGCCACATCCTGCACGATCTGCGCTTGTACAAGACGCGCAGCGAACTGCGCGTGATGGCGAAATGCGCGAAGATCGCCGCCGACGCCCACCTGCGTGCGATACGTGCCACGCGGCCCGGCATGAACGAGCACGAGATCGAAGCCGAGCTGCTGCACGCGTTCCGCAGACACGGCACGGTGCCGAGCTACGAGCCGATCGTCGCCGGCGGCGCGAACGGTTGCGTGCTGCACTACCGCGCGAACAACGCACCGCTCAGGGACGGTGACCTGCTGCTGATCGACGCCGGCGCGGAGCTCGACTGCTACGCCTCGGACATCACGCGCACATTCCCGGTCAACGGCAAATTCACGCCGCCGCAGCGTGCGCTGTACGACATCGTGCTCGCGGCCCAGCGCGCGGCGATCGCCGAGGTGCGCCCGGGCAGGCCGTTCATCGCCTACCACGACGCCGCGGTGCGTGTGATCACCGCGGGCCTGATCAAGCTCGGCCTGCTCAAGGGCACTGTGCAGAAAAACATCGAAGACGGCGCCTACCGGCGTTTCTACATGCACAAGACCGGGCACTGGCTCGGCCTCGACGTGCACGACGTCGGCGACTACCGCATCGACGGCGAATACCGCGAACTCGAACCCGGCATGGTCGTCACCGTCGAACCGGGCATCTACATCGCGCCCGACGCCAGAGGCGTCGCCGCGCAATGGCGCGGCATCGGCATCCGCATCGAGGACGACATCGTGGTTACGCACGACGAACCGGAGATCCTCACCGCACACGTGCCGAACGATGCGGACGAGATCGAGGCATTGATGGCCAAGGCGCGATCGTGAAGCTCCCGGCGAACAACAAGCCCTCTCCCCCGACGGCTTCCTGTCGGGGGAGAGGGTTGGGTGAGGGGGTGTTTTTTGTGCGTGCGCGACCGAAACGGCAGAATCAAAAGTGCCCCCAACCCCCGGCCCGCCCCCCCGATGATGGAACCATCGAGGGAGAGGGAGCCATGTTGCGACGCGCACCGTCGCGGCTCGCCGCGTGGTTGGTGGCGATCGCTTTCACGCCCGCCGCATTCGCGGCCACCGTTCCGGTCCACTACGGTCTCTTCGGCAACGTCCACGTCGCTTCACCCGTCGGCGAGCCCAGGCACACCATCGTCTTCCTCTCGGACAAGGACGGCTGGAACGCGCGTGCCGAGTCGCTGGCAACGGCATTGAGCGCCGACGGCGCACTCGTGTTCGGCATCGACTATCCCGCATACCGGAAGGAAATGGAGTCGATCAAGAACGACGCCTGCCATTTCCCCTCCGCCCACATTCAGGAAATGAGCGACTGGATGCAGAGGGACCGCAAGCTGAAGAATTTTTCCTATCCGCTGCTGATCGGCGACGGCGCTGGCGCCGCGTTTGCGTACGCGGTCGATGCGCAGGCACCGAAGGGCACGTTCCGCGGGCTCGTCACCCTGGGCTGGGACTTCTCGCTGCGCTTTCCCAAGCCGCTGTGCAAGGGCGATGCCGGCGAGATGTCCGCAGCC
This sequence comes from Rudaea sp., assembly GCF_057139185.1. Taxonomy (NCBI): domain Bacteria; kingdom Pseudomonadati; phylum Pseudomonadota; class Gammaproteobacteria; order Lysobacterales; family Rhodanobacteraceae; genus Rudaea; species Rudaea sp. The sequence continues at coordinate 177,627 of NZ_DBNHDN010000031.1, read as the reverse complement.
GACGGCAACGGCAGGTTCCGCATCGTCGCGGTGGGTGCCCTGCCGAACCGCTGGCTGCCGCTGCCGTTCGCCGATGGTGCGCGCGCGGATGGCGCGCTGTCGGCGCTGGAAGCGCTTTGGCGCAGGCTGCCGCGACCATTGCGCGCGGACACGCACGAAGACGCCGGGGCGCAGTTGAATGCAGACGTCGCCTGGTTGACCGCACCGGCCGCGATTGCGAAACCGTTGCCCGCCGACGTTGCCGACTTGCCGCTGGTCGAGGTTGCCGCGCAGGGGACGTTCGCCGAACGCATCGCGATCATGCTTACCGGCGACGGCGGCTGGGCGGGCCTCGATGTCGCCGTGGCGGATCAGTTGGCCGCTCGAGGTATCGCCGTCGTCGGCCTCAACACGCTGAAATTCTTCTGGCAGACGCGCACGCCGGCGGAAGCGGCCGATGCGGTGGCGCGCATCATCGGCCACTACGGCAACGAGCACCCGGCGGCGGATTTCGTCGTGATCGGCTATTCGTTCGGCGCGAGTCTCGCGCCTGTCGTCGTCAACCGCGTGCCTGACAACACGCGCGCCTTGATCGCCGCGCAGGTGCTGATCTCGCCCGACCCCGAAGCCGTGTTTGAAATCCACGTCGGCGACTGGTTCGGCTCCACCCGGCACGACGGCGCGCTGGCGATCGCCCCCGAGATCGCGCGCACCACGGTGCCGGTGATCTGCGTGCATGGCGCCGAAGAAGGCGCCGACAGCTTCTGCGCGACGCTGACCGGCAAGCCGAATGTCACCGACGTTGCGCTGCCCGGCGGCCATCACTACGACGGCGACTACGACGCGCTCGGCGCGCGCATCGCCGCAAGCTTGCCGGCACGCGGCGCCGATCGCCACTGACCCACGGCCCCTGATGCGCTGGCGGGCTGTCTTGATACACCACCGTGTAAGACGTATCATGGAAACCAGCTTACATTAGTTAGGGCCTTCCATGGAAACCGTGGTTCTTTCCTCCAAGGGGCAGCTCGTCATTCCTGCCAGCGTGCGCGGCGCCTTGCGCTTGAAGGCGGGCAACCGCTTGGGAGTGACCATCGAAGGCGGCAGCATCGTGCTCAAGCCGGACAGCGGGCCGGCGTGGAAGCCGTTGAATCCGACGGGAGCGAGCCTGAGCGCCGTCGAATTGTCGCACCCGGTGGACTTGAAGCATGAAGCCCGTCGCCGTTGATACGAATATTCTCGTACGTCTGGCGACCGGCGACGATGCACGGGAATATCGCGTTGTTTCCGAATCGCTGGCAACTCGCCCCTGGCGAGTTTTCCCCACCGTGATTCTGGAAACGGAATGGGTACTTCGTTCCGTCTACGGCTACTCGCCAGCACAATTCTCCGACTTCGTTGAATGGATGGACGCCAGTGGACGCATCGTCCTGATGGACACCGACACTGTACGTGCGGCCGTGTCGCATCATCGCGCAGGTCTGGATTTTGCTGATGCACTGCATATCGCACAGACCAACGGGGAACCCTTCCTGACCTTGGACAAGGCGCTGCGGCGCAAAGCGGCCAAACGCGGCTTGCGCGCCAAAGGCGTGGCGATTGCCTGAGAGCGCCGTACAAATGGTGTTTTCCCCCGACCCCGAAGCCGTGTTCGAGATCCACGTCGGCGACTGGTTCGGCTCCACCCATCACGACGGCGCGATTCCCATTGCACCCGAGATCGCGGATACGAAAGTGCCGGTGATCTGCGTGCATGGCGCCGAAGAAGGCGCCGACAGCTTCTGCGCGACGCTGACCGGCAAGCCGAATGTCACCGACGTTGCGCTGCCCGGCGGCCATCACTATGACGGCGACTACGACGCGCTCGGCGCGCGCATTGCCGCGAGCCAGCCACCGCGAACCGACGGCACGCACTGATCATGCATCTGACCGATTCACTCTGGCAGGACGCACAGCGCGCGCTCGTGCGCGGCGACCAGCGTTCCGCCGCCGCCGCGCTCGAAGCCCTGGTCAAGCTGATGCCGGCATTCACGCCGGCGCACCTGACCCTGGGCGGCATCGCGCATGCGCAAGGCAGGTTGCGCGACGCGACGCGGCATGCTCTCGATGCTGCGACGAAACTGCCCGACGACGCCGACATGATCGGCAATGTCGTCAACGCGCTGCTGATGGTCGGCGAAGTCGTCATGGCGCGCGCCTGCCTTGCGCATCCGGCCATCGCGCGCTGCCGCATCGGCGCGGTGCTTGCGCGGCTTGCCGGCATGCAGCAGATGCTCGGCGAGCACGCCGCGGCACTCGCCCTGCTCGATCGTGCGCGCGCGGCGGGGTTGAACGATGCGGACCTGAGCTATCTGCGCGGCGTGCAGCTCACCTTCAATGGCCGCATCGACGAAGCCGTCGTCGAACTCGAGCGCTGCCTCAGGCTCGGCCCGAGCTACGGCCGCGCCGTGGTCACCCTCGCACGCCTGTCGAAGCAGACCGCCGAACGCAACCACCTCGACTACATCCGCGCGCAGTTGTCGCACGTGCCGCGCGGCAGCGAGGACCATGCGGCATTTGAATTCGCGCAATACAAGGAACTGGAGGATCTCGGCGACTACGACGAGGCCTGGCGAGCGCTCGAACGCGGCAACGCGGTCATGTACGCGCGGCTCGGCCACGACATTGCGCGTGAGCGGGCACGCATCGACGCGCTGATCGCGCGCTGCCCGGCCGAATTCGTGAACGCACCCGGCACGGTCGCGCACGCGGGTCCGCAACCGATCTTCATCGTCGGCATGCCGCGCTCGGGCACGACCCTGCTCGATCGCATCCTCGGCAACCACAGCCAGGTGATTTCGGCCGGCGAACTGGGCGATTTCGCCCGTCAGATGCGCTGGGCGGCGGACCATGTGACCGTGCAGCCGATCGATGAGACGATGCTGGAGCGCGCGCCCCGGCTGGACTATGCCGAGATCGGCCGGCGCTACCTCGCGCAGACGCAATGGCGCGCGCGCGGCAAGGCGTGGTTCATCGACAAACTGCCGATCAACTACGTGCAGGCCGGATTCGTCGCGCGCGCGCTGCCGCAGGCGCGCATCCTGCACATGACGCGCGCGCCGATGGACGTCTGTTTCTCGAACTGGCGCGCGTTCTTCGGCGGCGGCTACGCCTACAGCTACGATCTCGGCGCGTTGGCCGCACAGTACGCGGACTACCGGCGCGTGATGGCGCACTGGCACGCGGTCATGCCGGAGCGCATCCTCGATGTGTCGTACGAGTCGTTGACCCGCGATCCGGCACAAGTGGCGCGCGCAGCATTCGATTTCTGCGGACTGCCGTTCGAGGCTGCGGCGCTCGATATCGGCCGCAACACCACCCCGGTCGCGACCTTGAGCGCGATGCAGGTGCGCGGCGGGATACGCAGGCGCGAGGATGCCGAATGGGCGCCGTATGCCTCGCAACTGAATCCGCTCGCGGCCGGCATAGAAGCACTGCCACGCTGAAACTCCGCTCGGCGAAACGCAGCCATCGGCGTTCCCCCGAAACCCAATGAAAAAGGGCCGGCGAAAACGCCGGCCCTTTGTAAACGCGGATCGCGTGTTCGCCTGCTTACTTCTTGCTGCCGCCGAAGTGCACGTCCATTTGCAGCCAGACGATGCGACCGAGGCCGTTGTAGCTGTAGAAGTCGAAGTACGGCCATGCAGAGAACGTGTTGTCCCGCGGCGGACGTGAGTCGAAGATGTTGTTGGCAAGCAATGTCATCGAAGCATCATCGCTGAAGTTGTACTGGATCGATCCGTTGTAAGTCATCCACGGACCAACGGTGCCGGTGCCCTTGTAGTTGAAGGTCTTGCCGGTACGCGTTCCGATGGCGGAGAAGCTCCACGCACCGATATCCCATTCAACCGAAGCATTGCCGATGTTCTTGAACTGATTGCCGTAGCCGTTGTAGCGCAGCACATCGGTGGGTGGATCCAATGGCGAATCCTGCTGGCTGTGTGTGAACTGGTTCGAATAGCTCGCGCCGAGCTTCACGTCGCCAAACCGTCCAAGCTCGACCTTGTAGGCGAGGCTTCCGAGCAGGCTGGCGATGTGCTCGCTTGCTACGTTGATCGGGAACGTGGTCACGCTGATCAACGTGCCCGCACCCAGATTCGCAGTCAATGGCACACGGTCTACACGACCGGTGAAGTCCTTGCACCGGGCGGAATTCGGATCGACCACCGTACCGTCGCTCTGATGACCGATAAGACAGTCCGCCTCGATGCGCGAAATCGTATCGGCATCGTACAGATTGACCTTGTTCTTCAGACGAACATCGATGTAGTCCAGCTTGATGTTGAAGTTGCTGGTCGGAGACCAAACGAAACCATAGCCCCAGGATTTCGAAGTGATGTACTTCAGGTTGCGATCACCGCCGTTGAACAATTCGATCTGTGTACTTTGGTATTGCGCGGGGCACGTCGTACTGTCGAAGTTGTCGCCGCCAATCTTTCGGCAGTTGTAGTAATCCGTGACGCTCGTGTACGCCTTGCCGTTCGAGGCAAATACCTGGCCGATGTCCGGAGCCTTGAACGCGGTTGCGTAGTTGCCACGCACCAGCAGCGTGTCGATCGGACGGAATTCCAAACCGAGCTTGTAGGTGAACTTCCCTTGCGAGCTGTAGCCGGTGTCGTAGCGGTCGTAGCGACCGGAGAGGTCTGCCGTCAACTTGCTGAACAGCGGCACGTTGAATTCGAAGCCTGCACCCTGGTGGTCACGCGTACCGTGCGAGGAAGTGCCGCCCAATCCGAAAAAGTCTCCATTTACGATGCGTGGATCCAGCGGGTTGTCGATCGCCTGATCGCCGAATTCGACGAGGCCTGCGAAACCGACCGAACCGGCCGGCAGGCTGAACAGGTCGGTATTCGTCACCGTCAGATTCGCAGTTTGCGAGTGCGTGCTCGAATTGCTCGTGTTGTCGGCCGAGAAAGCCTGGAAATCGGCCGGGGTGATTGCTCCCCAGAAATGCCCTTGCTTGCTCAAGTGATAGGCGGGGTAGCCATAGCCATACGGATCAGTACCATCTTGCGGGCCGAGGAAGAAGGCGTTGACCTTCGCGGTCAGCGGACGGCGCTGACGGTAGTAGGTGTCGTTTTCCGAGCGATGGAAGTAGGCGTCGTAGTTCCAGTTCGACGAACCGAACGTGCCGCGCGCGCCGAAATTGACGACATAGGAGTGTGTGAGGAATATCGGGTTGGCGACGCTGCCAATTTCTTCCGGCGCGAAAATATGCTGGGCGAGATTGAGCAAGTGCTTGCTGTCGATGTCGTAGAAATAGCTGCCGCCGCCTGAGCCGACGCCATAGCTCCAGAACGGAGAGGCATTGCCGCCCACGGCGTAACTCGTCTTGCTGAACCCGTACAGGAAATCGCCATACAGTTGCGTCGTATCGTTCAGCTCATAGGTGGCATTCAGATAGCCGTTGGCGTTTTTGTTCTGAGGCCAAAGGGTGCCGAGACCGATACTGGTCAAACTGCCGCAGTAGTTGCCGGAACCCGGACGCGTACGATACTTCTCGTCGCCGTAGAAGAGGTTGCTGATCGCAGCGCAAGTCGCCGCGCCGGGATCCACATATTTGTTGGTGAAGGCGTCCCGGACCACGCGGTCACGCGAAGCCAGCGGAGGCTTGCCCTTCAGGGTGGGATCATCGGCCAGACTGTCGAGATAGTCGCGCTGTTTCGCATAGACGGCATTCGAGTTCTCTAGCTGCAATGCAAAGAGAACATTGAGCGCACCCCAGTTCTTGCCTCCCGACAATTCGAGCTTCTGCTGCTGTCCACCACCTTGGGTGTAGCCGCCGACGCGGAAGCGCAGGTCCACGCCCTCGATGTGCTGCTTGGTGATGACGTTGACAACACCCGCGATAGCGGAGGACCCGTAAATTGCTGATTGGTTGCCGGGCAGGATATCAATGTGGTCGACCAGCATCGTCGGAATATTGCTCAGATCCACGAAGTTGTTCGTGAATCCGTAGCTGAAGGGATATTCCGAGATCGGCCTGCCATTGAGCAAGACCAGGGTAAAGCTCGGGTCGAGGCCGAGAATGCTGACGGTATTCGCCGCCGGGGAAAAGCCGTTGGTCACCTGGCTATTCAGCACCGCACCGTTTGCTACGGGCATGGAACGCAGGGCGTCGTACACGCTCTTGAAGCCTTGGCGGTTCATCTCATCGGATGTGATGGAGATCGTCGGAGAGGCCGTTTCTATCTGCGCGCGCGGAATCAGTGAACCAGTGACCACGACGCCCTTCAACTCCGTGGTTTCCTTCTTCTTTTCCTGCTGGTCGTCGGCGCTCTGCGCCATGGCGCTGCCGACCGCAAGGCTTGCATACAAGCCCATGATGATGGACGAGACGAGTACACGCTGCTTCATGTTGTTCCCCAACAGAAATGGTACGAAGCCGGGCATTTATCTTGCCGACCCGGCGCATTGAGTGGGGGCGCGGCTATTTTTGCAGGCATCGCCGCAACCCGCGGCCAATCGGCGAGACGCCGATCTGCCCGGCAAGAAACGACGCTGGATGGCCGGCACCCGTGGCCCGACCATAACAAATGGTTAACTTTACTGTCAATTTCGTGAAGCAAACTTCATCCTTGTAAATTCCTTGCCGCTTCTCGAGGAAAAGGCGACGTCGCGAACCCGCCGCCATATCTGTGCAGCACGCGTCTGCGCGGCTAGAATCGGAGTCGATCCATATGTGGGCGGATGTCGGCACGGCCCAGGGAAGGCTTGAAAAACTCCGTAGCGGAATTTTTCGCGGGCGCTGGCGGGTGCTGCACGAAAGGGTGATGCTCGTTCCATTTTCAGTTTTCCAAAGAGGGTTAGCCATGCGAATTCTTCTTGCCACGACCGTCCTTTCTTCGGCGCTGCTCGCCGCCTGCGGTTCGTCCGCCCCGCCGCCGCCCGCCCCGGTGGTCGCCCCGATCGCGAATGCGGTGACCGGCACGGTCAGCCTGATCGAGCCGCGCGAGCTCAGCGACGCGGCCAAGGTCGATGTCAAGGTGTACGACGTCTCCCATCCCGAGATCGTGCTCGCGCAGACGACGATTCCGAATGCGAACAAGTTGCCGTTGTCGTTCAGCCTGCCGATCGACACGGCCAAGGTCGATCCCAAGGGCATTTACGCGCTCGACGCGATCCTGACCGACGGCGACCGGCGCTTCCTGAAGAAGCTCGAATACCAGGTCCTTACCGACAAGGCGCGCACAGCCAAGGTCGACGTGCAGCTCGCGCCCGAGCCGACACCGGCGGAAAAACTGTTCGAAGAATACAAAAAGGCCGCCGCGCAGACCGGCAACCTCAAGCAGGTCAGCGGCAAGTACTCGAACGACAACTTCGGCACCGCGTGGGATGCGTTCCTGTCCAACGGCAAGGTGAAGTTCGTGCGCGAAGTCACCGACGCCTACGACGACAGCGGCCGCACGACCTACAAGGCCGCCTACAAGGACGACAAACCGTGGGCGATCGTGCGCGAATCCTCGCCGGTCGGCTCACGCCAGGTGTTGTCGAGCACGCGGGTGGGCTGGGGCGACGACGGCAGCCTGGTGCTGCACGAAAAAGTTGTCAACGGCCAGACCAGCGACGTCTCCGAGGCCGACGCCAAGGCAATGAAGGCGCATGCCGAGGCCGCACTCGACGTGGCCCAGGGTCATGCGCCGAAGCCGCAGACCGGCGCGCAGACCGACGAAAAGGCAAAGAAAGGCGCGCCGGCGAAGAAGCACCGCTGACACGGCACCCAAACTGCAATTCAAACCCCTCTCCCTCGATGGGAGAGGGGTTGGCAAGGGGTGAGTCGAAGCCGACGGCATCTGCGACGCCCTCTCCCTCTCCCGGTACGCTGCGCGCGCTGCCCCTCCCGCAAGGGGAGAGGTAGCTCAGGCCGGCCATCGCTGTCCCGCTACGATCTCCGCGCCTTTGCGAACGCGTCGGCAAACGCGTTGTTCGCCGGTGTGGCGGCAACCGGTTTCGCAAGACCACCGCGATTGTTGGGTATCGGTCTCGCGCCGCGCGGATCGCGTGCCGCGCCGGTATCACGCGCCGATGCGCGCCCCTGCGCGTCGGCGCCGACAGGATCGTCGAGCCGCATCGTCAGCGCGATGCGCTTGCGCGGCAGATCGATCTCGAGCACCTTGACCTTGACGATGTCGCCGGCCTTGACCGCCTCGCGCGGATCCTTGACGAACCTGGTCGACAGCGCCGAGATGTGGACCAGGCCGTCCTGGTGCACGCCGATGTCGACGAAGGCGCCGAACGCGGCGACGTTGGAGACGCGGCCCTCCAGGATCATTCCGGGTTTCAAGTCCCTCATGTCCTCGATACCGTCGGCGAACTCCGGCATGTGGAACGCGGGGCGCGGATCGCGGCCCGGCTTTTCCAGTTCCTTGAGAATGTCGCGCACGGTCGGCAGGCCGAATTTCTCGTCGGTATACTTTTCCGCCTTGAGCGCGCGCAGGAAGGCGATGTCGCCGACGATCTGTTTCACCTCGCGACCGCTGTCGCCGACTATGCGCTCGACCACCGGATAGGCTTCCGGGTGCACGCTCGACGCATCGAGCGGATTGTCGCCGTTGGTCACGCGCAGAAAGCCGGCGCATTGCTCGAACGCCTTGTCGCCGAGGCGCGGCACTTTCCTGATCGCCGCGCGCGTGCGGAATGCGCCGTGCTCGTCGCGGTACTTGACCACATTCTCGGCGACGCTCGCGGAGAGGCCGGCGACGCGCGACAGCAGCGCGCTCGACGCGGTGTTGACGTCGACGCCGACGCCGTTGACGCAGTCTTCGACCACGGCGTCGAGCGAACGCGCCAGCTTCACCTGGTTGACGTCGTGCTGGTACTGGCCAACGCCAATGGCCTTCGGTTCGATCTTGACCAGTTCGGCGAGTGGGTCCTGCAGGCGGCGCGCGATCGACACGGCGCCGCGCAGCGACACGTCCATGTCGGGGAACTCGTTGGCCGCGGTTTCCGAAGCGGAGTACACCGACGCGCCCGCTTCGCTGACCACGATCTTTGCGAGCTTCAGGTCGGCATGCTTCTTCATCAACTCGCCGGCGAGCTTGTCGGTCTCGCGCGAAGCCGTACCGTTGCCGATCGAGATCAGGTCGATCTTGAACTGCTTGCACGCGGCAGCGAGGTAGGCGATGGACTTGTCCCATTCGTTGCGCGGCTCGTGCGGATAGATCGTGCCGGTGCCGAGTACCTTGCCGGTGGTCTCGACGATGGCGACCTTGACCCCGGTGCGGATGCCGGGATCCAGGCCCATGACGACCTTGTGCCCGGCCGGCGCGGCCATCATCAGGTCTTTCAGATTGCTGCCGAACACGCGGATCGCCTCGTCCTCGGCGGCCTCGCGCGCGCGGCCGAACAGGTCGAGCGTGAGCTGCAGCATCAGCTTGATGCGCCAGAGCTGGCGGCAGGTTTCGCGCAGCCAGGCATCCGCGGGACGGCCGCGGTCGATGATGTTGAAGTGTGCGGCAATGCGGCCCTCGCCTTCGGCGTGACCTTGTTCGACCTCGACGCCAGGTTCGAGATCAAGATCCAGAAAGCCTTCGTTGCGCGCGCGGAACAGCGCAAGCAGACGATGCGAGGGAATCGTCTGGATCGATTCGACGTGATCGAAGTAGTCGCGGTACTTCACACCTTCGACTTCCTTGCCGGCGACGACCCTGGCGCGGATCTGCCCTCGCGACCACAACCACTCGCGCAGCTCGCCGATCAACGCCGCGTCTTCGCTCATCTCTTCGAGCACGATCGCGCGCGCACCATCGAGCGCGGCCTTGGCGTCGGCCACGCCCTTCTCCGCGTCGATGTAGACGGCAGCGAGCGCCTCGGGTGTCTCGGCCGGATTGGCGCGCAGCGCATCCGCCAGCGGCTGCAGGCCCGCGTCGCGCGCGATCTGCGCCTTGGTGCGGCGCTTCGGCTTGTACGGCAGATACAGGTCTTCGAGGCGCGCCTTGGTGTCGGCATCGAGGATCTGCGCCTTCAACTCGTCGCTCAACTTGTTCTGTTCGGCGATGCTCGCGAGCACCGTTGCGCGGCGCTCCTCCAGTTCGCGCAGATAGCGCAGGCGCTCTTCGAGCAGGCGCAGCTGCGTGTCGTCCAGACCACCGGTGACTTCCTTGCGGTAGCGCGCGATGAACGGCACGGTCGCGCCTTCGTCGAGCAGTTGCACGGCCGCATTGACCTGTTCGGGCCGAGCGGCGATTTCCTGGGCAATCCTGGTTTCGATATTCGACATACGCTGTTGCTGCAACGACTTTCCATACGAAGGGATGCCATTGTAGGCGCGCGCGCAGGCTTGCAATCCAGCGCAGTTTTGTGAATCGGATCGTGCTTCTCTCCTACAATGGCAGCTTCGAAGGGACGCGCGGAAACTGCCGAAATGTTCGAATTTCGCCCAAGACAGAATGGACACGCGACGATCCTGGCGACGGCTTCCCTGCTCGCCTGCACGGCGCTTCACGCCGACGATGGCGCCGATCGCCGCCTGCAATGGAAGCTGACGCCGTCGTACTACGACAATTCCGACGGCACGCATGCCTACGATGTGAACCTGCGCGCCGACTTCGGCGACCAGCGCGTGTGGATCGGAGACTACCGCGACTCGCAGGGCTATCACCAGTCGCGTGCGGGCTTCGATGCGGTGACCCAGGTCGGCTTCGTCAACCTCGATTTCTCCGGGCAGTACGCGACCGGCGGCTTCTGGGGCGGCTCGGTCACCACGCAGATTGGCAGCGACGACAACTACGCCATCGTCGGCTGGGGCCGTACCAACCTGCACGCCTACTACAACCTCAACTTCGATCCGAACGACGCGATCACCGCGGGTTTCGGCACGAAGGTGCTTGCGCGCGGTCTCGAAGCGCAGCTCTACCACATCTGGGACGACCGCCTGACCACGCGTCAGCACGTCACGCATCTGCTGCTGCGCTACGCGATCGACGATGGTTCGCGCTGCTCGCTCGATTTTTCATACAAGCATGGCCTCGCCGATCCTGAGACCTATGTGCATGGCTATGCGATCGCAGCGACCTATGCCTGGCATCACGCGTTCGCGCGACTCGCTTACGACCAGCACGCGAATTTCAATCTGCCGAACCAGAAGCGCCTGTCGGTCGGTTTGTTCTTCTGATTTTTCGTGCGGGAGCGATCAGGTTTCTGCGCCCACCACGGCTTCGTACAGCAGCGGCAACAGGTTGAGCGCGATCAGTGTCGCCGAAACGATGCCGCCGACAATGACGACGGCAAACGGCCTTTGCGTCTCCGAGCCGATGCCGTGCGAGAGTGCCGCCGGCAACAAACCGAGTCCGGCCATCAGCGCCGTCATCAGAATGGCGCGCAGGCGACTTGCCGCGCCTTCGAGCACCGCGTCTTCCATCGCGTGACCTTGCGCGCGCAAGGCGACGATCTGCTCGACCATGATCACGCCGTTCTGCACCGAAATGCCGGCGACGGCGATGAACCCGACCGCCGCGGAAATTGATAGATGCAAACCGGCCAGCGCGAGCCCGGCGAGGCCGCCGATCAGCGTGAACGGCACCGTGGCCAGGATCAGCAACGCCTTGCGGATCGAACGGAATGCCCAGAACAGCAGAATGAAGATGCCGACCAGCGACAGCGGCACGATGATCATCAGTCGCGCCGTCGCACGCCTCTGGTTCTCGAACTGTCCGCCCCAGGCAATGCGGTAACCGCCCGGCAATTTCACTTCGTCGGCGACGCGGCGCATCGCCTCGGCGACGAAGCTGCCCTGGTCGCGACCGAGCACGTTGACCTTGATCGCGACGATGCGGCTGCCCGACTCGCGCAGCACCTTCGCGGCGCCCTGGCGCTCCTCGATGTGTGCGAGCTGGCCCAGCGGCACCGTGCCCGCCCCGCCGGGCAACGACACCGGCAACTCGGAAACCTTTTCCACCGAGTTGCGGTAAGCCTCATCGAGGCGCAGGGTCACATTGAAGATGCGGTTGCCTTCGTAGAAGTTGCCGGCGACGGCGCTGCCGAGGGCGGTTGCAACCGTTGTCGCCGCGTCGTTGACGTTGATGCCGTAGCGCGAAAGCGCGGCGCGATCCAGGGTGATGTCGAGCTCGGTCTGGCCGCCGATCTGGATTTCCTCGACGTCGGCCGAACCTGGCACCTGGCGCAGCACGGAAGCAATTTCCCCGCCCTTGGCTTGCAACACGTCGAGGCTGGGGCCGGACACCTTGACCGCGATCTCGCCTTTCACGCCCGACAGCGCTTCCTCGACGTTGTCCTCGATGTATTGCGAGAAGTTCGTCGGCACGCCGGGCATGGCGTGGATTTTTTTCTCCATATCGCGGATCAGCGCGTCCTTGTCCGCACAGCATCTATCGACATCGGGCCATTCGCCGCGCGGCTTGAGGTCGGCCATGATCTCGATGTTGTTCGGACCCTTCGGATCGGTGCCATCGTCCGGCCGGCCGGTCTGGGTGATGACCTGGGTCACCTCGGGATACGAGAGCAAAATCTTGCGCACATGGCGCTCGACTTCCTTGGTCTTGGCCAGCGCGGTCGACGGCGGCAGATCGATGGTGAGCCAGATGTTGCCCTCGTCGAGCTTGGGCAGGAACTCGCTGCCGAGCAACGGCGCCAGCGCGAGGGCGACGAGCAGCAGGCCAATCGCGGTGCCGATCACGAGCCGGGGGTGGTGCGCCCAGCGGCCGAGATCGCGACGATACCTGTCGCGCAAGCGTTCCATCCACGCGTCGTGCTTTTCCTCGAGTCCCGGTCCACGCGTGGCCCACGACAGCAGCGCCGGCACCAGCGTCAACGTGAAGATCACCGCGCCGGCGAGCGCGAACGTCAGGGTCAGCGCCATCGGCGCGAAAATTTTTCCTTCGACACGCTGGAAGGTGAAGATCGGCAGGAAGGCGAGGATGATGATCGCTTTCGAGAACAGGATCGGCGAGCCGAGCTGGGTCGCAGTTTGCGCGAGCACGGCATGGCGTGATTCGGCCGTGGCCTCGCCGCGCACCGCATCGAACGCGAGCCGCACCATCAGCGCCTCGACCAGCACGACGGCGCTGTCGATCATGATGCCGAAGTCGACCGAGCCGAGCGAGATCAGGTTTGCGTCGATGCCGCGCAGGCGCATGAGCAGGAACGCGGTCAGCAACGCGAGCGGAATCACGCTCGCCACGATCAGCGCCGCACGCCAGTTGTGCAGGAAGATCAGCAACACGGCGATGACCAGCGCGGCGCCGACGCAGAGGTTCTCGCTGACCGTGTCGACCGTGTGGTTGACCAGCGTGGTGCGGTCGTAGATCGGGCGGATGCTGACGCCGGGCGGCAGCTGTTTCTGCACTTCGGCGATGCGCGCCTTCAGCGTCGTGATGACCTTGGCCGGGTCTTCGCCCTTGGTCATCACGACGATACCTTCGACCACGTCGTCCTGGCGGTTGTAGCCGACGATGCCGTAGCGCATCTGCGTGCCTATCGTCGCTTCGCCGATGTCGCGCACGAGCACGGGCTGGCCACCGAACACGGCCACCGGTACGCGGCCGACGTCGTCGATCGTCTGGTACAGGCCGATCGCGCGCACGACGAGGTCTTCATCGCCGCGCTTGAGCAAACCACCGCCGGTGTTGACCGAGTTCGCCTGCAATGCCGCGCCGACCTGTTCCAGCGAAAGGTTGTACTTGCGCAGCAGGTCGGGGTGCACGTGCACCTGGTATTCGCGGATCGCACCGCCGAAGCCGTTGATGTCGGCGACGCCGGGCACCTGACGCAAGGCAGGTTCGATCGTCCAGTCCTGGATCGCGCGCACCTCGTCGAGCGGCATGTCGGCCGGTGCCTCGACGATGTAGCGGTAGATCTCGCCGACCGCGGTCGACAGCGGCGCGAGCTGTGGCTGGATGCCGGTCGGCAGGGTGATCTCCGAAAGCTTTTCGAGCACCTGCGCGCGCGCGAAGTAGTCGTCGGTGCCGTCGGCGAAGGTCATCGTGACGACCGACAGGCCGGTCATCGAGATCGAACGCAACTGGGTCAGCTTCGGCACGCCGTACTCGGTGCGCTCGATCGGCAGGGTCACCGCGCGCTCGACCTCCTCCGGAGCCTGCCCCGGCACGAGCGTGATGATCTGCACCTGCACGTCCTGCACGTCGGGGAAGGCCTGGACGGGCAATCCACTGAACGCGTACATGCCCGCGATCGCGACCATCAGCGTGATCGCGGCGACGAAGACGCGCTGCTTCAGGGCAAAGTCGACGACTGCTTTCAGCATGACGGCGCGATCACTCGGCCTGACCCAGCTCGGCATTGAGCAGCACCGCGCCGCGCGTGACCACGCGCTCGCCGGCCTGCAAGCCGGCCGTGACGTAGGCGACGCGCTCGCCGATCACGCCGAGCCGCACTGCTCGGCGCTTGAGCGTGCCCGGCGCCTCCTCGACAAAGACATAGTGGTGCAGACCGATGCTGACCAGCGCCGAGTCCGGCACCGCGATCTCCTTGCGCGCGTCGTCTTCGAGCGGGCTGATGCGCGCGAACATCTCCGGCTTGAGGCGCGGATCCGGCTGCTCGACCTGGGCGCGCACGGCGATGCGGCGCGTCGCCGGATCGAGCGCGGCGCCGACGTAGATGACGCGCCCGGCGAAATGCTGGTCCGCGATCGCATCGACATCGATGCGGATGTTCTGGCCATTGTGGACCTTCGCCATATCCTGCTCGGACAACTCGAAGTTCACCCACAGCTTCGACGGATCGGTGAGGATGAACAGCGGATTTGCCGCACCAGGCTGCACTTCTTGGCCGGGATTGATCGTGCGGTCGACGACGATGCCGGCGATCGGCGCACGCAGCGCGTAGCGCGTGTCGTTGCCGGTCGGATCCAGGTTCTTCAACACACTCTGCGCGCGATCGAGCTCGGCCTGTGCCTGGCCCAGATCGGCTTCGGCGCCTTCGAGATCCTTGCGTGCGAGCACGCCGAGACCGGCGAGTTCCTTCGTCCGCGACAGCGCCTTCTGTTTCATCGCAAGGTCGGCCTGCGCCTTGCGCGCGTCGGCGCGCGCCTGGGCGAAGTCGGGCGAATTGAGCCAGGCGAGCACGTCCTTCGCCTTCACCGCGGCACCGGCCTTGGCAACAAGTTCGGTGACGCGGCCCGTCACCGGCGAGAACACGCGCACGGTCACGTCTTCGTCAAAGGCTAGCTTGCCCGGCAATGCCTGCGTCGTCGGTGCGGCGAGTTCCTCGACCGGCGCGATGTCGAGATAGCTGAGCTGCTCTGCGCCTACCTTGTAGTGCAAGGTGTCGTTCGCGACTGCTGGTTTCGGCGCATCGACCCGCGTCTGCGGCTTCGAGCGGAACAGCCAGAGCGCGCCGAGCAGGAGCGCAAGCGCGAGCACCGTCGCGCCGGCAATCTCGATCGGAGTTTTCGCAAACGGTTTCTTCACGGTGTCGTTCCCTGATTTTCGTCGGGCACGGCCGCAGCCAATGCGGCGAGCGCCTCGGCAAAGTCGGCATGCGCGTCGGTGGCGTCGTCCTGCGTTGTCTTGAGCGAGCGCCGTGCATCGAGCAGGTCGGCAAGTGCGAGGCCGCCACGCGCGTAGGCGGTCTCGACCGTCTTCTCGGTGGAAAGCGCGCGCTGGATCAGATCGCTGTCGTAGCGGTGCGCCCGCCGTGCCGCAGCGCGCAGTTCGGCGCGCGCACGGTGCACGTCGGCGAGCGCGGCCACGCGCACGCGTGCGAGATTCGCTTTTGCCGCATCGATGTCGGCGCTCGCACGCGCGATCTCGCCCTTGTATTGGCTGCCGGTGAAGATCGGCACCGACAGGCCGACACCGAGCAGGGTATGCCCGACGGTGGGCGCCGCCGGCGGTACCGGATTGTGCTCATACTGGCCGCTGATCGTGATGTCGCGCGCCGTTTGCGCGTGCGCGAGCCGCAGCGCCGCGTCCGCACCGTTCACGCGTTTCAGCGCGGCAAGCATGTCGGGGCGGCGCGCGAGCACGGTTTCGGCGGGTTCGCTCGCGCCATCGAGGTCCAGCCTGGGGTCGAGTGCTCCGGCCGCGCGCGGCCAATCGTCGCGCGCCGACAGCTCGCCCGATTGCGCGGTGACATCGATCAGCGCAGCGAGCGCAACCTGCGCGTCGCGCAGGGCACCGAGCGTCGAATCCACCGCGTTGTCGGCGGCTGCGGCATCGATACGCATGCGTTCGACATCAAGCCGCGGCATGTCGCCGACACGCAGGCGTTGCTCCGAAGCTTCGATCGAACGATGCTCGATCGTTGCAAGCGTCTGCGCATTTTTATACTTTTCCTCCGCACGCTTGAGTTCCCAGTACGCCTGGGTCACGGCAAGACGCTCGCCGCGCACGCTGTCGGCGTAGTCCGCGTGCGCCGCATCGGCGTTCGCCTCGGCCTGGTCCAGCCTGTACCTGCGCTTGCCGCCACGCTCGAACGGCTGCGACAGGCTGACGACCGTGTCGTAGCTCTTGTTCCAGAAGTCGCCGGAGCCGTTGTGCCCGGCCGGGTTGATCTTGCCCGTCGACCAGGACAGTGTCGCGTTCGGCCGCTCGCCCGCGCTGATCTTGTCGGCCAACGCCTGGTCGACCGCAGCTTGCGCCGACTGCAGGTTCGGGTCGCGCGCGCGCATGAGCTCAAGCGCGCGCTTGAGGCTCAGGTTCGCCTCGACGACGGGTTGCGCAACCACCGCACTGGCGACGGCAAGCAGTGAGCCGAGCGGGAAGAGGCGAAGCGCAAGGAGGATCGTGCTTCGGCGCATGGTGGATGGGTAACCGCGATTTCGGCCCGATGCACTGCCGTACGCGGGAATGCCTAGCCTCGGGGCGCGCACGATACCGGATCAAGCTTGCAACAGCCTGACGGTGGCGCGGGGACGAAAGGCGAAGTGCGGCCGAACCTAGGCGACGCGACGCTGACCGCGTTTCAGATGCACGAGCAGCAGCGAGATCGCCGCAGGCGTGACGCCGGCGATGCGCATCGCCTGACCGACCGTCTGCGGCTGCACCGAGCGGAGTTTGTGCATGACTTCGGCGGACAGGCCATGCACCTGCGTGTAGTCGAACGCCGCCGGAATCGCGGTGTCTTCGTGCCGGCGCTGGCGTTCGATTTCCTCGTTCTGACGCTCGAGGTAGCCCGAGTATTTCGCCGTGATCTGCACCTGTTCGGCGACGCCGGCGTCGGCGACGCCGGGCCCGAGCGCCGGCACGTGCATCAACCGCGCGTAGTCGAGCTCGGGGCGGCGCAGCAGATCGAGAGCGTGCGTTTCGCGCGAAAGTTCGATGCCCAGCGTCGCATGGATTTCGCGGCCGAGCGCGTTGCCCGGCGACGCCCAGACCGCTTTCAACCGTGCGCTTTCGTTCTCGATCGCCTCGCGCTTGCGCCGGAACGCATCGTAGCGCCGCGCGTCGAGACTGCCGAGTTCGAAACCCTTGTCGCACAGGCGCAGGTCGGCGTTGTCCTCGCGCAGGTTGAGACGATACTCGGCGCGCGAGGTGAACATGCGGTACGGCTCGCGCGTACCGTTGGTGATCAGGTCGTCGATCAGCACGCCGATGTAGGCCTCGTCGCGGCGCGGCGTCCACGACTCCCTGCCCTGCGTCGAGCGCGCGGCGTTCAGACCCGCGATCAGGCCTTGCGCGGCGGCCTCCTCGTAGCCGGTCGTGCCGTTGATCTGGCCGGCGAAGTACAGCCCCTCTATCGCCTTGGTCTCCAGCGAGGCCTTGAGGCCGCGCGGGTCGAAGTAGTCGTATTCGATCGCATAGCCAGGCCGTGTGACATGCGCGTTCTCGAGCCCCTTCATCGACCGGACCAGTTCAATCTGCACATCGAACGGCAGCGAGGTGGAAATGCCGTTCGGGTAGAACTCGGTGGTGCCCAGGCCTTCGGGTTCGAGGAAAATCTGGTGCGAAGCCTTCTCGGCGAAGCGCACGACCTTGTCCTCGATCGACGGACAATAGCGCGGGCCGATGCCCTCGATCCTGCCTGTATACAAAGGTGAACGGTCGAGGCCGGCGCGGATGATCTCGTGCGTGCGCTCGCAGGTGTGCGTGATCCAGCAGGCCAGCTGGCGCGGATGATCCGCGGCTTCGCCCCAGAACGAGAACACCGGCATCGGCGTGTCGCCCGGCTGCTCCTGCAGCTCGGAGAAGTCGATGCTGCGGCCGTCGAGGCGCGGCGGTGTGCCGGTTTTGAGCCGGTCGACCGCGAGCGGCAGCTCGCGCATGCGCGCGGCGAGACGTTGCGCCGGCGGGTCCCCCGCGCGGCCGCCCGCGTAGTTTTCAAAACCGATGTGGATCTTGCCGGCGAGGAAGGTGCCCGCCGTCAACACGACGCAGCGCGCACGGAAAGTCAGGCCCATCTGGGTGACCACGCCAGTCACTTTCTGCCCTTCCAGGGTCAGGTCGTCCACGGCCTGCTGGAAGATGGCCAGGTTCGGCTGGACTTCGAGGCGTTCGCGGATATCGGCCTTGTACAACGCGCGATCGGCCTGGCAGCGCGTCGCGCGCACGGCCGGACCCTTGGAAGCGTTGAGCGTGCGCCACTGGATGCCGGCGCGGTCCGCGGCCTGCGCCATCGCACCGCCGAGCGCGTCGATTTCCTTGACCAGATGTCCCTTGCCGATGCCGCCGATCGCGGGATTGCAGCTCATCTGGCCGAGCGTCTCGATGTTGTGCGTGAGCAATAGCGTGCGCGCGCCAAGGCGCGCGGAAGCCAGCGCTGCCTCGGTGCCGGCGTGACCGCCGCCAATCACGATGACGTCGAATTGCGGGTCGAAATTCATGCGGATCGGGCGCGGGGCGCGCTCTTTCTTCCGTTGATCAAAAAGGAATTATATCAGTGGCCAATTGGCATGATCCCTGCTTCTACTCGCGAGCACTTCGAAAGACCGCACAGCCGCCGCTTCAAGCGCGCTGACAATTGGGCTCAGGGGCCGATTCGCGAAAACTCGAAGGACGCAGCAAGGAGTAGCGAAGGGCTTTCAGGAAGAAAGGCTGGCGCCCGGCGGTCTTAGGAACAGGGGGAATCCAAGAGGACCGTATGCCGGGCGCCAGTAACCCTATATTCTGCAGCGGGATTTCCGCCTCAAACCTCTGGGAGCAAAGCCCAGCGACCCCACTGTGCCCGTAGCATAGCTCGGGACATGCTATAAAAACGTGAAGACTTCCACAGCGTGGCGAATCGGCTCGCGCCGCCCCTGCCCCCTTCGCAATTCGTCCAATCCTGACCTTCCACGTCACCTTTGGCGGAATCTTCGCGGTTCCCGACACGTGGAACCGCGGAAATTGTACCTTGGCGCGTTCAAAACAGAAAATTCCGTGACGCAGGCGTCAGAACGGATTGGTGCCGGCGTCATTTCCCCAGAAAGGCGTTCAGTTGGCACGGTGATTGCTTCTCACCAATGCACCCGATTCCGGGGCCGAAGAACTCGCAGGGGGATGTCATGTTGAACGAACAACACGCCAGCATCAGCAGTGTGCAATATCTGCGGCACGACCTGATGATCGAATTGGGACGCCTGGAAATGGTGATGGAAGACTACGACCAGTACGCGACCGACAACGACAGGCAGATCACGATCGAGAATCTGCAGAACAAGTACACACACGTCAGCGCCGCATTGAACAAGCTGCCGCTGGACCGCTGAAACTGCGCCAGCCGCGAGCGTCCCGTCACGCTTGCGGCGCAGCGCACGAGGCTGCCGCGCGATCAGGTTATGATCGCGCCCATGCCAGAATCAATCCAATCGCCGCCGTCCGCAATTGCGGCTTTTCCCGGCTTCGCCGACATCGAACACGCCGCGCAGCGCATCGCCATGCATGCGGCGCGCACTCCCATCGTCGGCGCGCGCAGCATCGATGCACTCGCTCGAACATCGCTCGCGTTCAAGTGCGAGAACTTTCAGCGCACCGGCGCGTTCAAGTTTCGCGGCGCGTGCAATGCGGTCTGGTCGTTGACCGACGCCGACGCCAAGCGCGGTGTGGTCACGCACTCCTCGGGCAATCACGGCGCCGCGCTCGCGCTCGCCGCACACACACGCGGCATCCACGCGCACGTCGTCGTGCCCGAAGGTGCGGTGAAGTCCAAGCTTGCCGCGATCGCGGCCTACGGCGCGACCCTGCACTATTGCGCGCCGACGATCGCCGCACGCGAAGCCGCGGCGGCGAAGGTGCAGGCGGAAACCGGCGCCGAACTCGTGCATCCCTATACCGACGTGCGCGTCATCGCCGGCCAGGGCACGGCCGCACTCGAGCTGCTGCGTGAAGTCGGCGACCTCGATGCGCTGGTCGCGCCGGTCGGCGGCGGCGGCCTGATCGGCGGCAGCGCGATCGCGGCCAAGGCCCTCAACCCCGGCATCGAAATCTACGCAGCCGAACCCGCGGGCGCCGCCGATGCCTGCGAGTCCCTGCGCCGCGGCACACGCGTCACCGACATGGTGCCGGACACCGTCTGCGACGGCCTGCGCGGCATGATCGGCGAAATCAACCTCGCCTTGCTGCGCGATAACGGTGTGCGCGTGCTGACGGTCGAGGATGCGCAGACGATCGCGGCGATGCGCCTGATCCTTGAGCGCATGAAGATCGTCGTCGAGCCCTCATCGGCGACCGCGCTTGCCGCCGTGCTCGCCCATCCCGGGATTTTTCACGGGCGCCGCGTCGGCATCATCCTCTCCGGCGGCAACGTCGATCTGGATCGACTGCCTTGGCCCTGAAGCACCATTCGGAGGACACAATGAGCGAACTGCTGGAACGCAAGACCGATACCAGCGCAACGCTGATCCAGCGCTACTACGCCGCGTTCAACGCCGGCGACTGGCGCGGCATGCTCGGTTGCCTGGACGAGGAGATCGTGCACGACATCAACCAGGGTCGGCGCGAAGTCGGCAAGCCGGCGTTCACCACCTTTCTCGCGCACATGGAACGATGCTACCGCGAACAGCTGCACGACATCGTCGTGATGGTCAGCGCCGACGGCACGCGGGCAAGCGCGGAGTTCGTGGTGCACGGCGAATATCTCGCTACCGACGAGGGCCTGCCGCCCGCGCACGGGCAGAAATATGTTTTGCCCGCGGGTGCATTCTTCGAGGTGCGCGACGGCAGGATCGCGCGCGTGACCAACTACTACAACCTGCCGGACTGGACCGCTCAGGTGGCCGGATGACCATGGAACCCGGGCCCCTTACCCGCTGCCGCTGGGTCGAAGGCGGCAACGATCTCTACGTGCGCTACCACGACGAAGAATGGGGCGTGCCACTGCACGACGACGCCAGGCTGTTCGAGTTCCTCGTGCTCGAAGGTGCGCAGGCCGGGCTGTCGTGGGCCACGGTGCTGAACAAGCGCGAGGCGTATCGCCGCGCGTTCCATGATTTCGATATCGCCAAAGTCGCGCGCATGACCGACGCGGCGCTGGAAAAGCGCCTGCTCGATCCCGGCATCATCCGCAACCGGCAGAAGATCTGGTCGGCACGCAACAACGCGCGCGCAACGCTCAAGGTGGTCGGAGAATTCGGCAGCCTCGATGCGTACTTCTGGTCATTCGTCGACGGCAAACCGATCCGCAACCGCCGGCGCGGCCACGGCGAGGTGCCGTCGCGCACCGAGCTGTCCGACCGGCTCAGCCGCGACCTGCAAAAGCGCGGCTTCAACTTCGTCGGCTCGACGATCGTCTACGCGCACATGCAGGCGACCGGGATGGTCAACGACCACCTCGTCTCCTGCTTCCGCGAAAGCGAAGTTTGAGTCGCGGATTGCGCACGCGGATGTGCGACCCTGATCTGCCCTTCGCGCAGGAGTCCGCGCGATGCACTACCTTCGCGAACCGCGCAGGCGCTCGATCGGAAAACTCGCGATTTCACCGCCGCCGCGTCCGCGGCGCGGCTGGCCGGAGTCCGGCGCCCACGCGTGCGCGTAGATGACTTCGTAGGTGGCGGGCAGCAGACCATCGCTGCGGAAAGCCTCGTACGCCGCGACCGCCCGGCGATGACGCGAACGCCCGGTGAGGCCGCGCGCGCGCTGCGGATCGGCATTGGTCGCACCGATCGCCTTGAGTTCGCGCATCAGCGTCGTCGCATCATGGTAGGTCAGCGTGAAGTGCTCGCCGTCAAGCACCGGATCGCGGAAGCCGGCATGCATCAGCGCATCGCCGATGCGGGCGATGTCGGCGAACACGTTCACACGCGGCGCGCGGTCGACTTGCGCCCATGCGGCGCGCAGCTCGCGCAAGGTGTCGGGGCCGAACGTCGATACGGCGAGATAGCCACCCGGACGCAGCACGCGGCGGAACTCCTCGAACAGTGCCGGCAGATCATCGATCCACTGGATGCACAGGTTTGAGAACAGTACATCGACGCTCGCCTCGGCCAGCGGCAGCGCGCGCGCGTCGGCGTTCACGCGCGCGAGCGGACGCAGCCAGTTGGGCTTCACGCGATCCAGCATCGGCAAGGCGACATCGAGCGCGATCACCTGCGCGCCTTTCCAGCGCGCGCGCATCGCCTGCGCCGCATGACCCGGACCGCAGCCGAGGTCGAGCACGCGCGCGGGCACCGCGGCCACGTAGTCGAGGCGTTCGAGCAGGCGTTGCCCGACTTCGCGCTGGAGCACGGCGTTCGCCTCGTAACTCGCCGCGGCACGGCCAAAGGCATGACGCACCTGGCGCGCATCGAACGGCGGCGTCATGGCCTCGGCAACCTCTGCGCGAAGTCGCCGATGGCTTGCGCGACGTTCGTGGCGTGACTGAGGAACGGCGCGTGCCCCGACGCAATTTCCACAAATCCACTTTGCGCACTTTGTGTCGATGCCCAGCGCATTGCCGCGGACGGCACGAGCCGGTCGCGGCGCCCGCCGATCCACAGGCTTGGCATCGCCAATTGCGCAAGCGCGGCACGCAAGTCGCTGGTCTCGAGCATGTTCAGACCGCGTTCGAGCACGTCAAGATCCGGCTCGCCGTGCGCGAACACGAGCGTCTTCAATTCGCGCAGTTCGGCCTGCGCATTCGCCGAACCCAGGGTTTCCAGCGCAAGGAAGCGTTCGATCGCGTCACGATAGTTTTCGCGCAACCCGAGCGCGAACTGGGCGAACACGGCGAGATCGACGCCGAACTTCCAATCCTCCGCGTTGACAAAACAAGGTGAAGCAGCGATCTCGACCAGCCCACGCACTTGCGCGGGCCGCGCTCGCGCGGCCTGCAGCGCGACGAGACCACCCAACGACCAGCCAACCCAGATCGCCGCCGGCGTCGCATCGAGCACACGTTCGGCCCAGATGGCGAGATCGCACGTACCCGCATCGCCGCGGCTGAAGCCGTGGCCCGGCAGGTCGACCAGATGCACGCGGAAGTGTTCGGCGAGCAACGGCGTCAATGGCGCGAAGATGCCGCCGTGCATGGCCCAACCGTGGATCAGGACGAGGTCGGGACCCGAGCCGACCGTTTCGATATGCAGCATGTTTTTCAACGATCCTTCTTCATCGCGCGCCGCGCATGCGTGATCGCGCGCGCGAGGGCATTCAACAGTCTTTCCACGTCGGCTTCCTCGTGCAGCGCAGAAAACGTCGCGCGCAGCCGCGCCTTGCCCTGCGCCACGGTCGGCGGGCGGATCGCCGGCACGAAATAGCCGTCGGCCTCCAGTCGCTGCGCGGCGATCAGCGCCGCGCGGCTCGCGCCGACCAGCACGGGCTGGATCGGCGTGCGCGAATCGAGCAGCTCGATGCCGCGCTCGCCCGCGCCGTGGCGGAAATGCGCGACGAGCCGATGCAATTTGGCGCGACGCCAGTCCTCGAAACGCGCGATGTCGACCGCGGCGCTGGCCGCGGCCGCCAACGCCGGCGGCATCGCCGTGGTGTAGATGTGCGTGCGCGCGAATTGCACGAGGCCATCGATCAGCGCCTTGCTGCCGGCGACGAACGCGCCGCCGACGCCGAGTGCCTTGCCGAGCGTCGCCATCAACACCGGCGCGTCGTCCTGCTTCAGCTTCGCCTCGACGAGGCTGCCCGCGCCTTCGTCACCGAGTACGCCAAGGCCATGCGCATCGTCGACCATCAGCGTTGCCTGCTGCGCCTTGCCCAGGGCAGCAAGGTCGGCCAGCGGCGCGACGTCGCCGTCCATGCTGAATACGCCGTCGGTGGCGAGCAGTGCCGCGCTGTCCGCGCTCGCTTCGAGCTGGCGTTTCGCACTGGCGAGATCGGCGTGCACGTAGCGCTTGAGCGTCGCACCGGATAGGCGTACTCCGTCGATCAGGCTGGCGTGGTTGAGTTTGTCCTGCACGCAGACATCGCCTTCCGCGAGCAGCGCCTGCTGCACGCCGAGATTGGCCATGTAGCCGGTCGAAAACAATAGCGCGCACTTGCGCCGCGTCCACGCGGCAAGCTTGTCTTCGAGTGCCTCGTGCTCTTCGCGATGGCCGCCGAGCAGATGCGCCGCGGTCGCGCCGACGCCCCACTGCTTCGCCGCGCAGATCAGCGCTTCCTGCAAGGCTGGATGCTGGGCGAGGCCGAGATAGTCGTTGCTGGCGAAATTGAGTAGCGTCTTGCCATCGATCTGGATGCGCACGCCGTCGACCGCCTCGACCTTGCGCAGGCGACGCAACAGGTCTTGTCGGGCACGTTCGACTTGCGCCGCGGCGAGACGCTCGATGATACCGGGGCGAGTCATGCCTCTATCTTCCCTTCTCCCATCGGGAGAGGGTACCCGGAGGGCGGATGAGGGAGGGGCTCTGCAATTTGTGGCGCCGTAGGATGCTGCAAGGCTCTTCCCTCATCCGGAGCTTCGCGCCATCTTCTGCCGATGGGGGAAGGGAAGCTTACGCGGCCTCGATGATGTCCGCATGCACCGTACCCGGCTCGAGTTCCACCCGCATCGGCGCAATGCCGAGCCGCGCGAACAGCGCCTGGTCGTGCTCGACGTCGGGGTTGCCGGTGGTCAACAGTTTTTCGCCGTAGAAGATCGAGTTCGCGCCGGCGAAGAAACACAAGGCCTGCAACTCGTCGCTCATTTCGGCGCGACCGGCGGAGAGGCGTACCATCGAGCGCGGCATCAGGATGCGTGCCACCGCAATCGTGCGCACGAACTCGAACGGATCGAGCAACGTCGTGCCATTCAACGGCGTGCCCGCGACCTGAACCAGATGATTGATCGGCACCGACTGCGGTGGCTCGGGCAAGTTCGCCAGCGTGTGCAACAGGCCCGCGCGCTGCTCGCGCGATTCGCCCATGCCGACGATGCCGCCGCAGCAGGTCTTCATGCCCGCCGTGCGCACGTTTTCCAGCGTGTCGAGGCGATCCTGGAATTCGCGCGTGTGGATGATCTCGCCATAGAACTCGGGCGCGGTATCGAGATTGTGGTTGTAGTAGTCGAGCCCGGCCGATTTCAGTTTCGATGCCTGCGGCGCGCTGAGCATGCCGAGCGTGGCGCAGGTTTCCATGCCGAGCGCACGCACGGCGCCGATCATTTCGGCGACCTTGTCCACGTCGCGATCCTTGGGCGAACGCCAGGCTGCGCCCATGCAGAAGCGGGTCGCACCGGCGGCCTTGGCTTGCCTGGCCTTCTCCAGCACCGCATCGAGCGACATGAGTTTCTCGGCCTTCACCCCGGTGGCGTAGCGTGCGCTCTGCGGGCAATAGGCGCAGTCTTCCGGGCAGCCGCCGGTCTTGATCGACAGCAGGGTCGAGACCTGCACCGCGTTCGCGTCGTGATGCGCGCGATGCACCTCGTGCGCGCGCGCAAGCAGGTCGTTGAACGGCAGGGCGAACAGGGCAAGCGCTTCACCGCGGCTGACGCGCTCGCCGGCCGGCAGGGTTTGGATCGTGGCTGACATCGGGAATATCGGTTTGGGCGTAGACTTTCGGCAGTGTGATCAGCCCCCCCGCCCCTGTCAACCTGAAACAGCCAACCGAAGTTGACGGATTTTGGCAACGGCTGCAGTTCGCCCTGCTGCCGCCGCACTGCCTGCTGTGTGGCGCGCGCGGCGAAAGTTCGCGCGATCTGTGCGCCGCGTGCGCAGCCGATCTGACCCCGAACCGCACCTCCTGCGCCCGTTGCGCCTTGCCCCTGCCCACCCCTGCCGCGTTGTGCGGTGAATGCCTGCGCAGTGAACCTGCATTCGACGCGGCGTTCGCACCGTATCTCTACGGCCACCCGCTCGACCTGCTGCTGACCAAACTCAAGTTCGGCCACAGCCTCGCCGCGGGACGCGTGCTCGCCGAGTTGTGGATCGCAGCACTGGCCAACGGCGCGCGCGCCACGCTGCCCAATGCGATCGTGCCCGTGCCGCTGCACGCCACGCGCCTGCGCGAACGCGGTTACAACCAGGCTCTCGAACTGGCCAAGCCGCTCGCGCGCGAGTTCGACGTCGCACTCGCACCGGACCTGCTGTGCCGCGCGCGTGCCACCGCCGCACAGTCGGATCTCGACGCGGCGACGCGGCGCAGGAACCTGCGTGGCGCGTTCGAGGTCGACGCGAGTCGACTCGCGACAACCCGGCCTGCCCATGTTGTCCTGCTCGACGACGTGATGACGACCGGCGCGACCCTGCGCGAATGTGCGCGCACGCTCAAGCGCGCCGGCGTCGCACGCGTGGATGTCTGGGCTCTGGCGCGCGCGCCGCACCGACGCTGACAGCGATACCACGCCGCGCGAACGCGGCGTTTGCGCAGCGCAGCTAC
The DNA here is from genome assembly GCF_057139185.1 of Rudaea sp. Taxonomy (NCBI): domain Bacteria; kingdom Pseudomonadati; phylum Pseudomonadota; class Gammaproteobacteria; order Lysobacterales; family Rhodanobacteraceae; genus Rudaea; species Rudaea sp. Next base: position 151,000 of record NZ_DBNHDN010000031.1, on the reverse strand, counting down.
CCATCGCGTCGTGGCTGGGTATACTCGCAGAAAGCTTTTCCGTACCGCCCCATCGTTGTTTCCTTCCATCAGCCTGTTCCAAGGGAGAAAGGCATGTTGCAACAATACGGTTACTGGATCGCGCCCATCTGCGCCCTGCTCGCGATCGTCTACGGCATCTGGTCGCGCGCCTGGATCATGGCCAAACCCGCCGGCAACGAGCGCATGCAGCAGATCGCCGCGGCGATCCAGGAAGGCGCCAAGGCCTATCTGAATCGGCAGTACACGACGATCGGCATCGTCGGCGCAGTGTTGTTCGTCGTCATCGGCTTCGCCCTGAACTGGCCGACCGCGATCGGCTTCGCGGTCGGCGCGATCCTCTCCGGTGCGGCCGGCTTCATCGGCATGAACGTCTCGGTCGCTGCCAACGTGCGCACGGCGGAAGCAGCGCGCTCGGGCCTCGCCGCCGCGCTCGACGTCGCCTTTCGCGGTGGTGCGATCACCGGCATGCTCGTCGTCGGCCTCGGCCTGCTCGGTGTCGCCGGCTACTACATGGCGCTGCTGCATTTCGGCTTGCCGACCGAAAAGGCGCTGCACGCGCTGGTCGGCCTCGCCTTCGGCTCGTCGCTGATCTCGATCTTCGCGCGTCTGGGCGGCGGCATCTTCACCAAGGGCGCCGACGTCGGCGCGGACTTGGTCGGCAAAGTCGAAGCCGGCATCCCCGAGGACGATCCGCGCAACCCGGCGGTGATCGCGGACAACGTCGGCGACAACGTCGGCGACTGCGCCGGCATGGCCGCCGACCTGTTCGAGACCTACGCGGTCACACTGGTCGCAACGATGCTGCTCGGCGGCATCAGCGCTGCCACGGTGGGGGCCAACGGCGTGCTGTATCCGCTGGTCCTCGGCGGCGTGTCGATCGTCGCCTCGATCATCGGCACGTTCTTCGTCAAGACCAAGCCCGGCGCGAGGATCATGAATGCGCTCTACGTCGGCGTCGCCGTTTCGGCGGTGATCGCGGCGATCGCGTTCTACTTCATCACCAACTCGCTGATGGCAGGCACGCCGATCGGCGCGACGAACCTGTTCTTCTGCGCGCTGATCGGCCTCGCCCTGACCGCGGCGATGGTCGTGATCACCGAGTACTACACCGCGACCGAATACGCGCCGGTGCGCCACGTGGCGCAGGCCTCGACGACGGGTCATGCGACCAACATCATCGCCGGCATCGGCATCTCGATGAAGTCGACCGCGTACCCCGTGCTCGCGGTGTGCGCATCGATCTGGGGCGCCTACGCGCTCGGCGGCCTCTACGGCATCGCCATCGCCGCCACGGCCATGCTGTCGATGACCGGCATGATCGTCGCGCTCGACGCCTACGGCCCGATCACCGACAACGCCGGCGGCATCGCGGAAATGGCCGAACTGCCATCGGGCGTGCGCGCCGTGACTGATCCGCTCGACGCGGTCGGCAACACGACCAAGGCGGTGACCAAGGGCTATGCGATCGGCTCGGCCGGCTTGGCCGCGCTCGTGCTGTTCGCCGACTACACCCACAACCTCTCGGGCCAGCCGGGCCTTGCGAACGTCACGTTCGATCTGTCGAACCACTACGTCATCATCGGCCTGTTGATCGGCGGCCTGATCCCGTACCTGTTCGCCTCGATGGCGATGGAAGCGGTCGGCCGCTCGGCCGGCGCCGTGGTCGAAGAAGTGCGCCGCCAGTTCCGCGAGATCAAGGGCATCATGGAGGGCAAGACCAAGCCCGACTACTCGCGCGCGGTGGACATGCTCACGCGTGCGGCGATCAAGGAGATGATGATTCCCTCGCTGCTGCCCGTGCTCGTGCCCGTGCTCGTCGTGTTCGGCTTCAAGTGGCTCGGTGGTTCCGTCGCCGGCGCGCAGGCGCTCGGCGGCGTGCTCATCGGCACCATCGTCACCGGCCTGTTCGTCGCCATCTCGATGACCACCGGCGGCGGCGCCTGGGACAACGCGAAGAAGTACATCGAGGACGGCAACTTCGGCGGCAAGGGCTCGGACGCGCACAAGGCCGCGGTCACCGGCGACACGGTCGGCGATCCTTACAAAGACACCGCGGGCCCGGCGGTCAATCCGCTGATCAAGATCATCAACATCGTGGCGCTGCTGTTGATTCCGTTGCTGTAAGCGAAATCGAATGCCCCGGAAAAGCCCCCGTCGCCGGACGGGGGCTTGAAAGGGTACGCTTTCGCAATCCTTCGCCGTTGTGACCGCCATGCGCCAGCCAACCCGCTCGATTTCCCGCCGCGTCCTCGTCGCTCCGTTCGCGGCCACCGCGCGCCGCGTCGGCGAAGTCGTCGACGCCACCGACAATCTGCTCCATCGCAGCGGCGATCTGCGCAAAGGCAGGGCGTTGATCACGACGGTGATCGCGCTGCTGCTCGGCATCTTGAGCCTGCTCGCGGTACTCGCGTTCCATTTCCCGCAGTACCTGACGATGCCCGAGCTGCGCCACAAGTACTCGGTGGACGTGCTGCGCCAGCTGCTGTTCGCCGGCCTGCTCGTCGCCGGCGCGCTGGCGCTGACCAACCTGATCTTCAACCGCCGGCGCAACCTCAACCTGGTCGCGTTCGCCTGCGTCATCGTCGCGGTCGCGCTCGGCGGCTCGCGCGTGCCGGTCGGCGAGTTCCCGGACAACACGCCCTACATCGGCCTCGACTGGTTCATCCTCGACCTGCTCGGCTCGACCGTGATCTTCGTCGTGCTCGAGAAACTGTTCCCGCTCTACAAGGGCCAGCCGATCTTCCGCCGCGAATGGCAGACCGATCTCAAGCATTTCGCCGTCAACCACTTCCTCGTCGGCCTGATCCTGCTCACGGTCAATTTTCTCATCCATCACGTGTTCGGCTGGCTGGTCAACCACGACTTCCAGCTAGCCGTGCAGCGCATCTGGTTCGTGCCGCAGTTGCTACTCTGCATCCTCGTTGCTGACCTTGCCCAGTACTTCACCCACCGCGCGTACCACGAGGTGCCGCTGCTGTGGAAATTCCACTCGGTGCACCACTCGGCCAAGACCATGGACTGGCTCGCCGGATCGCGCCAGCACATGCTCGAGATCGTCGCCACGCGCGTGCTCGTGCTCGCGCCGCTGTTCGTGATCGGCTTCGCCGAAGGCGTGATCAACGCCTATATCATCATCGTCGGCTTCCAGGCCGTGTTCAATCACGCCAATGTGCACCTGCCGTGGGGGCCGCTGAAATACCTGATCGTGACCCCCGACTTCCATCACTGGCACCACTCGCAGGACGACGAGGCGATCGACAGGAACTACGCCGCGCACTATTCGTTCCTCGACTACCTGTTCGGCACCGCGGTGAAGTCGGAGAAGAAGTTTCCGGAACGCTACGGCGTGGTCGGCGACTACATGCCCGACGGCTTCGTCAACCAGCAGACGTTCCCGTTCAGGGCCATGGTCAAGCCCGACACGCAGGCCTGAGCGCGGTCGCAAAACCGCGGCGGACTGCCCGGTTTTGCCCGCCGCACTCGTCTACACTCGCACGTGTCCGTCTGGGGAGGTTTTGCCATGCGTTGGCGGTGGGTGATCCTGGTTCTCGGCGCGACCACTTTCTGTGGCGCCGCGTACGGTTCGGGCGATTCCGCATCGCCGGCCAGCGCCGCGCGCAGCCCGGCGCAGCCGGCCTCGAGCCCCGCAGACGGAACCGAGCCGGCGCGCCGTGCCACGCCCGCGGAGTTGCGCCGGCTCGCCGACCACGCCGCCTTCCTGCGCGGCCGCTACGTGCGCGAAGCGATCGGCATGCGCCTGGACATTCCGCGTGGCCAGCATCTGCTCGCCGGTGCCGAGGCACGCCGCGTCGATACCGCCCTGCGCGGCGTGGACGACGCGCATTTGATCGGCTGGATGATCGACGAAAACAAGAACGTCACCGATGCGAACCTGCGTATCGTTCGCCTGCGCTGGCGCCACGACGGCTTCGTCGCCAGCGACGCTGCGGCGCTCGAGCCCGCCATGCTGCTCGATGCCGCGCGCGCACGGCCACGCGTGCCGCGGCTCGCCGGCAGCGGCGGTGCCTTGCTGCGCTATGCCGATGTTCCGGAGCGCGACGGCCCGACTGTGGTCTGGAGCGAGGAGCGTCAGCCGGACGACGCCAGCACCAGCGTATTCGACTGCCACGCCCTGCGCCTTGCGCGCAAGGGCGTGCTCGAGATCAGCATCGTCGGAGTCGACGCGAAGGCGGCGAAATCCTGCGTCGGCCGATTGCGCGAAATGGCCGCGTCGGTGCATTTCGAGGCCGAGGCGGACTATTCCGCATGGGCCAGGGGTGAGCGCCTTGCCGCCTATTCCCTCAGCGGAATGATCACGCAAACGCAATAGGTCCGCCCTTGCGGACAATGGGCCACGAAAAACCGGGCCGGGCGATACGAGGATTCCGCGGCCGCCGGCGCGCAAATCGGCGGGCGCGGTCGACTTTCGGGGTGTCTTGCACCACATTCGCGCAGCCGTACGCGGTGCCGATGCTAAAATCGAGCATTGACTCTAACGCGAGCATGGCCGTCATGTCTGTTCCCGCAACCCAGTTGGACCTCGGCTACACGCTCGAGGACAAGTACACGCGCACCCAGGGCCGTATCTATCTTTCCGGCGTGCAGGCTCTGGTCCGCCTGCCGCTGATGCAGCAGATGCGCGACCGCGCCGCCGGCCTCAACACGGCGGGCTTCATTTCCGGATATCGCGGCTCGCCGCTCGGCGGATTCGACCTCGAACTGTGGAAGGCGAAGAAGCATCTGCAAGCCTCGGCCATCGAATTCCAGCCCGGCCTCAACGAGGACCTCGGCGCGACGATGGTCTGGGGTACGCAGCAAACCAACCTGTTCCCGGGCGCGAGGTACGACGGCGTGTTCGCGATGTGGTACGGCAAGGGTCCGGGCGTCGACCGTTCGGGCGACGTGTTCAAGCACGGCAACGCCGCGGGCACCTCGGCGAGGGGCGGCGTGCTCGCGCTCGCGGCCGACGACCACGCCTGCCGCTCCTCGACGCTGCCGCACGGTTCGGAACTCGAGTTCGTCAGCGCGATGATGCCGATCCTCAATCCGGCCGGCGTGCAGGACATCCTCGACATGGGCATGCTCGGCTGGGCGATGAGCCGCTTCACCGGGCGCTGGGTCGGTTTCAAGACGATTGCGGAAACCGTCGAATCCTCGGCCAGCGTCAACGTCAATCCGCATCAGCTCGACATCGTCGTGCCGACCGACTTCATCATGCCGGCCGGCGGCCTCAACATCCGCTGGCCCGATCCGCCGCTCAATCAGGAAATGCGCCTGCACCAGTACGCCGTGCAGGCCTCGCAGGCGTTTGCGCGCGCGAACCGGATCGACCGCATCGTCATCGACTCGCCGAAGGCGCGCCTCGGCATCGTCACCACGGGCAAGAGCTACCTCGACGTACTGCAGGCACTCGAATATCTCGGCATCGACGACAAGATGGCCGCCGACATCGGCATCCGCGTGTACAAGATCGGCATGACCTGGCCACTCGAGCCGGTCGGCATCCGCGAATTCGCCAACGGCCTCGAGGACATCATCGTCGCCGAAGAGAAGCGCTCCTTCATCGAGTCGCAGATGAAGGAATACATGTACAACTGGCCGACGCGCCCAAGCGTGGTCGGCAAATACGACGAGCAAGGCAACTGGATTCTGCCGTCGACGTCGGAACTGACCCCGGCGATGATCGCGCTCGTGATCGCCAAGCGCCTGTCGCGCTTCTTCTCCAACGACACGATCAAGGCACGCGTCGCCTGGATCGAGGCGAAGGAGAAGGAACTGACCCTGCCGCGCGCGAACTTCCCGCGCGCCGCGCACTATTGCTCCGGCTGCCCGCACAACACCTCCACCGCCGTGCCCGAAGGCTCGCGCGCGCTCGGCGGCATCGGCTGCCACTACATGGTCACCTGGATGGACCGGCGTACCGACACGTTCACCCAGATGGGCGGCGAAGGCGCGACCTGGTGCGGGCAGGCGCCGTTCACCGAAACCCAGCACGTGTTCCAGAACCTCGGCGACGGCACCTATTTCCATTCCGGTTCGCTGGCGATCCGTCAGGCGATCGCGGCCAAGGTCAATATCACGTACAAGATTTTGTACAACGATGCGGTCGCGATGACCGGCGGTCAGCCTGTCGACGGCAAGCTTTCCGTGCCCGACATCGCCAACCAGATGCGCGCCGAAGGCGTGCAGACCATCGTCGTGATGAGCGACGAGATCGAAAAGTGGTCGAAACGCGAGCTGTTCCCGCGCGACGTCGAGTTCGTCGACCGCGCCGAGTTCGACGCGGTGTCCAAGCGCCTGCGCGAAGTGCCCGGCGTGTCGGTACTGATCTACGACCAGACCTGTGCCACCGAAAAGCGCCGCCGGCGCAAGCGCGGCAAGCTCGAAGACCCGAAGAAGCGCGTGTTCATCAACTCGTTGGTCTGCGAAGGTTGCGGCGATTGCGGCGAGAAATCGTTCTGCGTCTCGGTGCTGCCGAAGGAAACCGAGTACGGGCGCAAGCGCGAAATCGACCAGTCGAACTGCAACAAGGATTTTTCCTGCGTCAAGGGCTTCTGCCCGAGCTTCGTCACCATTCACGGCGGCGGCCTCAAAAAGCGCAAGCCGGGCAGCGGAAAAGTGGATTTCGCCAGCTTGCCGCAGCCCACGTTTGCCAGCGATCTGAGTCAACCGTGGAACATCCTCGTCACCGGCATCGGCGGCACCGGCGTGGTAACGATCGGCGCACTGATCGGCATGGCCGCGCATCTGGAGTCCAAGGGTGCCACCGTGCTCGACCAGACCGGCCTCGCGCAGAAGGGCGGCGCGGTGACCTGCCACCTGCGCATCGCGAAGACACCGGCCGACATCCACGCCGTGCGCATCGCCGCCGGCGAAGCCGATCTCGTGCTCGGCTGCGACATGGTCGTGGTCAACGACTACTGGGCACTGTCGAAGATTCGTGCGAAACGCTCGCATGTCGTCCTCAACACCTACGAAGCGATGCCCGGCACGTTCACGACCAAGCCCGACATGCAGTTTCCTGCGCTGCAGATCGTCAACGCGGTCGGCACCGCGCTCGACGGCGACCGGCCCGAACTCGTCGATGCGACCGACCTCGCGACCAGGCTGCTCGGCGATTCGATCGCGAGCAACCTGTTCATGCTCGGCTATGCCTGGCAGAAGGGCTGGGTGCCGATCTCCGCAGCCGCGCTGATGCGCGCGATCGAGCTCAACGGCGCGGCGATCGAGATGAACAAGTCGGCGTTCCACTGGGGCCGCCTCGCCGCGGTCGACATGGCCAGGGTCAAGGAAGCGGCCAACGGTGCCGCGGCGCCTGCGGCGGCGACATCCATTGCAGCGCCGCTGGACGACGTGAAGATCAGCCGGACGCTGGACGAAGAGATCGCGCGTCGCATCGCATTCCTCACCGACTACCAGGACGCCGCCTACGCGGCGAAATACCAGGCACTGGTCGGCAAGGTGCGCAGCGTCGAACAGACGAGGGTGCCCGGCCAGACCGCGCTGACCGAAGCCGTCGCGCGCTACGCGTTCAAGCTCATGGCGTACAAGGACGAATACGAAGTCGCGCGCCTGTACACGAGCGGCGAGTTCGAGCGGCAGATCAAGAATGTCTTCGACGGCGACTACAAGATCCATTTCAACCTCGCCCCGCCGACGTTCGCGAAGAAAGACGCCGATGGCCATCTGATCAAGCGCGAATTCGGCCCTTGGATGTTCCGCGCGTTCAAACTGCTGGCCAAGTTCAAGGGCCTGCGTGGCGGCAGGTTCGACTTCTTCGGCCGGACCGAAGAGCGCAGGATGGAACGTCAGCTGATCGCCGACTACTTCACCACGATCGACGAGTTGCTCTCGAAATTGGGTCGCGATAACCTCAAGCTCGCCGTCGATATCGCTTCGATCCCGGAGCAGATTCGCGGCTACGGCCATATCAAGGAAGCGAACTTTGCCAGGGCGGCGGCGGCGCGCAAGCAGCTTCTGGGCGAATGGCGCGCCGCAAATCCGGAGACTCGCGCGGCCGCATGATTCAGATTGGAGGAGTTCGTCGAGGGGTTTCTGCGGGCGTTGAAGGGGGTTTCTTGAGTTTCCGTCGGGGGCCGATTTCGCCATTTTCCAGCGGCTTTGCGACCGTAGCCGGGCTTCGCCCCGGACTGCGGCGCGGCGGTGCGCCTGTCGCCCTGAACTTTTGTTGTTGCCGCCATCCCCAATATTTGGCCCGCACACAGCGTGACGCATCCGTGGACCGGCCATGAATTTATCGTTCAGTTTCGATACCGGCCTGCAGCAACGCGACATCCTGCATCGGGCAGCCGCGCTGTTGCAGATGGGCGAAGGCGGCAAGGCGAGGGAAGCCCTGCTTGGCGTGCGCGCGCATCGCATCTTCGACCTTCAGGAAGCGGTCATTGCGGTCGAGATGCTGCTCGACGTGAATCTGGTCGATGCGGCGCTGGCGATGGCCGAACGGGTACGCGAAATCGATCCACTGCATCCGGAATGCGCCGACCTGCTGACGGAATGCCGCTTCCTGATCGACCGACCTGCCAACTGGCGCAGGGAGGGCAGTGACATCCGCGCCGCGCTGGAACACGTCAACGCGCTTGCCCGCGCCCACCCTCGCCTCGCCGCGGATCGGCATGTGCATATAGTCTGCAATCTCGACAGCCTCGGCGGCACCGAACGCCGCGCGCTCAACCTGCATCGCATGCTCTGCACGCACATGCCGACGACGCTGTGGTCGACCGCACCGCCGCATGCGGCATATCGCGACGAGGCGCCGATCCGCCTGATCGAGGGCAGGGCAGAGGCCCCGTCGGGCGGTACGCTTGCATTGATCGGCACCTACTACGACTGCAATGACCTGCTCGAACGCGGCCGCTTCGAACGCATGATCATTTGCCACAACCTGATGGAACAGAACCAGAAACTGCTCTCGTACCTGAAGCGGATCGAGAACAACCCGGCGCACCCGCCGGTGGAGCTGACGTTCCCCTCGACGATGTTCGGCGATCTGCTTGGTCTGCCCGGAACGGCCGAATACTCGGCGGTTGATCTCGTCCGCTTCCAGCGCAGACGCGAGCATACGGCGACGACGGATCTGGCGATTGGGCGACATGGCCGTGCGTACGCCTACAAGTATCATTTCAACGACGGCGCTTTCTTCCGCGATCTCGTCGCACGCGGATACCGCATCAGGCTGCTCGGCGGCAGCGCAATCGAACGCGTGTTCTCGCACGACGCGGGTGCGCGCCCGGAACTGATCGCCGAGGGTGCAGTCGATGCGCGCGACTTTCTCGACAGTCTCGACCTGTTCGTCTTCCGCAAGCATCCGCAATGGGTTGAAACCGGCGGCGCGGTCATCCTAGAAGCGATGGCGATGGAGTTGCCGGTGATCGTGTTCCCCGAGCTCTGCGGTTGCGCCGAGCTGATCGTGCACGGCGAAAACGGATTCCTCGTTTCCAGCGAGGCCGAGGCCTTCGAAACCATCGAACGCCTGCGCGCCGCTCCCGATTTGCGCAGGCGCATCGGCGGCGCGGCGCGGCAGACCCTGATCGAGTTGCAGCGACGCCAGCAACCGGAACTACTGGCCCGCTATCGCGGCTGATCCTCGCCCGGCGAGCCGCAGATCAAACCGTGCCGCGATTCCTGCCCTGGAACGGCACGTAGTACGCGCGGATGCGCGCCATGTCGGCGTCGAGGTCGTCAGAGAGCTCGATCAACGGGCCGAGCCCGATCGTCCTGTCCGGGTAGTGGAAGTAGAGCAATTGCACCGGCACGTGCGCCGCGCGCGCGATGTGCCAGAATCCACTTTTCCACTTCTTCACTTTCTTGCGCGTGCCTTCGGGCGTGATGCCGAGCCAGAGCTTGTCGCGCCTGGCGAACTGCTGGCGCATTTGCGTGACGACGTCGTGCGCGGCGTTGCGGTCGATGCCGATGCCGCCGAGGCCGCGCACGAGCGGGCCGAGCACGCCCTTCGTGTAGTCGTTCTTGATGATGAAACGGACGTCCAGGCGCAGCGCGACCTTGAACGCAAGTGACCAGACGCCGTCCCAATTCGACGAATGCGGCGCGCCGATGATGACGAGCTTGGGTACGTCCGGCAGTTCGCCGGTGATGCGCCAGCCGGTCAGGCGCAGCAGTGCGCGGCACAATGCACCGCGCAGCGACGGCGGAAACTGCGGCGCCTGTGGCGGCACGCTCGGGAAAGCCGGCGCAGGCGTCTTCGCGTTCAATCGTCGCTCCAGTTGCGCTTCGACCGCTGCTGCTTGTGGGTACTGCGCAGTCGCTTGGCATCGAGACGGCGCTCTTTCGATGCGCGCGTCGGCCGGGTCGCGATGCGTTTTTTCGGCACGCGTGCGGCCGCCTGCAGGATTTCGGCAAGGCGCGCGCGCGCGTCCTCGCGGTTCTTCGCCTGGTCGCGAAAGCGGTTGGCCTGGATCACGAGCACGCCGGCGGCGGTCAGGCGCCGGTCGCGCAGCGCCAGTACGCGCGCGCGTAACGCCTCGGACAACGACGGCGAATTCGCTGCGTCGAAGCGCAACTCCACCGCCGAGGCAACCTTGTTGACGTTCTGCCCGCCGGGCCCGGAGGCGCGCACGAAGCTTTCGATCAGTTCGCTTTCGGGAATCTGCGGCACGAATCGTCGCCCCGTTATTTGTCGGCGATCTCGTACTTCGGCAGTTTCTTCTTCAGCAGCACACGCTTCAGGCGCGCGTATTTCGGCAGGCCGGTCCTTGCATCGTAGGGCGGCGCAGCCTCGCCGCGGATCAGCGGCTCGAAATAGGTGCGCGCGGCCGCGGTGATGTGGAAACCATCCTTGCTGATGTAGTTCGCCGGCAGCTTTTTCTCGATGTTCGCGATCTTCGTTATCGGCGCGGCCTCGATCTTCCACTTGAACGGCGTCGACGACACGCGCTTGATCACCGGCATCACCGCATTCTTGCCGGCGAGCGCGTATTCGACCGCCGCCTTGCCGACCGCGTAGGCCTGCTCGACGTCGGATTTCGACGCCAGATGCCGCGCCGAGCGCTGCAGATAGTCCGGCACCGCCCAGTGGATCTTGAAACCGAGGTTTTCCTTGACCAGGCCCGCGATGATCGGCGCCGCGCCGCCGCCGAGCTGGGCATGGCCGAACGCATCGACCACGCCCGAGTCGGTGAGGAATCGGCCATCCGGCGTCTTCACGCCCTCGGAGACGATGACCGAGCAGTAGCCGACTTTGGCCACGACTTCCTTCACGCGCGCGAGGAACTTGTCCTGCTCGAACGGCACCTCGGGGAACAGGATCACCTGCGGCGGTGCATCCTTGCCCTGCGCGGCGAGACCGGCGGCGGCCGCAATCCAGCCCGCGTGGCGACCCATCACCTCCATGACGAAGACCTTGGTCGAGGACTCGCTCATCGATTCGACGTCGAGACTGGCCTCGGCGATCGACACCGCCGTGTACTTCGCCACCGAACCGAAGCCGGGGCACGAATCCGTCACCGGCAGGTCGTTGTCCACCGTCTTCGGCACGCCGACGACTTTCAGGTCATAGCCCAATTCGGCGCTGAGTTTGGAGATCTTCAGGCTGGTGTCGGCCGAGTCGTTGCCGCCGTTGTAAAGGAAATAGCGGATGTCGTGCGCACGGCAGACCTCGATCAGGCGCTCGTAGCGCGAGCGGTCGGCCTCGATCGATTTGAGCTTGAACCGGCACGAGCCGAACGCGCCGCCCGGGGTGTGGCGTAATGCCGCAACCGCGCGGCGGTCCTCCTTCGATACGTCGATCAGTTCCTCGCGCAGTGCGCCGAGGATGCCGTTGCGGCCCGCGTACACCGGAACGCCCCGGGATCGGCACGTTTCGATCACGCCGCAGGCGCTGGCGTTGATCACCGCGGTCACCCCGCCCGACTGCGCGTAGAACAGCGCGCCCTTGCCCGACTTGCCCTGCCTCTTGCTCATGCCATCCTCACTGGATTCGGAATAAGGAAACTCCGCGATGCGCGTAGTTTCATGGTCTCGTTGACTCGGCTCCGCACTGCCGCTAGGTTAGCCTGTCGCACTTCGCATTGCATCCACCACCGCGTCCTCACGGAACCAGATATGCGCATCGTTTTCTTCGGCCCGAACGGCTCTGGCAAGGGCACCCAGGCCACCCTGCTCAAGAACGAACTGAACATTCCGCATATCTCGACCGGCGACCTGCTGCGCGCCGCGGTCAAGGCCGGCACGCCGCTCGGCCTCAAGGCCAGGGCGGTCATGGAGGCGGGTCAGCTCGTCTCCGACGACATCGTGCTCGGCATGCTCGAAGAGCGCATCACCCAGGCCGACGCGAAAGGCGGCTTCATTCTCGACGGCTATCCGCGCAACCTCGCCCAGTGCGCCGCACTCGAAGGCCTGCTCGCGCGCATCGGCCAGCCGCTCGACGTCGCGATCAAGCTCGATGTGCCCGACAGCGCCATCCTCGCGCGCTGCGAAATCCGCTTCGCCGCCGAGCACCGCGCCGACGACGATCCCGCCGTCGTACGCAAGCGCCTCGAGGTTTATCGCGCCCAGACCGCGCCGGTCGCCGACCACTTCGGCCAGATCGGCAAGCTCAAGACCGTCGACGGCGTGGGCGAGGTCAACCAAGTGTTCCAGCGGATTCTGGCGGTGTTGCCACGCTGAAACTCTTGCTTGATCCCGGCGCGAGCCGGGTGACGGACAAGGACAAGCTGATACACTGGCAAGCCGCGTCAAAATCACGCTTGCGCCCGCTCCCATGCCTCCTGTTGTAGCAATTTTCCGCGACCTGGTGCTGCTGCGCCGCGGCCCCCAGGACCTGCCGTATTCGCCGCAACTGCTCGCGGCGATGGCCGTCGCCTGCATCATCGTGCAGGCCGTCGCGCGCACGATCCCGGCGCCGGCCGGCCTCGGCGAATCGTTCCTTTCGACGCTGCTCGAAACCTTGCTCGTACTCGCCGCGCTGCGCCTGGTCCTGCGCCTGCGCGACCTCGGCAGCCGCTTCGTGCAGGCGGCGACTGCCCTGGTCGGTTGCAACCTGATCTTCACCCTGATCAACCTTCCAGTCGTGCTCGCGTTCGGCAAGATTCCGCTCGAAGCGGGGCGCCTCGTGCCCGAGCAGGTCACGCCGACGCAGATGCTGCTCAGCCCGTTGATCCTCGCCCTCGGCATCTGGCAACTTGCGGCGATCGCGAACGTGTTGCGCCACAGCCTCAACCTGAGTTTCGCCGGCGGCATCGCGGTGATCTTCGCCTGGATCGCGCTGCTGTCGCTGCTGCTGAGCCTGTTCGCCGGATGAAACTGCACATCCTCGGCATCGCCGGCACGTTCATGGGCGGCGTCGCCGCGCTCGCGCGCGAACTCGGCTTCGAGGTCGAGGGCTCGGATGCGAACATCTACCCGCCGATGAGCGACCAGCTCGCCGCGCTCGGCATCACGCTCAAGCAGGGTTATCGCGCCGAGCACCTCGGCAGCGAAAATGCTGCGCAGAAACCGGATCTCGTCATCGTCGGCAACGCGCTGTCGCGCGGCAATCCGGCCGTCGAACACCTGTTGAACGCACGCCTGCCCTACGTGTCCGGACCGCAGTGGATCGGCGATGCGCTGCTGCGCGAACGCCGCGTGTTCGCCGTCGCCGGCACCCACGGCAAGACGACGACGACGGCGATGCTGGCCTGGATCCTCGACGCCTGCGGTCGCGCGCCCGGCTTTCTCGTCGGCGGCGTGCCGGAAAATTTCGGTGTTTCCGCGCGCCTCGGCGCGAGCGCGGACTTCGTCATCGAAGCCGACGAGTACGACACCGCGTTCTTCGACAAGCGCTCGAAGTTCGTCCACTACCACGCGCGGATCGCGATCCTCAACAACCTCGAATTCGACCACGCCGACATCTTCGCCGACGTGGCCGCGATCCAGCGCCAGTTCCATCATCTCGTGCGCACCGTGCCTTCAAACGGTCACCTGATCGTGAACGCGGAAGACGAACACCTGGCCGAAGTGCTGGCAATGGGCACGTGGTCTCCGGTCACGACGTTCGGCATCGATAGCGGCGACTGGCGCGCCCGATTGATCGCGGCCGACGGCAGCGCGTTCGCCGTATCACGCGACGGCGCGGAAGTCGGCGTTGTGCGCTGGAACCTGATTGGCCGGCATAACGTGGGCAATGCACTCGCCGCACTGGCGGCGGCCGATGCGGGCGGCATCGATGTCGTCCATGCCATCGCCAGTTTGGCAGCATTCCGCAGTGCCAAGCGGCGCATGGAGCTGGTCGGCGAAGCCAACAGCATCAAGATCTACGATGACTTTGCCCACCATCCGACCGCGATTGCGACCACGCTCGCCGGCCTGCGCGCAAAGATCGGCAAGGCACGCATCCTCGTCGGCATGGAGCCGCGCTCGAACTCGATGCGTCTTGGCGCCCACGCCGACGCGCTCGCGCCGAGCCTCGCCGACGCCGACGCGGTGGTCTTTCTGCAACGCGCCGAACTGCCGTGGGATGCAGCGAAAGTTACCGACGCACTCGGCGGCCGCGGACGCACCGCGCCGACCGTCGATGCGCTGATCGCCGCGCTGCGCGCGCAGGCACGACCCGGCGACCACGTCGTCTTCATGTCGAACGGCGGCTTCGAGAATGCGCCGCGGCGATTCGTGGCGGCGCTGGCCCGGACAGGCTGACGAGGCGCGCGGTGGCAATGCTCGACGTGCCGCTGTTCCCGCTGCACACCGTGCTGTTTCCGGGCGGCGAGATCGCGCTGCGCATCTTCGAGCCGCGCTATCTGGACATGGTGCGCGAGTGCACACGTGGCGACTCGCCGTTTGGCGTGTGCCTGATCCTCGACGGCAGCGAGGTTGGCGAGCCGGCCACGCCGGCCGCGGTCGGCACGCTCGCACGCATCGTCGACTTCGCAACCACGTCCGACGGCTTGCTCGGCATCCGCGCACAAGGCGCACAGCGCTTCCGCCTCGCGCGCTCGCGCGTGCGCGACTCCGGCCTCGCCCATGGCGACGTCGAGCCGTGGGCGGACGAGATACGTACCGAGGTGCCAGTCGAGTTCCATCTGCTCGCGACCATCCTCGAACGCCTGCTGGAAAAAACCGGCGGCCCGCACGCCAAGGCGCCGCGCGCAGCATTCGACGACGCAAGCTGGGTCGGCTTCCGCCTCGCCGAACTGCTTCCGCTCGACCACCGCGAACGGCAGGCGCTGCTGCAGATGACCGCCCCGCTCGAAAGGTTGACGCAGTTGATGCACACTCTGTCCCGATTCCAATCCGGCTGACACAAAGAGGCAGGCACATGAGTTCGTTGAAAGGAAAAACCCTGTTCATCACCGGCGCATCGCGCGGCATCGGTCTTGCGATCGCGCTGCGCGCCGCGCGCGACGGAGCGAACGTGGCCATCGCCGCGAAGTCGGACGTGGCGAACCCGAAGCTGCCCGGCACGATCCACAGCGCCGCGGCCGCGGTCGAGGCGGCCGGCGGCAAGGGACTCGCGATCCGCTGCGACATCCGCGAGGAGAACGAAGTACATGCCGCGGTCGATACCACGGTTGCCCGCTTCGGCGGCATCGACGTGCTGGTCAACAACGCCAGTGCGATCTGGCTGCGCGGCGCGCTCGATACGCCGATGAAGCGCTACGATCTGATGACTCAGGTAAATTCTCGCGGCACTTTCCTCTGCGCGCAGGTCTGCCTGCCGCATCTGCTGAAAGCCGCGAATCCGCACGTCCTCACCCTGGCACCGCCGCCCTCGCTCGATCCGAAATGGTGGGCACCGCATACCGGCTACACGCTGGCCAAGATGGGCATGAGCTTCGTCACCCTCGGCCTCGCCGCCGAATTCGCCGAAAAGGGCATCGCGATCAATGCGCTGTGGCCGCGCACGCTGATCGCCACCGACGCGCTCAACATGATTCCCGGCGTCGACGCCGGCAACGGGCGCAAACCGGAAATCATGGCCGACGCGGCGCACGCGATCCTGACCCGTCCGGCGCGCGAGGCGAGCGGCCGGTTCTTCATCGACGACGAAGTATTGCGCGCGGCAGGCGTCAGCGATTTTTCCGCCTACGCGGTCGATCCGTCGAAGCCGCTGCTGGCGGACTTGTTTCTGGATTGAGTTGAACGGCGCGGGCCGGACGCCCGCTTCTTGATCTTCGCGATCGCGGACGATCGCAAAGGAAACAAATATGAAATACCTGCATACCATGATCCGCGTCCGCGACCTCGATGCCTCGCTGAAATTCTTCTGTGGGGGACTCGGCCTCATCGAAACTCGACGCATCGACAACGAGAAAGGCCGCTTCACTCTCGTGTTCCTCGCCGCGACGGATACGCCAGACGCGGAGATCGAACTGACCTACAACTGGCCCGATGCCGAAGGCAGGACCGAAGGCTACGGCAGCGCGCGCAACTTCGGTCACCTCGCCTTCCGCGTCGCCGATATCTACGCCACCTGCGCGCACCTGCAGGCGATGGGGGTGACGATCAACCGTCCGCCGCGCGACGGCCACATGGCCTTCGTGCGCTCGCCTG
This sequence comes from Rudaea sp., assembly GCF_057139185.1. Classification (NCBI taxonomy): domain Bacteria; kingdom Pseudomonadati; phylum Pseudomonadota; class Gammaproteobacteria; order Lysobacterales; family Rhodanobacteraceae; genus Rudaea; species Rudaea sp. Next base: position 134,476 of record NZ_DBNHDN010000031.1, on the reverse strand, counting down.
ATTTGATTTCAATCGAGTTGCTGCAGGACGGTCACCTGCCGCCGCAGGAGCCGTGGGCGTCGATGCCGAATACGGGGACGTGGTGATATGAGCGGTTGCATCTTCTGCGGAATCATTGCGCAGAGGCTTTCTGCAAGTTTCGTTGCAGAGGATGAATCGACCGTCGCTTTCATGAGCTTGCGTCAACCCGTCCCCGGACATGTGCTCGTTGTGCCGCGCCGGCATGCACCGACGATCTACGATCTGACGCCGGACGAAGGCAGCGCAGTGATGAATCTCGCGCTGCGCGTCGCGCACGGATTGCGCCGCGCCTATTCGCCGGCTGGATTGAACCTGTGGCAATGCAATGGTGAAATCGCGGGGCAGGAGATCGATCATTTCCATCTGCACCTGCAGCCCCGCCAAATCGGCGACGGCATGTGGAATGTCTATCCGAACGGCGTGCCCGATGATTGTCCGCGGGCATATCTCGATGAACTGGCTGCGCAATTGCTGCCGCACCTTTGAGGAATCGATGAGCAACACCACCACCGCCGACCTGCTTGCCGCCGGCAAGCGCTACTACGTCCCGATCTACAAGCCGCGCGAGACGATACTCGAACGCGGGCAGGGTTCGCGCGTGTGGGACCGCGACGGCAAGGAGTACGTCGATTTCGGCTCCGGCATCGCGGTGTGCGGGTTGGGCCACTGCGATCCCGACCTCGTCGCCGCACTGACCGAACAGGCGCACACGCTCTGGCACACGAGCAACGTGTTCTATTCGGAGCCGCCGATCCGGCTGGCCGAGGAACTCGTCGAAGCTTCGCGCTTTGCCACGCGGGCGTTCCTGTGCAATTCGGGCGCGGAAGCGAACGAAGCCGCGATCAAGCTCGTGCGCAAATGGGCCGCAGCGCAGGGCAGGCCGCCCGAGAAGCGCGTGATGCTCACGTTCCGTGGCAGCTTCCACGGCCGCACGCTGGCCGCGGTCACCGCGACCGCGCAGCCGAAGTACCAGGACGGCTACGAGCCGCTGCCGGGTGGTTTCCGCTACGTCGACTTCAACGACCTGGCGCAGGTCGAGGCCGAGTTCGCGACGGGCGCTGTCGCCGCGGTGCTGGTCGAGCCGATCCAGGGCGAAGGCGGCGTGATGCCTGCCGCACCGGGTTTCTTGCGCGGCCTGCGCACACTCTGCGACCAACACGATGCGCTGCTCGTGCTCGACGAGATCCAGTGCGGCATGGGCCGCACCGGAGCGCTGTTTGCGCACTGGCACGACGGTGTCCGGCCCGACGTCGTCACTCTGGCCAAGGCGCTCGGCGGCGGCTTCCCGATCGGCGCGATGCTGGCCGGCGCGAAGGTCGCCGAGGTGATGCAGTTCGGCGCGCACGGCACCACGTTCGGCGGCAACCCGCTCGCCGCAGCCGTCGCGCGCGTAGCCTTGCGCAAGCTGTCATCACCACAGGTCGCCGCGAACGTCGAACGTCAGTCGGCCGCACTGATTGCCGGCCTGCAATCGATCAATGCCGAACTGAAGGTGTTTGACGGCGTGCGCGGCCGCGGCCTGATGCTCGGCGCAGTGCTGACCGATGCGCACAAGGGCAAGGCAGGCGCGATTCTCGATCACGCCGCGCAGCAAGGCTTGCTGCTGCTGCAAGCCGGCCCTGATGTACTGCGCTTCGTGCCGGCGCTCAACATCACTGATCGCGATGTGAGCGAGGGACTTACGCGTCTCGCGCTCGCATTGCGTGCCTTCCTTGTCGCATAGAGGCGTGAATCGGTCGAGCGGATGATCTCGCGCCAACTTTTTTGATCGACAAGCGTAAAAATCACTTGCGTCGCTTGAGGCGTATCACCGCGGAAACGTCCTCGTCGCCGTGGCCTTGCGCCATCAGTTCGGCATAGTCTGCGAGCGACTTGTCGAGCACCTCGTGGCCGACGCCAGCCGCTGCCGCGAGATCGCGCGCGATGCCGAGATCCTTGTGCATCAGCGCGAGCTTGAAGCCGACGTTGAACTCGTTGCGCATCGCCGAAGCGCCGCGTTTATCGAGATACCACGATTGCGCCGCGCCGCCCGACAACGTGGGCAGCAGCACGGCCGGATCGAGCCCGAGCGCTTCGGCCAGGGCGAGACCTTCGCCGATGCCCTGCATGATGCCGGCGATCACGGTCTGGTTGACCGCCTTGGTGTTCTGTCCCGCGCCGATGCCGCCCATGCGCGTGATACGCGCGCCGTAGGCGTCCAGCACCGGCTTGACGCGCGCGAGCGCGGCTTCGTCGCCGCCGACCATGATCGACAGCTTGCCGTTCTTCGCCCCTTCGACGCCGCCCGACACCGGTGCATCGAGGAAATCGCCGCCGGCCGCGCGCATGCGCTTCTGCGCCTCGACCGCGGTCTTCGACGACACGGTCGAATGATCGATGACGATCGTGCCGGGCTGCGCCTGCGCGGCGATCGCGCGCGTCACCTCGAGCACGTCGGCATCGGCCGAGACGCATAGCGCGATCACATTGCAATGCTTCGCCAATTCGCCCGGATCCGCCGCGCCGAGTACGCCGTATTCCCGCGCGAACGCCTGCGCCTTCGCCGCGCTGCGATTGGCGACGCCGACCAAAAGCCCAAGACGCTTCAGGTGCCCGGTCATCGCCCAGCCCATTGCGCCGAGACCAACGAATCCTGCCTTGATGTCTGCCATGCTCGTCTCGATCAGTCTTCCGCCAAATACGTGTAGCCCGTCAGTCCCGCTTCGAGTGCGACGCTCAACCGCTCGGCTTCGCCGCCCGCAATGCCTGCGCGCGCAATCTTGTTCGCGTATTCCGTGCGCAGCGCGGCGAGGTCGTAGCCGACATAGTCGAGCATCAGGTCGGTGGTGTCGCCGCGGCGCAGGTGCGAGAACTCGTAGCCACCGTCGGCGCTGAGGCGCACGTTGACCGCGTCGGTGTCGCCGAACAGGTTGTGGATATCGCCCAGGGCTTCCTGGTACGCGCCAACGAGGAAGATGCCGAGACGATAGGCTTCGCCCTCGCGCGGCGCGTGCACGGGCAGGCTGACGTCGACACCATCGGCGTCGACGTAGTCGTCGATGCGGCCGTCGGAGTCGCAGGTCAGGTCGGCGATCACGGCACGGCGGTCGGGCGCGCGGTCGAGGCCGGCGATCGGCACGATCGGGAAGATCTGGTCGATCGCCCACGAGTCGGGAATCGATTCGAAGATCGAGAAGTTGACGAAATACTTGTCGACGAGTTTCTCGTTCAACTCATCGAGCGCCTGCCGGTGCGCGCGCTCCTCGGGCTTGAGGCGCTGGCGCAGCGCGGTGACGATGGCGTAGTACAGATCGTCGGTGCGTGCGCGCTGGCGCAGCGTGAGCTGGCCGAGCGCGAACAGCGCGTGCGCTTCGCTCCATTGATGTTGCGCCTCGTGGTACAGCTCGATCACCGAACGCTCGCCGATCTCGGTATGGATCTCGCGCAGGCGGCGCAGCGCGACCGGTTCGTCCGCGTCGCGCGGCGGAATGCGGCCTTCAGGGGCGCGTTCGATGTCGCTGACATTGGTGACGAGCACGGCGTGGTGTGCGGTCATCGCGCGGCCGGTTTCGCTGATCACGTGCGGCGGTGCGAAACCGTGCTCGGCGCAGGCCTGCGCGAGCGGCTCGACGATGGTCGAAGCGTACTGGTCGAGGCCATAGTTGATCGAGCAGGCCGAGCGCGAGCGCGTGCCTTCGTAGTCGACGCCGAGACCGCCGCCGACATCGACGTAACGCACCGGCACGCCGAGCTTGCACAGCTCGACGAAATAGCGCGAGGCCTCGCGCATGCCGCTGGCGATGTCGCGCACATTGGAAATCTGCGAACCCATGAACACGTGCAGCAGTTGCAGCGAGTTGGTAAGACCGGTCGCCTTGAGTTCGTCGATCAGCGTAAGCAGTTGCCGCGGCGTCAGGCCGAACTTGGATTTCTCGCCACCGGTGTTCTGCCATTTGCCCGCGCCGAGGCTGGTCAGGCGCATGCGCACGCCGAACAGCGGATCGACGCCGAGCGCTTTTGCTTCTTCGAGCGCGGGTTTGAGTTCCGAGGGTTTCTCGATGACGATGAACACGCGCAAGCCGAGCTTGCGCCCGATCAGCGCGAGGCGCAGGTATTCGCGATCCTTGTAGCCGTTGCAGATCACGATGCTGCCCGGATGGGCGAGCGCGAGCACGGCCATCAACTCGGGTTTGGAGCCGGCTTCGAGGCCGAAGCCCGCGCCGCCAGCCTGCGCCAGTTCGCCGGCCACGCCTTTTTGCTGATTGACCTTGACCGGGTAAACCGCGCTGTAGCCGCCGGCGTAGTCCCATTCCTTCATTGCCTTGGCGAACGCGCCCTGCAGGCGCGACAGACGATGGCGCAGGATGTCGGCGAAGCGCACCAGCAGCGGCAGGCGCGCGCCCTTCACGCGCGCCGCATCGACGATCGCCGGCAGACTGAACGCCGGGCCGTCGGCACCGCGCGGACGCACGATAAGGTCGCCACGTTCATCGACGTCGAAATAGCCCTCGCCCCAGTGCGCGATCGCGTACTGCGCGCGCGCGGCATCGGTGGTCCAGCTCACTATGGTTTTGCTCCAGCAAGATGCGAAAACGCGCTTATTGTAGCGATGTGGGCGAGTCATATTCGCTACGCCCGGCTGCAATCATGCAATCGCCGCAAAACGGCTTGAGCGGCTGCCTGAAGTAGAATCCGTCTTTTCCGCACCGTGGCCGCTCCTTTCCGTGAAACTGCAATTCCCGTTCGTCCAGTTGCCGATCCGGTTCGACGCAGCGGCGCTGGCCGCCGAGGTCGCGACAGTCGACGAGGCGGAGTGGATCGCGCATCCGCAGGGATTCCACGGCAATTCGGCACTGCCCTTGATCGCGCTCAACGGCGATCCGGACAACGAGGGCCTCGAGGGACCGATGCGGCCGACGCCACTGCTCGAACGCCTGCCGTATCTGCGCCAGACGCTGGCCGCACTCGGTACCGTGCTGGGACGCACGCGCCTGATGCGCCTGTCCGGGCACGCCGAGGTGTCGCCGCACGTCGATCAGGCCTACTACTGGGTCGAACGCCTGCGCGTGCACGTGCCGATCGCGACTAGGCCGACGGTGGTGTTCCATTGCGGCGACGCCGCCGTGCACATGGCTGCGGGCGAGTGCTGGATCTTCGACACCTGGCGCATGCACAAGGTCGTCAACGGCGCCGAGGATTCGCGCATCCATCTGGTCGTTGACACGGTCGGCGGCGACGGTTTCTGGGAGATGGTCGCACGCGGCCGTCCGCACGACGTGCGTGCCGGGAGCTGGAACGCGCCGTTGCTTTCCCCCGATGCGGCGGCGCGGCCCGCGCTTGCCTGCGAGTCGTTCAACTTGCCCGGCGTGATGAGTCCGTGGGAGGCACGCACGCACATCGCCTTCCTGCTTGCCGAGGCAGAACCGCATCCGAATCTGCCGCAGGTGCAGCAGGCTTCGATGCACTTCCTGCACCGCTGGCAGGCGCTATGGGCGCAGTACGGCGACAGCGCGGCGGCGCGCGAGCTGTACGAACCGGTGCTCGCGGAATACCGCGGCGCGATCCGGCGCTACGCGCAGGACATTTCATTACGCAATTCGCTCAATTTGGCGGCGCCACTGGAAACCATCGTGGTGCGCGCCGGATTGTCGAACGGTGTGGCGTCGATGCGTCCGGTCACGCGCGCGCGGCCGCAGGCGGAACGAGTCGGTACGGATGCGGAATTCCGGCGGCCCGTGTTCATCGTCTCCGCACCGCGTTCCGGCTCCACGCTGCTGTTCGAGACGCTCGCACGCGCCGGCAACGTCTTCACGATCGGCGACGAAAGCCACCGCCTGATCGAGGGCATCGATGCGCTCAATCCGGTGCTGACGGGATTCGCTTCCAACCGGCTCGACGCCGCCGCAGCGACGCCTGCCGTGAGCGCGACCCTGCGTGCGCGTTTCCGCGCCGAACTGGTCGACCGCGACGGCGGGCCGCCGTACGGCCTGCCGCTGCGCCTGCTCGAAAAGACGCCGAAGAACGCGCTGCGCATTGCGTTCCTGGCGCGCATGTTCCCCGAAGCGGAATTCGTCTTCCTGCACCGCGACGTGCGCGAGACGCTGGCGAGCATGATCGAAGCCTGGCAATCCGGCCGCTTCCGCACCTATCCGCAATTGCCCGGCTGGCCGGGGCCGCCCTGGTCGCTGCTGCTCGTGCCGGGTTGGCGCGATCTTGCCGGCCGGCCCTTGCCCGAGATCGTCGCCGCGCAGTGGGACGCGACCCTGCGCTGCATGCTCGATGATCTCGCCGAACTGCCGCCGGCACGCGTGCATGTGGCGCGTTACGCCGCGCTGCTCGCCAATCCGGCCGGTGAGGTCGCGCGATTGTGCGCGGAGCTCGATTTTGTTTGGGATCGTCCGCTCGACGCCGGCCTGCCGCTGTCGCGCTACACACTTTCGCCGCCGCAGGCGGACAAGTGGCGCAAGCACGAGGCAGCCATCCAATTCGTGCTGCCGGGGTTGGCCGAGACGATCGCGCGCACCGACGCGGCGCTGACCGATTTCGAGAAGCAGGCTAGCTTCTAGACCTCGTAACCGAGCCGCTCCAGCATCGGCTTCAAGATCGGCAGCACCGCTTCGAAGGCCTCGCGGTAGGCGTGCCAGCGGTCGACCGACCTGCGGCTGATGCCTTGGGTGACCTGCGTATAGCTCGGCGTGCTGATGTAGCCCTTGTTTCTCGCGTGTTCGGCATAGCGCTTCAGCGGCTCGGTGTCCGCGATGCCGAGGAAGTGGCCGAGGCGCAGCACATGTTCGTCGAAGCGCTCGACCACCGATTCGTAGCGCCATTCCAGCACGCGCGGCGCGAACACCTCGGCGTGCGCGAACCACTGCTCGAAAGCCGCCACGTACCCGCGCGCCAGGCGCGGCAGCGAGGAACACAGCGCCGCGAACGGCGGCGAGCGGAACGGCAGCATGTAGCAGGAGAGGATCACGTCGCAGGGATGGCGCAGGCACAGGATGATGCGCGCCTCGGGATAGAGGCGCAGGATCATCGGCAGGGCGAGCATGTTGAGCGGATTCTTGTCCACCAACCGCCGCGTGCCGAGATCGGGCACCACCTGGTCCACCAAGCCAGCGTAGACCTGGCGCAGCATGCGCGTCTCCTCGAACGTGAGGTTGGCCAGCCCCGCAGGATAGGGCTGCCCGGCGTTTTCCATGCGCTCGATCAGCTCGTAGACGAAAGCACGCTCGTCCATCGAACGAAATTCAGGATGGGCGTCGATCATCTGCTCGAGCAGCGTGGTGCCCGAGCGCGGGAAGCCAACGATGAAAACCGGGCTTTGCGCAGGCGGCGGCAGCGTGCTCCAGGCGTCGTGTTCGCGGTGCGTGACGCGCTGCGTGGCCATCGGCAGCGAGCGACTCTCGTCCTCGATCACCCGCGGTGCGATATGGCGCAGGGTTTCGAGCTGCGCGGCGTGGGCCAGGCGAATGGCGACCAAGGCTTCGCCGGGGCGCCGCAGCTTGTCGAGCGCGGCGGCGAGACCGAAGGCGGCGCCAGCTCGCGCTTGCGGCGTCTGCGCGCGATCCAGCATCGCCTGCCACAACCCGGCTGCACCTGCATGGTCGCCTTGATGCGCCAGCAGTTGGGCTTGCGCCCGCATGATCTCGTTGGCTACATCGGAATCGGTATCCGGTAATGCGTCCAGCGCAATCTTTGCCAATTCGGCCTGTGCTTCGGCAAGCCGGTTGCTGCGCTCGAACAACCGGCTGCGCTGCGCAGCGAAGCGCTGCGCCATGCGCGCTGCGCCTTCGGCATCCGGCGGCAAGGCGGCCTTCTCGAGCACGCTGAGCGCCATGTCCGCCTCGCCGCGCTCGGTCAGGATGTCGGCCAGCATCAACGCCTGCTCCGCGAGCTGCGGCGGCCACTGCGCGACGCCTTGCAGCATTTCACCCTCGCCGGGCACGTCGCCGCAGGTATGGCAGGCCAGCGCTCCCTGCAGGCGCGCGTCGACGAAGCCCGGCGCGAGGCGCACGGCTTCGAACTGGCTGTCCCGCGCTTCAGGCCAGCGTTGCTGCTGCGCGTACAGCAGGCCGAGGTTGTAGCGGAACTGCGCGTCGTGTGGGGCCAGCTCGATGGCGCGCCGGCAAGCGTGCTCGGCCTCGCCGAAGTCAGCCACCTCGCGGGCCACGACGCCGAGGTTGTTCCAGTATTCGGGCACACCGGGCCTCGATTGCACCAACTGACGCAACATGGCGACAGCCTCGCCGTTGCGCCGCAAAGCGTGCAAGGCCAGCCCGTGCATGAGCAGCACGCCGTCGTTTCTTGCGTGAATCGTCGCTGCGAGCGCGACGACCTGTTCCATGTCGCCTGCGTGGAAAGCTGCGGCAATGCGGGTCGAGACCGGGTCCGGCGCCGCGCGCTGTTGGGATGTTCCGGAAGCCATTTTTGCATCATGCAACAAAAAAACGTCTGGAACGATTTTTGACATCGCGTCAGCGACAAGCCGCAGGGGATCGCCAGGGGCGATGGTGCCGGCTCATACCCTGGTCCTTGATGGCGAAAATCAAAGGGCGACCGTTCTTGGCCGCCCTTCTCAAGAAAAAGCGGGGGGCACGTCCCCGCTTTTTTCTTCCGATCGCCTGAAAAGCTGCGCTTGCCTAGAATTTCACCGTCGCGCGGCCCCAGACATAGCGACCCATCACGTCGTAGGTCGCCGTATCCACGTTGAAGTTCATCCCGTTGTAGATCAGCACCGGCTGGCGATTGAACACGTTGTCGATGCCCAGGTCGAACGAGGTGTGCCACGCCGGGATGGTATAGCCCACCTTGACCGAGTTGTAGGTGATCGACGGTTTCGGATCGGTGCCGGTGCCGGTGTCGACATAGGCGCCGAGCACGGTCAGGCCTTTGATATAACGCGTCTGCCACTGCGCCGACCAGTTGTCGTACTTCCAGTTCAGCGTCACCGTGGCGCGCAGGCGCGAGAGGTTGCCCCATTGCGTAGTGTAGGTGCCCGCATAGTTCGCACTCGATGCGCCGGGGATGTCCACGTTGAAGCTGTTCGTGTAGGTGGTTTCGAATCCCACCCTGAAGCGGCCCGGCACGGCGACTTCCGGCAGCAGGTAGCTCACGTTGAAGTCGACCCCGCTCGTGCTGAGCGTGCCGAGGTTGACTTCCGAAGTGGCGACGTAATAGATGCCGCCCTTGTCGGCACCGGCAGGGTTGCGATGGATCAGTGCGCAGTAGGGGCTGGCGTCGTTGCCCTTGCAGGTTTCGAACACCGTCGACGACGATAGCGGCGTGAGCAGGTCGCTGAGCGAGATGTGCCAGAAATCGAGCGTGGTGGACAAGCCTTCCGCCCAGCTCGGCGAGTAGACGAAGCCCAAGTCGAACGATTTGCCATGCTCGGGCTTGAGCTTCAGGCCCGCCACCGCACCGCCCTCGTACAAGGCGGAGATCTGGCCGCCGCCGCCAGGCGGCGCATAGCCGGGCGGCACATATTGGCAGCCGTTCGGATGCGCGGCGAGGAAGGCCGCCGTCTGGTTCTGGCAGAAATCGGTGTTGGTCGGGTTGGTGAGTGTCGGGCCGTCGAACAGCTCGTCCGCGTTGGGCGAACGGAATACCTGGGTGGCGGTGCCGCGCACCAGCAAATCCTCGACCGGCTTGTATTCGAGTGCGACCTTCCAGTTGGTGGTGGAGCCGGTGATGTTGTAGTCGGAATAGCGCACGCCGACATCGAGGTTCAACGACTTGGCAAACGGTGCGTCGGCGAGCAGCGGGAACAGGGCCTCGCCGAACAATTCCTTCACGTCGAAGCTGCCGCTGCCGGGCGAGCCGCAGGCTTCGGCGGAAACTGCGCAACTCATGGTCGACAGGTCGAGGATCGCATCGCTGGTCACCTGGTAGTCCATCGACTGTTTGCGGTACAGCACGCCGGCCGACAACTGTGCCGGACCAGCGGCCATCTGGAACAGATCGCCGGAGATGCTGAACGAGGCCTCCTTGTTGCTAAGCGTCTTGTCGTACTGCGGGTTGTTGGTGACCGACACCGGCAGGGTGGACTGCACGAATGGGTTGCCGCCGTCGTCGATGGCCTTCTGGAAACCGGCGACGTTGGGTTCGTGGAAGTTCGTCTGGTTGCGCGTCGCGTGGCCGTAGTTGATGTCGGCGTCCCAGAACCAGCCGGTGTCGCCGATCGTGCCCTTGAGGCCGGTGATCAAGTCGATGTTGGTGGAGCCGAAGCTGTGCAGGCGCGTGCCCGCACCGGTCAGACGCATGGACAATGCGTAGGTGGTGACATCCTTCGGGCAGCTCGGGAACGCGGTGTTGCAGAACGTCACGCCGAACGGATTGAACTTGTTGCTGGCTGGCACCATCCAGCCGTCGCCCGTGCTGGCGATCGCCGGCCCGTCCTGTCCGGCCGACGAGGTGTGGTTGTAGAAGAAATCGACGTAGTAGGTCAGCGAGTCCGTGATCTTGTAATTTCCGAGCAGGAACGCGTTCGTGCGCTCCTGTTTGGTCTGAATGTAGTTGTAGGCGGCGTAGTTGAATTTATCGCTGTTGACCAGGCAGCGGTAGTCGCTGAGTGACGTGCCGTCGCCCGAGCCGCGCGTGAGCGTTTTGCACCCGCGCTGAACAGCCAACGGATCGCCGGAGGGAAGGGTGATCCTGCCCGTCGGGACGTTGGACGAACCGACCGGCCCTTGCAGGCCCGAGCTGTACAGGTAGTACTGGAAGGCGGAGAATTTGCGCGCCGGAGCGAGCATCGGGCTGTACTTGTTGTAATTGAGGCCACCGACGATGTTGCCCTGATCGCCTGTCGCGCCGACCGTCAGTTCGATGCCACGGCGCGCGCCGTTACCGTCGGGAGGATAGGCAATGCCGTATCGATCTTTTATGAACTTCTTTCCTTCGCTTGACTGCGACCAGTCCTCAACCGGCGAATAGCCGCCGTTGACACTGACTTCGATTCCGCTGAAATCCTTGCGCAGGATGAAATTGGCCACGCCGCCGATCGCGTCGGAACCGTAGGCCGTGGTGGCTCCCGAAGCGAGCACGTCGACCCGTTCGATCATGTTCGCGGGCAGCATGTTGATGTCGGCATTGGCCAGGCGATGGCCATCGACCAGCATCAAGGTGCGTTGATCGCCCAGTCCGCGCAGCGAGATGCGCGAGGCGCCGTCGCCACCTTCCAGTGTGGGGCTGGCAACGCCACCGCCGTTGCTGTTGTTTGTGGGATTGGTGGCGAAGCCCCCAAAACTCGGCAGGGCCTGCAGCACGTTGCCCAAGGTTGGATTGCCGTTGTCGGTCAGCGCCTGACGACTCAGCGTCACCACGGGACTGGCGGTTTCCGTATCGACGCGGCGGATCAGCGACCCGGTTACCTCGATGGCCTGGAGGGTTTTGGTTTCCTTCGGCGGCGCGGTCTTGTTGTTGTCCTGATTCGCGTCCTGCGCATGTATGACGGCCGCGCTGGACACCAATCCAAGAGACAACGCCAACCGCACCGCCCGCGACAAGGAATTCTGTTTCGTACGCATGATCACTCCCGAATTAGTGGCGCAACAGCAATGAACGGCCCCCCTGCACGACGGGAGCCACCGATGAGATTTTTGGATTGTTATTCCCTACCCCGGAAATATCCTTGCAGGAAATGACTTGTAAAGCCAGCGTAACAATCGAACGCTTGTTTGGGCCCGTCGCCGACGTAGTTCCGCGTCGGCGAACCGATGGCTACAATCGCGCCCCTCCCCTTTTTCCCGCGGAACGCCCATGTCGAACGCACACACTTTCTGGCTCAACGAAGAGCACGAGTATTCCGGCTCCTCGATCGGCTTCCGCGTGACGAAAAAGCTGCATGAGGAAAAGACGCCGTTCCAGACGATCGCGATCTACGACACGACCGACTGGGGCAAGCTGATGACCATCGACGGTTGCATGATGGTCACCACGCGCGACAATTTCTTCTACCACGAGATGATGTCGCACCCGGCGCTGTACACGCATGCGAGCCCGAAGAACGTCGTCATCATCGGCGGCGGCGACTGCGGCACGCTGCGCGAAGTGCTTCGCCACAAGTCGGTCGAAAGTGCGATCCAGGTCGAGATCGACGAGCGCGTGACCCGCCTCGCCGAGCAGTATTTTCCCGAACTGTGCGAATCCAACCACGACCCGCGCGCGCAGTTGCTGTTCATCGACGGCATCCAGTGGATGGCCAAGGCCAGGCCCGAATCGCTCGACATCATCATCATCGACTCGACCGACCCGATCGGTCCGGCCGAAGGCCTGTTCAATGCGGCGTTCTACAAGACGTGTCTCACGGCGCTGCGTCCGGATGGCATCCTCGTGCAGCAGAGCGAATCGCCGCTCGCGCACCTGCCGCTGCTCACCGACATCCGCAACGCGCTGACCACCGCCGGCTTCGAGTCGCTGCAAACGATCTGCTTCCCGCAACCCTGCTATCCGTCCGGCTGGTGGAGCGGCACGATGGCGCGCAAGCGCGGCAAGCTCGACTCGTTCCGCGAGGCCGCCGCCGCCGCGAAACCGTTCGCGACCCAGTACTACAACCTCGACATGCACAAGACCGCACTGGCGCAGCCGGAGTTTCTCAAGCGCGCGTTCGGGTGATTTTCAGCGGCGCCCATCACGATCACGCAAGGTATGTTGTGCTGTCGCGGTTTCCACATCGGTTCGGGAGCGTGTATGCGCAAGCGGGTTTTTTCGTTGCTGGTGTCGGGCGCGAGCCTGCTCGCAGGCACGGGCGAACTCAGTCCAGCGTGGGCCGAAGGCGCTCCATCAGCGGCAACCGGCGATGCCGCCGGGCAAACCGGCCAGACCGACCCGGCGGCCGATCCCGAATCCGCACGACTGAACGAAATCGACAAAACATACCGCGCCAAGCTCGCGCAGACGCTGGGCGCCAGCGCCGACCCGCGCGACTGGGCGCTGGCATCCCTGATCACCGGCGCGCAAACGGAACTCGCCCGGTCGCTCCACACGCGCGCCGCTGACGCTCCCGGCGATGCCCTCGTGCAGTGGATCGTGTTGTCGCAGTCCTCCGCCCGTTCCGCATCGGCCGTTGCGGATGCAGACGCACTGACCCGTCTGCAAGCCATCGAAGCCGGCAACGCCAGCGTGTGGATGTACGCGCTGATGCGCGCGGCGCAACTTCACGATGCGGGCGCAATCGACGAAGCGATGCGCCACATGGCGGCAAGCACGTACACGGACGAGCATTGGTACGATGCGCAAAAGGCGCTGATCGAGGTGTTCAAACGCAATCCACCGCCGGATGAATACTTCGCGCTCGCGTCGTCCGCCCAGTCCACGCCGGGGACGGAATCGCTGACCCGCGAATCCTGGCCTTACTTCGCAAGCGTTGCCATCGTCGCAGCGATGCCGTTGCCGGCGTATCAATCCTTGGCCAATGCGTGCAAGCCGCGCGCCGACTTCCAGCCCGGCGCCGCGCGCATCGGCGACTGCGCGAAGACCGGTCGCACGATGGCGGCGAAGGGCAATACCCTGGTCGCCAATCGTATCGGCTTCACCCTGCTGCGTGTCACCCACGCCTACAACGATGACGACGTGCGGCTTGCGCGCGCCCAAGACTGGATTTGGGAAAAATCCATCGGACTCTACGCCGACACCAGCCGATTGCCGTCCGCAGCAAAGCTGATCGCACGCGTGGACGATCAGAATGCCACCGGCAACGAACTGGAGGCCATGCGCCGCGAACTCGTGCGCGAAGGCCTGCCAACCGAGCCGCCCGCGGATTGGATCGATACGCGTTCGCCCTTCTCCGCCGAGCGCCTGCGCGCCGATGAAACCGCGCTCACGCCGAAGTCGAACCGAGCGCCACCTGCGCCATAAGCGGACTCACTTTTCGGAACGCCGCGCCCGCCAGCGCGCCCAGTTCGCGCTGGCGCAGAAATCGAAGCGGTCGAGCAGGCGCGCGATGAGCTGCGATTCGCCGGCGATCAGCGCCGCGCCGATGGCCATGACCAGCAGCCCCGGCCCCGGCGTCACCAGCATGACGATGCCGACGAGGAGCAGGAGCACGCCGCCGATCACCGCGAAAACCGTGCGCACGAGGTGCGGGCGCGCCTGCCGCCGCCGATGCCGGCGGCGGAAACGTGTGCCGCTGCGTGCGGCGAGGAATGCGCGGAAATGCATGCGCAGCCAGTCGAACATGTCCGCTCCGCCTGAGGGAATCCGACTCTGATGCCGTCGCGGTCGGCGAAGTTCAAGTCCCCGAGGCCCTATCCGCTTTCGATGGACGCAAGCTGAACCGCCTGCCGCGAGGACTGCCGGCATGCGGTTACACTGGACCGACGTATCGATTTGAAGAGGACGGCCATGTCTCGCTTCACAACCCTGATTCTCGCCGCCTGTGCCGTGGCCGGCGCGGGCCACGCCCCGATCGTCGTCGCGCAGAATGCCGCGGCGGCGCCCAAGACCGCGGCCGCGCCGGCGAAGAAGGCCACACCGGCGAAAGCCGCCACGGAGAAGAAGGTGGCGCCAGCGTCGACGGCGCCGGCCGAAGACGCGACGTTCAAGCTGTTCCGCCACGACCTGATCAATCTGCTCGCGCTGAGCGGCGACGCGCGCCGGCAGATCGCCGCGGCGCAGTTCGCCGCGCCCGACCGGAAGGACCCCTCGCGCTCGGCGCTGAAGAAGACGCCGGCACTGGTCAAGCGCGCGCTCGAACTCGGTCCGCAGGACCCGCTCGTGCTCTGGATCGCGGCGTCGAACGCCTGCCTGGACCAGCCGGGCTGCGCCGATCCCGCAGCGCTGAAGACGTTGCAGGGCATCGATGCGGACAACACCGCGGTCTGGCTGCTGTCCTGGCCCGAAGGCAACGCCGAGATGCAGCGCGCCAGCGTCGCGCGCATGGCGCAAACACAGCGCTACGACGACTATTGGGGCACCGACGTCGCCGCGCTCTATCACGCCCTCGAGATCCTGCCGGTACCCAAGGAAATCACCGCGCTCGGCCTGAGCTCGGAAAGCGCGCGGATCAATTTCGCGACCTCGATCGCGAGCGCGTTCCTGCCGCAACCGCTGCAAGGCCTGCATCAGTTCTGCACCATGTCCGACGCAGCCAAGGACGACGCCACGGTGGCCGACTGCGTCGCGGTGGCACGCAAGCTCGAGGCCGGCGGCACCTTCGTCGCCCAGGGTATCGGCTTTGCGATCGAGGAAGCGCTGCTGCAACCGGGTGTCGACAAGGACGTGATGGGAGCGCGCCGGCGCGCGGCCGCGTGGCAGAAAGAGAAGTTCATGGAGCTGTCCGCACGCTTCTCGCGCGAACCCGCGCTCGCCCAGGCCTACGTCGAGGCGCTGGAGAAAGAGCCGGATGCGGCCGCCGCGTTGATCGTCTTCCTGCGCGGACAAAAACAGCGCACCGACCCGCCGGGCGACTGGCAGCCGACGCCGGCGGCGACTGCGCCCGATCCATCGGCCGCCCCTGCATTACCCCCCGCAGCACCCGGGCAGCCCTAGCCGGAGTGCGGGTCGCCGTGTACTCTTGCGCGACGATTGTTGCCCAGGAGTAGCGCGATGCTGAAGATTCTGGTGGCCAATTCGAAAGGTGGTTGCGGCAAGTCCACGGTGGCGACCAATCTCGCCGCGCACTACGCGCAGGACGGCAAGAATACGCTGCTCGTCGACGCCGACCGCCAGGGTTCCAGCCAAAGCTGGTGCGAGAAGCGCGCCGGCTACAGCACGCCGGTGCTGCCACTCGCCGGCACGCGCGCGGACTGGCGCTCGCATGTACCCAAGGGCACCCAGCGCCTGATCGTCGATGCGCCGGCGGCGATCCGGCCGCAGGACGTCGACGCCTTCCTCGACGACATCGATGCCGTGCTGATTCCGATACTGCCCTCGCGCTTCGACCTCGAAGCGAGCCAGCATTTCATCGACGGCGTCGCCGCGCTGGCACGGGTCAAGCGCGGCAAGGTCGCGGTCGGCATCGTCGCCAACCGGCTCAAGCCGTGGACCACGGCCTCGCAACTCGCGCTCGAGGAGATGAAGGCGCTGCCGTTCCCGGTCGTGGCGCAGATCCGCGATTCGCAGGGCTACGTGCTGATGGCCGGCCTCGGCAGGAGCATCTTCGACTATGCCTCCGAAGCCGCGCGCTCGCACCAGGAAGACTGGAACAAGCTGCTGCGCTGGCTGAAGAAGCTCGGCTGAGCCCCGCCCGCGGCACCATGCCTTCCCGATCGCCCTCCTTCCATCGACCTTCGTACAAGCAGATCCTGGCATGACCCGAGAACTGATCCTGCTGCGCCATGCCCACGCCGAGAGCGCGAAACCGGGCGAGGACGACGCGCAGCGCGCGTTGTCAGCACGCGGCATCGCCGAAGCCGAGGGCGCCGGCGCCTGGCTGCACAGTCACCGGGCGCTGCCCACGCGCGTGCTCTGTTCGCCGGCACGGCGCACGCGGCAAACGCTGGAGCATGCGCTCGGCGAGGTCGGCGCGGTGAGCGAACCGCGCATCTATGAGGCGACCGCGGGCGAGTTGATCGCGTTGATCGACGAGCATGCCGGCGCCGAACGCCTGCTCCTGGTCGGCCACAATCCGGGCTTTGAAACCGTGGTCGCGCTGCTGACCACCGGCCAGTCCGGCGACTTCCGCGGCATGCCGCCGGGAGGGGTCGCCTGGATCGAACTCGGCGATACGGTCGAACCCGGCGCGGGTCGGCTCAAGGCGTTCTGGGCGCCCTGAGCGAGCGACCCTGGCCATCCTGTCCGCCGCAGGTCGCGCCAGGCATGACGACAAGCCCCACACCGGCACCGCGGCGCAGGCGGATGGTCGCGGTCCACGCCGCGCTCGCCGGGCTGCTGCTTGGCCTCGTCGCCGCCGCCGGCGCCGCGGAACGCTTTCAGTACCTCGCGCTGGACCCCACGCGCTCGCATGTCGACTTCGAGGTGAAGGTGCTCTGGCTCGTCGGCGTACACGGTCGCTTCGGCAGCGTGCGCGGCATGATCACGATCGACCATTTCCGCAATGCAGCGACGGTGGAGGCGCAGATCGACGCGCGCATCGTCGCGATGCGCAACCGCAACCACGAACAATGGGTCAAGTCCGCCGAATTCTTCGATGCCGCACACTATCCGCAAATCACGTTCGTCTCCGATGCGATTCCGCTTCAGCGCCTGCAGGCGGGCGGCGACGTCGACGGCGTGCTCACCCTGCGCGGGATGAGCAAACGCGTGCGCTTCGAACTGGTCAAGCCCGACTGCCCGGCGGCGAGTGGCGACGACTGCCCGGTCGAAGCCCAGGGCAGCATCCGCCGCAGCGACTTCGGTATGAGCTCGCGCCGCGGCACGCTGTCCGACAAGGTCGAACTGAGTTTCTCGATCGCGACCCGCCCCATGCCAGGCGACAGGCAGCCGTGATGGGCCCGGCTCGAGAACGCTTGACACGGATTTGCACGGATCGAGGCGGGCAAGATCCGATCGCACAAGGGCAAATGAACCTCGTTGTGCGCTTTTGTCCGCGTCCACGCGCTTTCCTCCGCATCATATCCGCCGTGTTTTGCGTGGCCGCGCTCGTCGCGGCGGCAGGCTGCGCGATCGACCCGATCCACGCGCGGCGCGCAGCGGCGACCGCGAGCGCGGCCCAGGATCACACGCTGGACTGCGCGCCCGCACGCAGCGACACCTGCGCGATCGATTCGCCCTACCGCGCGCTCGCCTCGGCAGCGCTGCAGCAGTCGACGCCGACGGCGCCCGTGCACTACGTCAACCTGATCGAACGCGGCGAGGACGCGCTGCTGCTGCGCGTGCACCTGATCCGCAGCGCGCGGCGCAGCATCGAGATCCAGACCTTCATCTTCAGCGAAGACGACGCCGGCACCCTCATGCTCGACGAACTGGTCGCGGCGGCGCGTCGCGGCGTCCAGGTGCGCTTGATCGCCGACCAGCTGTTTTCGCTGGCCGATGCCTCGATGTACGCCGCACTCGCGCGCGCGCACGCCAACTTCGAGTTCCGCGTCTACAACCCTACCTTTCACAAAGCCTCGACGCCGCCGCTGGAATTCGCCGCCGGGGTGCTCTGCTGCTTCTGGCGCTTCAACCAGCGCATGCACGACAAGATGCTGCTGGTCGACGACAGCATCGGCATCGTCGGCGGGCGCAACTACGAAAACCGCTACTTCGACTGGGACGGTGAATTCGACTACCGCGACCGCGACCTGCTCGCCGCCGGTCCGGTCGGCGCGACGATGCGCGCCTCGTTCGATGCGTTCTGGAATTCCGCTTACACCGTGCCGCTGAGCCGCCTGCGCGACGTCGCCGGCAGCATCCTCACCGCCGGCGTCGACGCGCCGCGCTACACGACGCACGCCTATCGCAATGCGGCGCGAGTCGCCGCGCTGTCGCGCCGCGCCGACGACGCCGAGTTCATCCGCGCCAATTTCAGCGCCGATGCGCTGCGCGTCGGCCGCGTGGACTACTTCTCCGACCTGCCCGGCAAGCCGTCGCCGGGCATGGCCCGGCGCGAGTCGACGCGCCCGCTGGTCGCGCTGCTGCGTGCGGCGAAATCCGAGATCGTGCTGCAGACACCGTACCTCGTGCTCAGCTCCACGGCGAGGAGCCTGTTCCGCGAACTGCACGCGCGCCCCGCGCCACCGCGCGTGATCGTCTCGACCAATTCGCTCGCGGCGACCGATGCGTTCTACGTCTACGCGTTGTCGTACAAGTACAAGAAGCGCTATCTCAAGCTCGGCTTCGAAATCCACGAATTCAAGCCGTTCCCGGCCGAGGCGGCGGAACTGATCGCCAACTACACCGAACTCGGCGCGGCCCCGCCCGAACCCGTGAAAACGGTGCGCCAGCGTGCGCGCGGCAAGTTCCGCAATGCACCGCTCAAACATGCCGGCGTGCGCGTCGGCCTGCACGCGAAGTCGATGGTGATCGACGGCGCGATCGCGGTGATCGGATCGCACAATTTCGATCCGCGCTCGGAGAAGTACAACACCGAAGCCGGCTTCATCGTGCACGACGCCGCGCTCGCCGCGCGCCTGCGCGACGCCATCCTGCGCGACGCCCGGCCCGGCAACGCCTGGACGATCGCCAAACGCCCACGCACGCGCATCCTCGGCGGCCTCAACAACGCGATCGCCAACCTGTCCGCGGCGCTGCCGATCTTCGATCTGTGGCCGTTCCGCTACGCTTCGAGCTTCGAGTTCGACCCGACCGGCATGAACGGCACCTGCCGGCCCATTGCGCCCGGCGATGCGGATTTCTACGCCTGTTACCACGACGTCGGCGACTTTCCCGAGGTCAACCTGCCGCTGAAGACGATCTACACGCGCATCGTGACCGCTTTCGGCGCCGGACTGGTGTCGATCATGTGAAACGCCGCCGCGGCCCCCTTTGCCTGCCGCGCCGGAAACCGATTGACGCGGCCCGGCGCGCTGGATACGCTCACGGGTCTTCGGGGATTAACGGACCAGTGCCATGTCATTGCAGATCACGATCGACCTCAACGATGCCGACCTCCAGTTCTTCATCGACGCGGCCAAGCGCGCGCAGACCAAGGTTTGCAACCTGAACCCGAAGCAGATCACCGACTCGGCCAGCAAGCTGCTCGTTGACTCGAAGAACGTGCGCGTGCCCGAATTCATCGCCTCGCGTCTGACCAAGCTCAATTCGATGATCAACATGGTCAACGATGCCGGCTGGGACCTGACCGAAGCCGACAAAAAGCGCGTGCTCGCCGCACTGTGCTATTTCGCCGACCCGGACGACGTGATCCCGGACAACGTGCCCGTGCTCGGCTTCCTCGACGATGCGATCATGATCGAGTTGTGCCAGCGCGAGCTCAAGCACGAAATCGACGCCTACGAGGAATTCGTCGCCCATCGCGCCAGCGAAGCCAAGCGCCGCGGCGTCGATGTCTCCACGATCCACATGCAGCGCGTGGACTGGCTCGAAGATCGTCGTGCCGAACTGCACGCGCGCATGCAGGCGCGGCGCACCGAGTCCTATGTGCCGACGAGCTTCTCGCAGGCGCTGTTCCGCGTGACTTGATTTTCGCGGTCCTGGCGGACGGCGCGGGCGGGACACTCCGCCAAAAAAACAAGCTTCCATTCGTCCACAGGACGAGTGGAAGCTTTTGCCATTGGCCCGGACCACCAAGGCCAAGTCGCTGGGTTCCCGCCACAAGCCCGCGAGAATGACCAGCGCGGGCTACGGTCGCTCGAGAATGGCAGTCACGCCCATCCCGCCGGCCGTGCAGATCGAAATCAGGCCGCGACCTGAGCCCTTCTCCTCGAGCAACTTCGCCAGCGTGGCGACGATGCGCGTGCCGGTCGCGGCGAACGGATGGCCGAGGGCAAGACTCGAGCCGTTGACGTTGAGCTTGGCCGGGTCGATCTTGCCCAGCGGCTTGTCGCGGCCGAGGCGGTTCTTGCAGTAGTCGGCGTCTTCCCAGGCGCGCAGCGTGCACAGCACCTGCGCGGCGAAAGCTTCGTGGATCTCGTAGAAATCGAAGTCCTGCAGGGTCAGGCCAGCCATGTCGAGCATGCGCGGCACGGCCACGGTCGGCGCCATCAGCAGACCTTCGCCGTGGACGAAATCGACCGCGGCGGATTGCGAATAGGTGAGGAACGCCTGCGGCTTGAGGCCGCGTTTGGCCGCCCAGTCCTCGCTCGCAAGCAGCACCGCCGACGCACCATCCGACAGGCCGGTGGAATTGCCCGCGGTCAGGCTGCCCTGTCCCGAGGTTTTGTCGAACGCGGGCTTGAGCGCGGCAAGCTTCTCGATCGTCGAATCCGGGCGCAGGAAACCGTCGCGATCGAGGCCGCGGAACGGCACGACGAGGTCCTTGAAGAAGCCGCGCTCGTACGCGGCCGCGGCCTTGAGATGACTGGCCAGCGCCAGTTCGTCCTGTTGCTGGCGCGTGATCTTCCACTCGCGCGCCATCAGTTCGCAATGATCACCCATCGACATGCCGGTGCGCGGCTCGGCAACGCCCGGGAAGCTCGGCTTGAGTTCGCCGAGCGAGAAGCCGCTGACCGCGGCCTTGAGCTTGTCACCCGTATCCTTGGCGCGATTGACCGCGAGCAGGCGCTGCTGCATCGCGCGGCTGTAGACGATGGGCACGTCGCTGGTCGTGTCCGAGCCGCCGGCAATGCCGGCCTCGATCTGCCCGGTGGCGATCTTGCTCGCGATCAGCACCGCGTTGTCGAGCGAGGTGCCGCAGGCACGCGCTGTGGTGATCGCCGGGGTGCATGGCGACAGACCCGAGGACAGCACCGCTTCGCGCGCGAGGTTCCAGTCGGCAGCGAGCTTGATCACTGCGCCGAACGCGACCTCGCCGAGTTCGACATCGTGCAGGTCGAATTTCTCGACCAGCGAACCCAGCGTCTTCACCGCCATACCGAAGTTGCCGACCTCGGCGTAGGCCGTGTTGTTGCGGCAGAACGGGATGCGGATTCCGCCGAGAATGGCTGCGCGTTTTGTCATGGATCAAAAAGAAGGCTATGGGCGGGCTGGTATTATGCGCTCGTAGCCCGAGAATCGACCATCCATGTACGTCTTCGACACCGATCGGCTGATGCGCATCGCCAAAGAGCGTGCGGAGGAATTCCGCAACGCGCAGCCGTATCCGCACATCGTCATCGACGATTTCCTGCCGGGCGACGCGGCGCGCCGGCTGGCGAGCGTGTTTCCCGGTCCGGACGACAACGTTGCCTGGGATCACTATGCAGCTCCGGGGCTTGAAGTGAAACTCGGCTGCGGCGACGAAACGAAATTCCCGCCGGCGATCCGCACCGCGGTGCGCGACATGAACTGCGCGGCCTTCGTGCTGTGGCTGGAGAAAATGACCGGCATTCCGCACCTGCTCGTCGATCATCACCTGCTCGGCGGCGGCATGCACCTGACCCGCCTAGGCGGCCTGCTCGGCATCCATTCGGATTTCAACTGGCACGTGCAGCTGCACGCCCACCGGCGCCTGAACCTGCTGGTTTATCTCACGCCGGACTGGCGCCCGGAGTACGGCGGCGAGCTTGAGCTATGGAACACCGAGGGCACGCAGCTCGTGCGCACCGTCGAACCACTGTTCAATCGCGCCGTGCTGTTCACGACGCGCTCGGACACGTTCCACGGCCATCCGAAGCCGTGGGCTGCACCGAACGGCATCAACCGCCAAAGTATAGCTTTATACTATTATACGGCCGACCGGCCTGCCGAAGAACAGCGTCCGGCACACAACACCTTGTACAAAGGTTACAACGCCTGAACGCAGCCCTTGCCGCTCGCGTCAGGGCTTGGCCAGACGCACCGGGATCGGCCCCCAGGCCTGCTCGTTGTAGCGCCACACGTCGAGGAACGCGGCGCGGAACATCGGGATTTCCTCGCCGCGTGAGTCGTCCTGCATCGCTTCGAGCGCCTCGGTGAGCGTCATCGTGCCTTCGATCTGCGAACGGATCAAGTAGTCGAACAGCTCGGTCCACAGCGGTGAATAGGCGATGCGGCCCGCATTGGCCTGCACGCGACGGCGCTCGGCTCCGACATCGCCGCCGCCGCGACGCATCGCCACCGCCTGCACCCACGGCGAGTCACTGAACATCTCGACCACATCGAAGCCGGCGTGATCGAGGAAGGTGCGTACTTCCTCGGGGTTGCTGAACTGGTTGCGCGCGACGTCCTTGCGCTCGGTCGGGTCGACGCCGCGGAACGGATTGAGCTCGACCGCGAAGCGGCGCCAGCCGACCGGATGCGAGGTGTTCCACGTATCGAAGAACAGCAGGCCGCCGGGCTTCAGCACGCGCGCCAGGTCTTCCAGGTACAGGTAGAAGTCTTCCTTGTCCATGTGGATGAACACGGCAATGCTGTAGGCCTTGTCGAAGCTCGCGTCCGGCAGCGAGCGCAGGTCGCTGCGCGTCAGCTCGGTCAGGCCGACATTGCTGAACTTGGCCAGACGCTCGCGCGCGACCTTGAGCATGTTGGCGGAAATGTCGGCGCCTTCCCAATGCGCGATCTGCGGCGCGAGTTCGTGACCGATGCGGCCGACGCCGCAGCCGAGTTCGAGCACGCGGTCGGTCGGCTTCAGGGCCAGCGCCGCACTCACCATGCGCGCGGTGTAGGCGCCGCTCGCGCGCAACCGCTCCTCGTTCGCGCTGCCGTCGACCGACAGCATCGCGTGCACTGGAGTGGAGGACTTGGCGTCCCAGGTGGTCTTGTAGTTCGGCAGGTGCAGCATGCGGGGTCCAGCGGATATCGAACGCAGGATGATACCGTCGCGCACCGGCGCGGGCAAACCGCCGCGTCACGAATCCCCTTGTCTGTGCTGCTATTTTTTTCCACGCCGCCGCGAAGCACCGACCTTGCGCGTGAGCGTGTTGCGGCCGAGGCCGAGCTGCTCGGCGGCGCGCACGCGCCGCCCGGCGTTTTCGGCGAGCGCGGCGTCGATCAGGGTGGCGTCGAACTCGCGGCGCAGTTCGTCGTAGATGCCTTGCTCGCCACCGGCAAGCCGGTTGCGCGCGAGGCGATGCAGATTTTCGCGCCAGCCTTCGCTCACCTGCACGGCGATGGCATCGTCGCCAGCCGGCAGATCCTGCGGGCGAATCTCGCGCCCCGGCGTCATCACGGCGAGGCGGCGACAGAGGTTTTCGAGCTGGCGCACGTTGCCGGGCCATCTGCGCCGGCTCAGCTCGACAAGCGCGGACGGGGTGAAACGCTTTGCTTCGAGTTTCATCTCCTGCGCCGCGCGTGCGAGGAAATGCGCCGCGAGCAACGGGATATCGGCGGCGCGTTCGTCGAGCGGCGGCAGGCGCAGGCGCACGACGTCGAGGCGGTGCAGCAGGTCGGCGCGGAATTCGCCGCGCTCGACCTTGCCTTCGAGATCCTGATGGGTGGCGGCGACCACGCGTACGTCGGCGCGGATCAGCTCGCGTCCGCCGACGCGATAGAACTCGTTCTCGGCGAGCACGCGCAGCAGGCGCGTCTGCAGCGACAGCGGCATGTCGCCGATCTCGTCGAGGAACAGCGTGCCGCCTTCGGCCTGCTCGAAGCGGCCGGCGTTGCGTTTCACCGCGCCGGTGAACGCGCCGGCCTCGTGGCCGAACAGCTCGGATTCGAGCAGCTCGGCCGGAATCGCCGCGGTGTTGAGCGCGACGAACGGCCGCGACGCGCGTGCGCTGTGGCGGTGCAGCGCGCGCGCGACGAGTTCCTTGCCGGTACCGGTCGGTCCGGTGATCAGCACGTTGAGGTCGCTCGCGGCGACGCGGCCGATCGCGCGGAACACTTCGCGCATCGCCGGCGAGGTGCCGATCAGTTCGGTTTCCTCGACTTCTTCGGCCTTCGCCGGCGCGGCCACGGTCTGGCGGCTTTCGCCGAGCGCGCGCTGCACGGAAGCAATCGCCTCGTCGAGATCGAACGGCTTCGGCAGATAGTCGAACGCACCGTTGCGGTAGGCCGCGGCGGTCGAGGCGACGTCGGTGAATGCGCTCATCACGATCACGGGCACCTGACTGCCGGCCGCGCGCAGTTCGGCAAGGAATTCCAGTCCGTTCGAACCCGGCATGCGGATGTCGCTGACAATGACTTCGGGCGTGGCGCGCGCCAACGCCGCGCGCAGGCTGTCGGCATCGGCGAACGCGCGCACCTCGACACCGGCCTCGCGCAGCGCCTCGGCGAGGACGAAGCGGATGGCCTCGTCGTCGTCGGCGATCCAGACCTTGGCGCGATGTCGCTCAACCATGCGCTTCCCCGCGTCCGCGCAAGGCGATCGGCAAGAGCAGCGTGAATACCGTGTTTCCCGGCCGACTGCGATAGCTCAGCGCGCCGCCGTGCTCGGCGGCGATTTCCTGGGCGAGGGCGAGACCCAAGCCCGTGCCCTTGCTGCGTCCGGAGACGAATGGCAGGAACAGGGTGTCGCGCATCGCCTCGGGCACGCCTGCGCCGTCGTCGATCACGTCCAGGCGCGCAACGAGCCGCGACACCTTCTCGCCGATCAGCACGTTGTGCTCGACGCGCGTGCGCAGACCGATGCGCGCCGCGCCGGCCTGCAGCGCGTTGCGCATCAGGTTGAGCACGAGCTGGAGCAGGCGGTCGCCGTGGCCGCGCAGCAACGGCAGGCTCGGATCGTAGTCGCGATCCAGGTGCAGTTCGGGCTCGGCCTCGGCCGCGATCAAGGCGCGCGCGCGCTCGGCGACTTCATGCAGGTTGAGCGCGGCCAGATGCGGCTTGCCGCCCGGCTCGAGCAGGCGGTCGGTCAGCGCGGCGAGGCGGTCGGCCTCGGTCACGATCAGGTCGGCGAGGCGCACCAGTTCCGCATCGGCCACGCGCCGCGCGAGCAGCTGCGCCGCGCCACGCACGCCGGCGAGCGGATTTTTCACCTCGTGGGCGAGGCCGCGCAGGCTTTCCGACAAGCTCAACGGCGTGGCCGCATCGATTTCGCCGCCGAGCGGGTGCACCTCGATCAACACCGCACCGCCGGACGCGGCGCCGATCGTGAGGTCGGCATGCAGGATGCGCTCCGCACGCGTCTCGATGCGTTGGTCGCGCTGATGCAGGGTCTCGGCGCCGTGCCGCGCGCGCTCGATCAGCGGCGCGAGTGCGCGCGCGCCCTCGCCGAGCGCGGCAAGCGCCAGGCTGCGCGAGCGCGGCGGGCTGACCGCGAACAGCTCGCAGAACGCCGGATTGGCGTAGGTCAGGACGTTCTCGCGGTCGAGCACGGCGACGCCGGTTTCGAGCTGGTCGGCGACCTCGAAAATGCGGGCGGAGGCGGCTGGCAGGGGCGAAAGCGCGCTCATAGCACCATCTTAGTGCAATTTTTCGGGTACATGAACGATTTCGCTCAGTTTCGATACGCCATTCTCATCGAAGGCCTCGACCGCCACGTCGTAGGCGACACCGGCATTGAGCGCACGCAGGTCGAGCGTGGTGCCGCGAGCGGCGAATACCTGGTAGCAGAGGTTCAACCGATCCGGCTGCACGCCCCAGCGCACGTTGTAGCCGACCGCGCCGCGCACCGGCTGCCAGTTCACGCGCAGCGCGCGTGCGTCGATGCGCTGCGCGCGCACTCGCGTCGGCGCGGCTGGCGCGCCGCCGCCGGCGTCGCCGAACACGCGCAGGTCGCTGATCGCCAGATGCGCGGCGCCGACGTGGCCATGCACGTAGCGCACGTAGCGCGCGCGCACCGGCTGCGGCAGTTGGAAATACGCGTTCGGCCGATCGCGGCGCGGCGGCTCGGTTTGCGCGAGCGCATCCCAGCGTTTGCCGTCGAGCGAGGATTCGAGTTTGAATTCGGTGTAGACGTCGGGCGCGTCGCCGTAGCGACCCGACTCGTAGTCGGCGAAGTTCACCTGCACGGCGCGCAACGTTTTCGCAGCGCCAAGGTCGAGGGTCAAGGTCTGCCCCGCTTCGTTCTTTGCCGCGACCCAGAACGTGCGCGGGTTTTCGTCGCTGACATTGTCGGCGGAAAACTTCTCCAGCATCGACGAAGCGCTCGCATGTTTGCGGTAGGACAGCAGCATCCAGCCGGTGAACAACGCGTCGGGATCGGCGACTTTTCCTTCGGGCATGTAGTGCGGGAAATCGCCGAAGCGCGTGTCCACGCGCATCTGCCCATCGTCGGCGAATGCCGCCGGCCACAGGCCGATGCGCCGCTCGAACCGCCAGTTGTTGCCGATCCATGCCGAGCCGGTGTTCCACCAATTGCCGAACTTGTCCCGGAACGTATTGCCATGACCCGCGCCTTCGACGAAGCCGCCGGGCTTGTAGCCGACCGGGTTGTACGGCGCGTACGCGAACGGGCCAAGCGGCGAGTCCGACACGTACGTGCCGGTCGCGTAGACGTTGTACTCGGTGCCCGGCGCGGCGTATTGCAGGTAGTAGCGGCCGCCGTGTTTGGTCATCCACGCGCCTTCGATGTACGAGGGATGATCCTCCTCGCCATGGTCGCGGCCGAAGCGCTCCCAGCCGTGGCGCGTCGGATCAAGGGTGAACAGCGCGCGCGGCTTGCCGACATAGGCGAAGCCGTGCGCGAGATCGACCTCGATGCCGAACAGCGGCAAGCGTTCGAACGAACCCCAATACACGTACCAACGACCGTCGTCGTCCTTGAACAAATCCGGATCCCAGGGACCGGGCGCAATCCGATCGGGCGTTGGATCGCCGTTGTGCCACGCCGGCAGATCGCGGTCCCAGCCGGGCGGCACGGCATTCGGCAATTCGGGCGTGCGCCGGGTGAGGAAATCAAAATGGCCGTGCGCGGGATCGGTGGTCACGAGAATGGGTTCAGGGGTCATCGTTGCACGCATCAGCAGCAGGCGCTGGCCATCGGAGGCCGCCGCCGGCGCGACCATGCTGTCGAACGGCCACCGGTTCGGCGTGATGAAGCTCCAGTCGAGCAGGTTGGTGGAACGCCAGTAGCCGTCGGCCAGACTCATGAACAGATAGTAGGCATCAGCGTGCGGCACGATGACCGGATCGGCGCCGGTGCGATAGGAAATCCGTTCGTTGAGCTGCTCGAAGTTGTAGCGATAGTCGACGTCGACCGGATTGGCATAGGTGCGCGCAGCGGGCGGGGTTTGCGCCGATGTCGCGACGCCTGCGCAGGCGAGCGCCAGTGCGCCGATCGTCGAAATGATCCTGGCTGCCTGCATGATTGGAGCCCGTGCGAAAGCATCATCATCGCAGACTGCCTCCGGTTCCGCCGGAACATCCGCGGTGAAGCCGACGGCGCGACGCCGCCGGCTTGTTTCCCGCACCCATCACATGTCGTAGGCCGACTCGCCGTGCGAGCTGATGTCGAGGCCTTCGCGTTCCTCTTCCTCGGTCACGCGCAGACCGACGAGCAGGTCGGCGATCTTGAAGGCGACGAAGGCGACGACCACGGTCAACACGATCGTGATGCCGACGGCCTTGGCCTGGATCAGCAGCTGTGCGCCGATGCCCGGATAGCCGCTCGTCATCTTGACCCAATCCTGCACCGAGCCTGGACCGCCGAGCGAAGGCGAATTGAAGATGCCGGTCAACAGCGCGCCGCTGATGCCGCCGAGCGCGTGCACACCGAACACGTCGAGCGAATCGTCGGCCTTGATGAGCCGTTTCAGGCCGGTCACGCCCCACAAACAGATCACACCAGCGAGAAGACCGATCGCGAACGCACCTGGAATGCCGACGTTGCCCGCGGCCGGCGTGATCGCGACGAGGCCGGCGACCGCACCCGATGCCGCGCCGAGCATCGACGGCTTGCCCTTGTGAATCCACTCGGCGAAGGTCCACGACAGCACCGCGCAGGCGGTGGCGAGATAGGTGTTGATGAAGGCGAGACCCGCCGTGCCGTTCGCTTCGAGCGCCGAACCCGCGTTGAAGCCGAACCAACCGAACCACAACAGCGAAGCGCCGATCATCGTCATCGTCAGGCTGTGCGGCTTGATCGCCTCGCGGCCATAGCCGACACGCTTGCCGAGCATGAACGCGCCGACCAGGCCGGCAAGGCCGGCGTTGATGTGCACTACGGTGCCGCCGGCGAAGTCGAGCGCGCCCATCTGCCAGATGTAGCCTGCCGTCGCGGTGACCGCATCGGCCTTGGCCGGGTCGGTGTACGCATCCGGGCCCTGCCAGAACCACACCATGTGCGCGACCGGCAGGTAGCTGAAGGTGAACCAGATCACCGCGAAGATCAGCACCGCCGAGAACTTGATGCGCTCGACGATCGAGCCGAGGATCAGGCACACCGTGATCGCGGCGAACGTTGCCTGGAATGCGACGAAGACCAGTTCGTACAGTGGCGTCGCCTTCGAGAATGTCGCCGCCATCGAGAACGAGCCATCGGCCGGATTGAACGTGCCGTTGAGGAACAACCGCGAGAATCCGCCGAAGAACGCATTGCCTTCGGTGAACGCCACGCTGTAGCCGTAGATGCACCAGAGCACGCTGATCAGCGAGAACACGACGAATACCTGCATCAGTACCGAAAGCATGTTCTTGGTGCGCACGAGGCCACCGTAGAACAGCGCGAGCGCGGGCACGCTCATCAGCAGCACGAGCGCGGTCGAGGTCAGCATCCAGGCGACATCGCCCTTGTTTGGCACCGGCGCCGGCGGCGCTGCCGCGGCGGGCGCGGCAGCCTGCGCCGCCTCCTGCGCGAAACCGTGCTGCGCGAGCAACAGTGCAACCGCGCCGCCGCCCAGCGCGGCAAGGATCGGGAGGAATCGCCGGTAGTCCATCGAAGTGTGCATGGTGAGAATTCCGGAAAATTTGAAAGTGCGGCCACCGATGGCCGCTTTTTGATCTTCGCGATCAAGGACGAGCGCACTCATAAAGCATCCTTTCCGGCTTCGCCGGTGCGGATGCGCAGCGCCTGTTCGACCGGGCTGACGAAAATCTTGCCGTCGCCGATCTTGTCGGTGCGCGCGCCGGCGATGACCGCGTCGAGCGCAGGCTCGAGCAGTTCATCGGGCACGACCGCCTCGATCTTGATCTTCGGCAACAGGTCGACGACGTATTCCGCGCCGCGGTAGAGCTCGGTATGTCCCTTCTGCCGCCCGTAGCCCTTGACTTCGGTGACGGTGAGGCCCGACACGCCGGCCTGAGTCAGTGCTTCGCGCACCTCCTCGAGCTTGAACGGCCGGATGATTGCGGTGATGAGTTTCATGCTGCCTCCTCGTGTGGATCAAAAGGTCTTGGCCAGGGATACGACGCCGGTGGAACGCCCCTGGAAAGTGCCGTCCGGAAACGTGTAGACGGCCTTGTCCGCATTGGTGTCGTAGTACGCGACCGCGAGCGACCAGCCGCCGTCGAAATTCTTGGTCACACCGAGCTTGTAGTCGGTGTAGCTTGCCGCGCTGAAACCGTCGACCTTCTGCCGGCCGATGTGCGCATTGACTACCCAGGTTGGCACGAACTCGTAGTTGGCCGACAGGTCGAGATAGCCCGAGTGCTTGGTGCCGGCGAAGCCGAACAGGTTGGTGAAGGTGTGCGAGTACTTGAGCGAGACGAAGCTGTAGCTCAGCGCGACATAGCCTTCCAGCGTGTACGGCAGCTTGTAGCCGACGTTCTTCGGAAAGTCACCCGGGTAGTAGTACTCGTACAGGCCGACGTCGAGGCCGATCGTGTCGGCGATCTTGGTGCGGTAGCCGGCGTAGAGGTCGACTTCGAGGCTGGACGAAACCGCCGAAGTGTAGTCGTGCAGCCAGTTTATGTTGCTGCCCCACGCACCGGCGTAGAAACCCGAGGCGTGGTCGACTTCGATGCCGGCCTGCAGCGCCGGTTCGGTATTGGTCTGGGTCAGGCCGCGGAAGATGTAGTCGTTGGCGATCGACACCGAACCGGGAAAGGTCCAGTCCGGAGTCGGCGCGGCGGTGGGTTCATCGGCGTGCGCCCTGGCCGAAAGCAGGGCGGCGGAAAGGATCGCGAGGGTCAGGCGGGTCTTCATCACGTAGGTCTCCAGTAACGTCGGGGAAAGAAAGCGTGTGCGCCGCGAACGACGCGTTTTCCGTCCCGCCCCCAGCCCTGCGTTTTTTTCGCCTCGGCTGCCTTTTTGCAGACAACACTCAACCCTGAGCGTGAGTACTCAATCTCCAGAAATGAACTTGTATACTTTTTCCTTCCTTCTCCCGCCCGGAGAAGGCGCCCGCCGAGGGGCGGATGCGGGTTCGACCGTCGCCAGCCGAACCCTTGCCCCTATCCCGGCGGGATAGGGGCAATCGCTCAGATCGAGTAGTACATCTGGTACTCGACCGGGTGCGTCGCCGCACGGAACTTCGACACTTCACCCATCTTCAATTCGATGTAGGCATCGATGAAGTCGTCGCTGAACACGCCGCCGGCCTTGAGGAAGGCGCGATCCTTGTCCAGCGCCTCGAGTGCCTGGTCGAGCGAGTGGCACACGGTCGGGATCAGCTTCTCCTCTTCCGGCGGCAGATCGTACAGATCCTTGTCCGCGGGCGCGCCCGGATCGATCTTGTTGAGGATGCCGTCGAGGCCGGCCATCATCAGCGCGGTGAAGGTGAGGTAGCCGGTGTTCATCGGATCGGGGAAGCGCAGCTCGATGCGGCGTGCCTTCGGCGAGTGCACGAACGGGATGCGGCACGAGGCCGAGCGGTTGCGCGCCGAGTAGGCGAGCATTACCGGCGCTTCGAAGCCCGGCACGAGGCGCTTGTAGCTGTTCGTGGTCGAGTTGGTGAAGGCGTTGATCGCACGCGCGTGCTTGAAGATGCCGCCGATGTAGTACAGCGCGGTTTGCGAAAGGCCGCCGTACAAATCGCCCGCGAACAGGTTCGTGCCGCCCTTGGCCAGCGATTGGTGCACGTGCATGCCGGAACCGTTGTCGCCGACGATCGGCTTCGGCAGGAAGGTCGCGGTCTTGCCGTTCTGGTGGGCCACGTTCTTGATGACGTACTTCATCGTCAGCAGTTCGTCGGCCTTCTTCGTCAACGTGTTGAACCTGGTGCCGATCTCGCACTGGCCGGCAGTCGCGACTTCGTGATGATGCACTTCGATCGTCAGGCCGCAGGCTTCGAGCACCTTGCACATCTCGCTGCGCAGGTCCTGCAGCGAATCAACCGGCGGCACCGGGAAATAGCCACCCTTGACGCCCGGACGATGGCCGGAATTGCCGCCATCGAACTTGTCGTTCGTGCTCCACGCGGCCTCTTCGGAATTGATCTCGAAGCTGGCGCCCTGCATGTCGTTCTTGTAGCGCACCGAGTCGAAGATGAAGAATTCCGGCTCCGGGCCGAAGAACGCGGTGTCGGCGATGCCCGAGGACTTCAGGTACGCTTCGGCGCGCTTGGCCACCGAGCGCGGGCAGCGCGTATAGGCCTGCATCGTCGACGGCTCGAGCACGTCGCAGGTGAGGATCACGGTCGGATCGGCGGCGAACGGATCGAGGATCGCGCTGTCCGGATCGGGCATCAACACCATGTCGGAATCGTTGATCCCCTTCCAGCCCGCGATGCTGGAGCCGTCGAACATCTTGCCGTCCTCGAACAGGCTTTCGTCGATGGCCTTGGCCGGAAAGGTAACGTGATGCTGCTTGCCGAGCATGTCGGCGAAGCGCAGGTCGACGAACTCGACTTTGTTGTCTTTGACGAACTGGGTGAAGCTGGAGGACATGACGATTCCCTTGGTTGAATAGTTGTGACGAAAATAAAGCAATCTGGATGCCAACGATGAAAACTCTTTTGTAATCAAGAGGCATGGCCACCGAAAATCGTAACGCAGCACGAATTCGCACTATTTTGATGCAACGTCTCCAAATATGCACCAAAATCGTAGATCGCGGCGCCGCCCCAGGTCGCGGAAACTGCGCATGCAACGCCGCCACCGACACGGATATGCTGTCCCGGGGTCGAACCACACCACGCACAAGGAGTCGCAATGAAATTTCGTCATACCGCCCTCGCTGCCCTGATCTTCGCCGCCGGAATCGGCGTCGGTTTCGCCGGACAGAAGAAGCTCGAAACGTCACTGTTCCAGGGCAAGTCCAAGCAGGAGGCCGCACGTGCCCTGCTCGACGCCGCCCGTGCGCAGGCGGGCGACGGCAGTTGGGAACGCATCGCAATCGGCCGCGTCTATTACCTCGGCGGCATGAAGGCCGAAGGTCAGGCGATTTTCGACGACGTACTGAACAAGAAGCACAAGCCTAGCGACGAGTTCCGCGTCGCGCGCGTCTACCGCGAAGCCGGCGAATGGGCCAAGGCCAAGCCGCTGTTCGACAAATACACGCAGGCCAATCCGGAAGATGAGAAGGAAATCGCCGAAGTCGGCGCGTACTATCTGATGAACGGCGACCGTGCGGCGGCCGAGGACCTGTTCGGTCGCTCGTTCCATCTTGCCGCCGAACTGTGGGCCACCGTCGCCGCCGCAGGCGGCTATCTCAACGTGGCGCCGCAGGAGTAACCGCGTCACTGCCCGGTGCTCCTGGCCCCTCTCTTTGAAAGGAGAGGGAGCCCCGATGCCGGGCAGTGTCAGCTGTTGATACCCGCCGCGCGATTGAAATCGCCGATCGCGCCGACCAGCAGGGTGACTGCGTCGCGTTCGACCTCGCTGAGGTAGGGGTTCCAGCAATCCATCAGCATGACCACGCGCGTGGACGCACCGCGGTTCCACGCCTCGTGCTCGAACGTGTCGTCGAAGGTGAAACACTCGCCTTCGCGCCACTCGCGCTTTTCGCCGCCGACGACGATGGCGCAATCCTCGGGCACGATCAGCGGCAGGTGGGTGACCAGGCGCGTGTTGGTCACGCCGCGATGCGGCAGGATGTGCGTGCCCGGCGTGAGCAGCGAAAAGCAGATTTCCGGCGCGTGTTCGCGAATGCGCACCAGCGGCAGCGAATCGAGGATCGCTGCGGTGCGCGGGCACCGCGCGCAATTTTCGTCGATGCGCTCGCCGTGGCGATGAAAGAAGAATGCGTCCCAGGCGGGCGGTGCTTCCGCGCCGGCGAGCTGGTCACCGACCCGGTCGAGCGCGTTCGTGCCGAGGAACGGCGCGATGCCTGCCTCGTCGCGCAGCACCTCGTGCAGTTCGGCGCGGATCACGCCGACGTTTTCCTCCAGCGCGGCATACCACGGAAACAGCGCGCGATCGAAATACGGCGGCGTTGGCAGGCCCGGGAAATAGAGAAATTTCGGCCGCTGGCGTGGATCGGGCCAATCGGCCGACGCTTCGCCGAGATAGATGGCGAGGCAGCGCTGGACGCGCGCAAGCGCGGCGTCGCCGTGTTGCGTGCGCAGAGGTTCGAGCACCTCGGCGAAGATCGCGCGGCGATGGCGATCGACGAAATCCATCGCCTGCAGCACGCGTTCGCGCATTGCCGGCGGCGTGCTCTCCTCGCTGAGCCAGAGACCCTGCGCCTGCGCGGCAACGATGGCCCCGAAGTACTGCATCGTCGCCTCGCGCACGCGGCCGGCGCGTTCGTGGATCTGGGCGAGAAACAGGCGCGCGCGGAACGCGCCGGGATCGAGACGGATCGAGGCCTCCAGTGCGGCCGTCGCGGCTTCGCCCTGGCCCGCGGCGAGGCGCGCGAAACCGAGGTTCTTCCATGACTCGGCATTGTCCGCGTCGCGTGCGAGCGCACGCTCGAGCAACTCGATCGCCTGCGCCGGGCGCCCATCGACGAGGGCGCGTTGGGCGAGATAGTTCAGCGACTCGGCATGGCCGGGATCCTGCGTCAGCACGAGCGCGAACGCCGCGTCGGCCTCCGCGTAGCGCCCCGCCTCCACGGCGGCGCGGGCGCGCTGCAGCTGCGCGTCGGCCTGCGTATCGTGCGTCGTCATCGTCGCGTTCAACCCGCGAGCGCCGCACGTACCTGCGCCGCCTCGTCGCCGCGGCCGAGCCGTTCGAGCAGCACGGCGAGCTGCGGACGCAGCGAATCGGCATCGGGGGAGCGCCGCACGCCGTCGCTGAGGTAGCGCACCGCGGCTTCGGGGTCGCCGAGTTTTTCCATGCACCAGGCGCAGGCGTTGATCGCGCCGGCATGCGTGGGGTCGAGTTCGAGCGCGCGCTTGTAGTACTTCAGGGCCTTGACCGTCTGCCCATGCTTGCGCGCGATATCGCCGAGTCCCGCGGTCGCGCCGAACACCTGCTTGCCGGCGGCGACCAGCTCGCTGAATCCTTCGCGCGCGGCGTCGTCCTTGTTCTGGCGCATGCGCGCACGCGCGAGGAACAATTTCGCGGTGCTCGAATCCGGGTGCAGGCGCAGTGCATTGGCCAGCGCCTGCTCGGCGAACGCGAAGCTTTCCTGCGCGAACAGGCTCTGGCCGAGCGCGGTCTGGATCGCCGCATCGTCCGGCCTGAGCGAGGCCGCCCGGCTGAGGAACTTCGACGCGGTCACGCCATCGCCGCGCGCAAGGTAGATGTTGCCGAGGCCAAGCAGGATCAGCGGGTCCTCGTCTTCGAACGCATCGGTGGCGCGGCGGCCGATGCGGAAGCGATTCTCCGCGGCATCGAGGTCGCCTTCGCCCAACTGCAGATGGCCGAGCACGCCGTGTGCCTCGACCAGGTTCGGATCGAGCTCCAGCGCGCGCAGGAACGCGCCTCGCGCAGCCTCGTCCTGACCCAACTGCATGAGCACGCCGCCGAGCGTGAGATGCAGCCGCGCCACGTCCGGCGCGATGCGCACCGCCTGCAACAACGGCGCCATCGCCGCGGCGCTGTCGCCGCGCTGATGCAACACCACGCCGAGCAGGTGCAGGGCATCGACGTCGTCCGGTTGGGCGGCAAGATGTTCGCGGTACGCGCGTTCGGCGGCATCGAACTCGCCGGCACGGTGCAGCGGCAGGATTTCTTCGAGGGTCATCGACGGAAAAGACATGTGGAACCGGCCGTCATGATAGGCGAAACGGTACGCTCAGGGGCGATTGCCCAGATGCGCGTTCAGGCGTTCGGCAAGGAAATCCTCGGCCCAGCTCGACAGGCTCGCGTCGCGGATGAAGCCGCAGTGCCCGCCGTGCGGCACGATGACGCGTTCGGTCGACGCGGAAAGCTTCAGCGCATGAAAATCGGCGACCGGAATGATCGGGTCGTCCGCGGCGGTGAGGATCGTCGCCGGCACCGCCAGGGCCGACAGCGTATCGCCGGCAATCGAATAACCGTTGAAGTAGTTTTCCACCGTGCCGAAATCGGTATGACGGCTGACCAGGCTCTGGGTCAGTTCGCGCAGGTTGCCGCGCAATTCGCTCGCGGCGAACAGCTGCACCTGTGGAAACAAAGCCTGCTTGCGCTTGAGCGAACTGCGCCATTTGCGCAGGAAGTAGTATGAGTAGACCGGCGAGGATTCGATCGCGCGCATCGCCACGCTCGGGCTGATCGGCGGACAGACCGCAAACACCCACGCCAGCTCGACGCCCGCCTGGCGCGCGCGCAAGGCCGCGCGCAGGGCGAAGTTTCCACCAAGCGAGTAGCCGCCCAAGACCAGCGGCCGCTGCGAAAGTGTCGCCGCGATCGCGGCCAGCGCGCCGACCACCTCCTCGATGCGGCAGGAATGGAAGATGTCGCGGTTGAGGTGATGCGTGTCGCCGTGGTCGCGGAAATTGAGGCGGAATACGTCGCAACCTTCGGCGAGCAGGCGCGCGCCGGTATTGAGCACGTAGGTCGACTGCACGCTGCCTTCCCAGCCGTGCAGCAGGACCACCAGCGCGCGCGGCTGCGGGCGCACGGTCTGGCGCGTGTGGAAACCCTGCAGGCGCACACCGTCGCCGCAGTCGAGAACGTGTTCCGTCGCCGCGCCATCGACGAGCACACGTCGATGGCGAAAAAACAGGCGACGCACGCCGCTGGAAGCGAGCACCGACTGTACATGCGGATTGCGCAGCCAGCGGCGCGGATGAAATTCGCGGGTCGGCGCATTCATGGCGGACTCGATCCGCGCGTCGCGCCCTCGGCTCCTCGCGCTCGACGGAACAGGGGTTGGGAAGGTGAGCCGGAGCCGACGGCGGCTTCGATGCCGAACCCCTCTCCCGACGCCTTGCGCGTGCCGGCCTCGCCCGCAAGGCGGGAGGCGAAAGACTGGGCGGCTGCCGATGTCACTCGAAGCCCAGCGCCGCCGCGATGCGCGCACGCGCCGTCTCCGCAATCTCGCGCCGACCCTCGCCGTCGATCGCGAACGGTTCGAGGAAATGCACCTCGGCATCCAGCGACGGACCGCCGAGCACGCGCAGGAAGTTGCCGAAAAAACTTTCCTTCGCGCCGAACGGCACCGACAAATCCATTTTTCCATTTTTTCCATAGCACAACGCGACCGGCTGGACCGGCGTGCGCGCATCGACCGCAACCTGAAAGATGCGCGCATGGAACGTGCGCACCGTGTTGCCCGGCCCGGTGCCGCCTTCGGGAAACACGCCGGCCGACCCGCCGACATCGAGATGCGCGACCACGCTCTCGGTCACTGACGCCAGCGAATGCGTCGAGCCGCGCTGGTGGTAGATCGTGCCCGCGCGCGTCGCCAGCCAGCCAACGAAAGGCCAGCGCGCGATTTCGCTTTTGGCGACGAAACTCATCATGCGCTGGCTGTGCATCAGCTCGATGTCCATCCACGACACATGATTGGCGACGAACAAGGTTGCGCCCGGCAACGGTTCGCCGATGCGGCGGATGCGGAAGCCGAAGCGCCGGATCAGCGCGCCCGACCACCAGCGCGTCGCCCAATGATCTAGCCGTTCGCCGTTGACCGAAAATTTCGCACCGAGCGGCGAGAACACGAAAATCGCCAACGGCGGCGCGATCAGGATGTGCACCGCGAGCAAGGGCACGCGCACGAGATAGCGCAAAGGCCGCAGCCAATCGCGTTTCGATGCGGAGGTGATGGAAATTTGCGTCGATGCGCTCATCGCACGCGATGGTAGCCAAGCGCGTCGCCCACCGCCACCGCAGCGATGCAACAATCAGACAGCGATTCAGGCGGACGCAATCGCCTGCTTCGGCACCACCGCGGTCGTCAGCCGCGAGATGCAGACGAGCCTGCCTGTTTCGTCCTCGATGCGGATTTCCCAGACTTGGGTCGACCGGCCCACATGCAGCGGCCGCGCGGTACCGGTAACGATGCCGCTCGCCACGGCGCGCACATGATTGGCGTTGATGTCGATGCCGACGGCGCGGAACTGCGGATCGCAACTCAACATCGCCGCATAGCTGCCCAGCGTTTCCGCGAGCGCGATCGACGCGCCGCCGTGCAGGATGCCGTAGGGCTGGTGCGTACGCGCGTCGACCGGCATCGTGCCGCGCACGAAATCCTCGCCGATCTCGGTGATCTCGATGCCGATCGTGTTTATCAGCGTCTTCTGGTTTGCCTGCCTGATCTGGGCCAGATCGGGTTGGGTTTTCCACAAGGACATGGGTCGATCCTTTCCTTCGTTTGCGAGACGCCGATCTACTGTCGCGGCAGTACGAGCGTGGGCACACCGTGCGCGCTGCGCTGCTCGACCACGCTGGCGCGCGTGTCGAGCGCACCGCGCAAGGTATCCGGCAGCGATTCGGTCTTCTCGCCGCGCGCCGCGCGCAGGGCATTGCGATAGGCGCGTTGTGCGGTGTCGTTGTCATTCGCGCCGACACACGCGTCGCCGAGCGCTTCCCACAGCGGCGCATCGGCGGCGATCGCGAGGCCGCGGCCGAGATACTCGCGCGCTTTGCCGAAGAGTTCGCTTTGATTGCACAGGCGGCCGAGCGTGAGCATCAGGCCGGCGCTGTTCGGCTGCGTGGCGATCCAGGCTTCGGCCTTGCGCAGGCGTGCGGCGACATCCGAAGGCCCAAGTTCACCGTAGGCGCGAACCAGATTCTCCGACCAGTCGCGGCGCAGCGCGGACTCGATTTCGCCCATCGCCGGCAACGGCTGGCCGAGTGCGGCGGCGCGCCTGGCGTAAGCGACCACGAGCGGCTCGCGCTGACGCTGCGCGCGACTCAGGTTCGACCATGCGCTGGCCAGCGCATCGGCGCGGGTCGCATTCGTCAGCGCCATGGCCAGCGTGTTCGTTTCAAGTTCGGTGAAATCCGCGTCCGCGAGCGAATGGTTTTTTGCCAATGCCGCGAGCGCGGCAAACGCCGTGGCCGAATCGCCGCAACGACCGGCCGCTTCGATCAGGCTGCGCAGCGCCGCGGGCGGCAA
This sequence comes from Rudaea sp., assembly GCF_057139185.1. Taxonomy (NCBI): domain Bacteria; kingdom Pseudomonadati; phylum Pseudomonadota; class Gammaproteobacteria; order Lysobacterales; family Rhodanobacteraceae; genus Rudaea; species Rudaea sp. The sequence continues at coordinate 95,928 of NZ_DBNHDN010000031.1, read as the reverse complement.
CGGCGCCTTGGCCATCGCGGCGTTGAGCAGCGCGAGTGCGTCGGCGTTGCGGCCATCGTCGAGCAGGAAGCGCGCGCGCAGCGCGAGTGCGGCCTGCGGCGCAACGGGTTCCACCGCATCCAGCGCGGCCGCGGCCTGCTGCGTATCGCCTTGTCGATGCGCGGAGCGCGCGCGTTCGAGCAGCGCCGGCGCCTGCAAGGCTTCGATGTGTGCCGCACGCTCCAGCGATTTCGCCGCCTGCGCGTGGCGGCCTTCGACCGCGGCGACGAGGCCGTCGGCGATGCGTTCGTGCCCGCGCTGCAACGCGCGCCGGCGCAGCGCGCGACCCGGCCAGAACACGGCGCGGAAAACGAGGCTCAGGATCGCCCACAGCAACAACGCGGCGACTACACCAAACACGAAACTTGTCTCCAGACGCCAGCCGGCAAAGCGCAGGCGCACCTCGCCCGGATCGAGCGCGAGCGCATGCCAGCCCCAGGCCGCGGCGACCGCGACGATCAGCAGCAACAACACGGCGGTCCACGATCTCACGACTGGCCTTCCGGTTGCGCGGGTGCCGCAGGCTTGGCCGGCGCAGCCGCGGGCGGCGCCTGCAAACTGTGCGTCGTGCGCAGGTTGCGCAGTTCCTTGAGCGCGGCACCGAGCACGTTCGGCGCGGGCGGCGCGATCGCCGTTTTTGCCAGCGCATCGAGCGCCGCCTGCGCCTTCGCCACATCGGGCGCGGCGGCATCGAAATCGTGCGCAAGCTGCGCACGAGCGGTGGTCAGCGCCTGCTGCCAGCGCGACGCGTCGCGAATCAACAGCGCGCCCTGCGCGCCGCGCAGGCTCGCGTCGAGCAGCGCGCGCGCCAGCAGTGGATCGTTCCTGCCGAAGCGGCCGCCCGCATCATCGTCACGACGGATGCGGATGAACTGGCCAAAGATGCGCGCGAAGCGCGAGCCCGGTTGCGCCTTGTCCGATTCTTCGTTGTTTTGCCGGCTCGGAAGTTGCGCCAGCGAATCGCGCAATTGCGCCAGCGACTGTTGTGCCATCGATGGACTGTTCGTTTCGAGCGCGCCCAACGCAGCGACTTCGGCCTGGATGCTCTGCCGCACCGAGGCGAATGCCGCATCGTTGGCCTGCGCCAGCGCCGCGTCGGCGAGCCGATACGCGGCCAGCGACGGCGCCGGATCGGCGAACAGCGCATAGCGTTCCTGCGCGAGCACGAGCAACAGCTCGGCTTCGTCGAGCAGGAACGCATCGTGGCCCGACAGGCGCTTCTCGGCGAGATTGGCGATCGCGTCCTCGGACAGGCGCGCGCGCTCGGACAAGCCGAGCACCTGCGCGCGCAGCGATTCGTTGACCTTGGCCGTGTCGTCCAGCCGCGTGCGCAGCGTCTGCGCTTCGTTCTTTGACGCATCGGCGCTGCGACGCAACGCCTCGACCTCGTCGCGCAGCTTCTGCGCAGCGGACGCTTCCGTCTGCACGGTCGCCTCGTGCCCCTGCTCGATGTTCTGCAGTCGCCAGTAGCCGTAGCCGGCCGCAGCGAGGATCAGGACCAGCAGCAGCCAGCCGAAGCCGCCCGCGCCGCGGCGGCGTACCGGCGTGGGTGCAGGCGAACTTTCCGCGGGCGGCGGCAAGGCACTGAAGGAATCGGCGGCGTCGTTCTCGCTCATGCTCGCATGCTAACCAAACAGTGCGCGGCGTGCACGAGTCGCAGGCCCGACTGAAACAACAACCGGCAAGAAGCGACCTTTACGCAGCGGCCTTGTCGGAAATCGCACGTCGGGACGCACCTTTGCGCTTGCCAACCAGCTTGAGCTGCAACTCATAGCCCACCGCCTCTGCGTATCGCTTGAGCGTGTCGATCGACGGCGAATGCCCGCCTCCGCTCAGTGCCGACTCCAGCCGCGTTATCGCCGGCGCCTGTGTGCCCATGAGCGCTGCGACATCGGCTTGGCTCATGCCCGCCTGTGCACGTGCGCGCAACATCTGACGCAGCAATTCGAACTCGGGCGCCAAAGCCTGATATTCCGCGCGGACTCCCGCCTTGCGCAATGCTGCTTTCTTCAATTCGCTGTGTTTCATGATTTCTTCACCTCTGCCAGCAGCATCCTTGCCTTTTTCAATTCTTCGGGCGGCGTCTTCTCCGATTTCTTGACGAACCCGTGCAGCATTACGATGCGCTGTCCGATGCGGGTACAGTAGAACACGCGCGCGATGCCTTCCCTGCCCTTGATCCTGAGTTCGAACAAACCATCGCTCATCGCCCGCGTATGCGGCATGCCGAGATTCGCTCCGAACTCGATCATCAAGTCGGTCAAGCGCAGATACCGCGCCAGAAGACCCTCCGGCAAGCCGAGGACAAAGACCTCGACTGCTTTCGTGTGATACGAAATGCTCCATGCCATGCGCGCATGGTAACATATTTGTTATGCGACCCAGGAGGACGAAGAAAGCGTCAGCGCGCAAGACAGCGAAAATCGATTGGAGCCGATGCACCATCACGCAATGCGGCGGTATCGCCGCCACGATCGCCACGCTGCACCGCACGCGCGGACCGGACAATATCCTGTAAGCTCATAGGCTTGCGACTTTGCGGCGCAATGCGCTGCGCTTATTGCGCCCTACTCGCTTTGCCGAGGTTGACAGGAAGTCTCTTACGGGAATAGTTATGCCTGCCCTTGCCAGCGCCCCGACTCGAACAGCATGAGCCACGGAGCTTGCACAGAAGGAGATGCTGCTCGGAGTTGGAAAGGCGGTGACATGGCTGCTTGAGACCACAGAAGCTCGAACTCTGCGCGAGCAATGACGATTGGTTTGCCCCAATGCTTTTGCCAAGTTTCACCATACCGAAAATCGGCCAGCGTGCCGAATTGATCTTCCCAATGCTTCCGGTCGTAGCGAGTAAAGTATCCGTTTTCATACGCATCAACTTGACGAGATGTGAACCCATCGTCGCCGAGTTCGATGTAACGCACGAATGAACCCCAACCAAAGGACTCTTTCGGCGTATACGCTGCCTGAAGTGGTGACTTTTGGTAACGGGCTTTGTCGACGTTAGAGGCAGACATAACGCTAACTAGGCCTCAATCATCCTCGCCAATTCCGCCTTGAGCGCATGCCCGCGCGCCTTGAGCCATTCGCGCTGACCCTTCCAGTCGGGATAAAGCGAGCCGACCAGCGCCCAGAAGCGTGGGCCATGGTCGCGATAGCGCAGGTGGCAGAGTTCGTGGATGACGACGTACTTGAGCGCCTCGGGCGGGGCGAGCGCCAAGGCGAGATCGAGCGTGACCGCATCGCGCGTGTCGAGGCTGCCCCACAGGCTTTTCAGCGATTTCACGCGCACGCCGGTCGGCGCGCGGCCGAGTTCGGGCACGTAGCGCGCGAGCAGGCGCGAGACGTCCCGGCGGATCTGCGCCTGCAAAAACGAATGCAGCAGCGAGCGCGCCGCGCTCAGCGTGCACTTGTTGTGCGGCTTCGGCAGCGTGAGCACGAGGCGATCCTCGCCGTCGAGTTCGATGTGCGGAAACGCGCCATCGCGCCAGATCAGGCGCTTGGTTTCGCCGCGCAACGGGATCAGCGTCGGCCGGCCGGGTTCGATCGGCGGCGGCGCGTCCTCGATTTGCAGTTCGTCGAGTTTGCGTTCGAGCCAGTCCGCGTGCTTGCGCAGGAAGGCGAACACCTGCGCCGGATGCGTCGACGGCGGATACGACACGCGCGCGCCGCCCGAGGTGACGGTCAGGCGCAGACGCCGCGCGCGCGGGTGCGCGGCACGCAACACCTTGATCGTGTCGCCGTCGTCGGTGGCGAGTTCGAGATAATTGTTCTGCTCTGCCAAGGTCATGTCGATAAACCTCATATATACCTCGGCGTCGCGTAACCGGGTCGAACCTGTTTTGAAACTGCTGCGCTCGACATCTCGCACGCCGGCGGTGCTCGGAATCCTCACGTACTGGAAGTACGCTCCGGTTCCTGTGCTCCGGCGTCACGCGACCTGTCTTCGCTCGCTACGTTTCAAGACAGGTTCGAGCACCTATTTTTTGTCGGATGGCCGGGGCAACCCGAACCATTCCTCGAATTTTGCAAACAGCCGTCTCAATTCCAGAGACATCAACGCGAACACCGCGTCGAGTTCGGCGGCGGCCTGATTTTCATCAGCACGTCCCTTGTCGCCTTCGCCGAGTTCGTCCTGCACCACGTCGAGGAAACGCAGCTTGCGCACCACGAGGTCTTCGCTCAAGGAAAAGCTCATCCGGTCCTCGAACGTCAGCCCCAGCGCAAACACCTGCTTGCCGCTCTTGAGATGCTCCCGCACCTCGTCCGTTTCAAGCTCCTGGCGGCGGCAGCGGACGATCGCGCCGGACTCGACCGGATCGCGCAGTTCGCATTCGTCGCCGAGCACCAATCCCGCCGGCAATTTCCCTTTCGCGAGCCAGTCCGTCATCAGCACGCGCGGCGACTCCTCGGCCGCCATCGGTACCGCCGGAAAGCTGCCGAGCGCCTCGCGCAGCTGCGTGACGGCTTCCTCGGCGGCTTTCTTGCTCGCGGTGTCGACGACGAACCAGCCGTCCTGGCGGTCCAGATAAGCCTTCCGCTTTGACAAGCGTATGAAAGCGCGCGGAAGCAGGTCGGTCAACACCTCTTCCTTGAGTCGTTTGCGCTCGCGACCACCCGGCTTTCTACCAGTTTTTTCGGCGATCTTCTGCAAACGTTCAGTTAATTCCTCGTTTATCACCGAAGATGGCAGAAGTTTGTCTTCCGCGCCGATGGTTAAAAGGGCGAATTCGCCAGTCCGGTGCGTCAGCGTGTCCTCATTGCGTCCGAACGGCGAGATGAACCCACGCGTGGCCAGTTCGACCGGGCCGCAGGGGCGCAATTTCTTTTCGGCGAGATCCTCATCGAGCGATTTGAGTGATTTGGCGACAGCCGGGGAGAAACGGAACAGGGTCAGGTTACGAAACCACATGCTTGGGTTTTCCAGAGTCAAAAGCGTTGAACGCAGATCAAGGCGGATAAGAACGGATAGAAGCGGATTTTTGAATCTTTTATCCGCCCTTGTCCGCTTTGATCAGCTCTGATCTGCGTTAAGAAAGGTTTTCAGAAATACCGTCGCCGAGCAGCCAGTCGGTCATGCTTGGCGGCGGACTCGGCGAGCGCGCGCCGAGCGTGGCGAAGTCGAACAGTTCGCGGTCGGCGAGTTGCGAGGGAGCGATCGAGGTCATCGCGCGGAACACGTTCTCGATGCGACCCGGCGTCCTGCGCTCCCACTCGTGCAGCATCGCCTTGATCGCCTTGCGCTGCAGCGTCTCCTGCGAGCCGCAAAGATTGCACGGCATGATCGGGAACGCACGGCGTTCGGCGTACTCGGCGATGTCGGCCTCCTTGCAGTAGGCGAGCGGGCGGACCAGCACATGTTTGCCGTCGTCGGACAGCAGCTTCGGCGGCATCGATTTCAGGCGCGAGTGATAGAACATGTTGAGGAACAGCGTCTCGACCATGTCGTCGCGATGATGGCCGAGCGCGATTTTGGTGAAGCCAGCGCGCTCGGCATGCGTGTACAGCGCGCCACGACGCAGGCGCGAGCACAGGCCGCACATGGTCTTGCCTTCCGGGATCACGCGCTGGACGACGCTGTAGGTGTCCTGCTCGAGAATCTCGAACGGCTGCTCGATGGAACGCAGGTAGTTCGGCAGGGTTGCCGGATCGTAGCCGGGCTGCTTCTGGTCGAGATGCACGGCGACGAGCTCGAAGCGCACCGGCGCCTTCGCCTGCAATTGGCGCAGCACGTCGAGCAGCGTATACGAATCCTTGCCGCCGGACAGGCAGACCATGACCCGGTCGCCGTCCTCGATCATGTTGTAGTCGGCGATCGCCTGGCCGACCTGGCGGCGCAGGCGCTTGGCGAGCTTGTTGGCATCGATGCGCTGCGCGGGCAACGCGAGAGACAGAGCGGACATGGGGAATTCAAAACCGGAACAGGCCGCCATTGTAAGGCCTGGGGCGCGGCTTCACCTGCGATAGCGCTCCGCGAGCAGCGCGAAAATCGCGCGCAGACCCAGCGCCTCGCCGCCCGCAGGCCGGCCCGGCTTGTCGGCGTCGTTCCAGGCGTAAGTGTCCAGATGCAGCCACGGAATCGTCTGCGGCACGAAGCGTTCCAGATACAGCGCCGCCGTGATCGCGCCGGCGTGTTTGGAGCCGCCGGCGTTGGCCAGATCGGCGACGCGCGATTCGAGCATCGCGCGATACGGCGCCCACAGCGGCATGTGCCAGACGGGATCCTGCTCGCGGCGCCCGGCGGCGACCGCGGCTTGCGCCAAGTCTTCGCGATTGCCGAACAGCGCCGGCAGGTCCGGCCCGAGCGCGACGCGTGCGGCGCCGGTCAGCGTGGCGAAATCGATGATCAGATCCGGCTTCGATTCGCTCGCATAGGCCAGCGCATCGCAGAGCACGAGGCGGCCTTCGGCATCGGTATTGTCGATCTCGACGCTCAGGCCGGCGCGCGTGCGGATCACCTCGCCGGGGCGATAGGCGTTGCCGGCGACCGCATTCTCCACCGCCGGAATCAACAAGGTCAGGCGCACCGGCAGCTTTGCGCGCAGGATCAGATCGGCCAGCGCGATCGCATGCGCGGCGCCGCCCATGTCCTTCTTCATCCAGCGCATGCCGTCGGCCGACTTGAGGTCGAGGCCGCCGGTGTCGAAGCAGACCCCCTTGCCGACGATGACGACCTGCGGGTGCTGCGCATCCCCCGCGGTCAACTCGGCCAGACGCGGCGCGCGATGGCTGGCGCGGCCGACGGCGTGAATCGTCGGGAAATTGTCGCGCAGCAGATCCTCGCCGACCCACTCGCGGAATCGGGCACTGTGCGGCGCCGCGAGCGACTCCACCGCAGCGACAAGTTCTCCAGGCCCCATGTCCTCGGTCGGCGTGTTGACCAGATCGCGCACGCGCGAGGATGCAGCCAGGCGCGCTTCGACCGCGCGCAACACCGTGCCATCGACGGCGAGTTTCGCGGGAGTGCGCGCCGCCTTGCGATAACGCGTGAACTGGTACGCGCCGAGGCCCCAGCCCAGCGCGGCGCGTTCCGCGTCGAGCGCGATGCCACCGTCGTCGAGCCGGTAGCTGCCTTCCGGCAGGCGCAGCGGCAGGCTCGCGAGCGCGTACAGGTCGTCTGCCGCGGCGATGCCGGCGAGCACGCGCTTCGCCTTGCCTTGCGCATCGGGCAACAGGCAGAACGTGCCGGGCGCGGCATCGAAGCCGCTCGCGGCGATCCAGTTCGCGGCGCTCTTGCCGAGCTTGGCGGTGGTGGCGCGCAGCGTCGCTTTCGTCACCGCGAGCAGCGGTATCGCGCGCGGGACACGGCGCGTTTCGATCAATGCGTTCATGGTGCTTCCCGAGGTGAGCCAGCGACAAGAGTACAACCTTGCCGGCGCGCAAACGACCGGCGCGGGACGCACCCCTGCTCCCCGGCGCCTTGCACGCGTTACACTAATCGCGCCCCGCGAATGGACGTATCCGTGCCGCTCGACCCATCCGAAATCACGCGCCAGCTGGTCGAATTGCGCGTCGAACACCGCGACCTCGACGCGGCGATCGCCGCCCTGGCCGCGAGCCCGCACGGCGACGAATTGCGCTTGAAGCGCATGAAGGTGCGCAAGCTGCGCCTGAAGGACATGATCTCGTATCTGGAATCGAAACTGATTCCGGATCTCGACGCGTGAACCGTACCTTGGCGTTCGCCCTTGAACGCGAGGATCACAAAGCGGCTATCCATGGCCGCACTTCTCAATTTTCTTCCTTCGCCCCGGCGCCCGGCTCGGCCAGCGCACCGTGCCGCTCCGGCGTCAATTTCAAAATCCCGTGGCGGATCTCGCGACTGAGGATCAGCTTGGCGTCGCGCACGATGCTCTCCAGATCGGTGTGGAATTCGAGCTTGCCCCCAGCGTCGGGCCAGATCACGCGGCGTTCGCGCAATTTGCCGATGAAGCCGCGGAACAGCGCCTTGTCGAAGAATTCCGGCGCATTCAATTCCTGCAGCAGCGACAGGCGCTGCGCGGTCAGCGTGCACAGGTTTTCAAGCTCGCCGGCGCTCAGCGTGTTCGGCCCGTTGCGCACGAGCGCGGCGATCGCGATGTAGTAGCGCTCGATCGTCTGCAGCAGGCTCTGCGCGATCACGCGCAGGCGGAACGCGCCGTCGCTCTGTCCCGGCTCGCGCTGCAGAGACTCCCGCTGCTCATCGGCCTTGAGCAGGCCGCGCGCGACGAAGACGTCGATCGTCGCCTCGCAGCGCGCCATGAATTCGTCCTCGCTCCACGGCAGGAACAATTCGGCCTGCACGAACGGGTAGACGACGCGGCCGAGGCGCAGGATCTGCTCGCGCTTCATGCCGCGGTTGTTGAGGAAACAGCAGGCGATCCACGCCGCGGTCGCAACCACGTGCAACACGTTGTTGCGGAAGTACGAGAGCAGCACCGCGGCCTTGCCTTCGCTCGCGAGCACATCGCCGAGCGGATGCTTGATGCGCGCGATCGCCTGCATCTTCTCGCCGTAGGCGATGATCTCCGCGGCAGACAGATCGGTGATCGTGAGCCGCTCCGAATACGGCAGCGCGGTGATCAGTTCGCGGGTCAGGTCGATCTGGGCGAGCAGGTCGGCCTCGGCCATCGCGTGCTTGGGTGTCGCCAGCAACGCGAGCGCGAGCAGGTTGATCGGATTGATGTCGACCGCAGCGTTGATGCCGGCGGCGATGCGCTCGGCGAGCGTGTCGACTGCGGGCTTGAGCCAGGCCGGTTTCGCCTCGGGATCGGCGATCGCCGCGCGCCAGTCCGCGTCGACGCCGTCGAGCAGCGGAGTCAGGAAGATCGGTTCGCCGAAGTTGACCGCGACCCGACCGTAATTCTCACGCAGCTTGCCGAGCGCGCGCAGCAACTGGAACCAGGATTCCTTCTCCTTCGGCTTGCCCGACAGCTCGCCGATGTAGGAGTCACCTTCCATGATGCGCTCGTAGCCGATGTAGATCGGCTGAAACACCACCGGGCGCTGCGCTTCGCGCAGGAAGCTGCGCAGGGTCATCGACAGCAGGCCGCCGCGCGGGGTCAACGTGCGCCCGGTGCGCGAGCGCCCGCCCTCGACGAAGTATTCGATCGATACGCCGCGCGCGAACAGCTGGCTCATGTATTCGCGGAACACGGTCGAGTACAGCGGGTCGCTGAAACTGCGGCGCATGAAGAACGCGCCGCCACGCCGCAGGAACGAACCGAGCAGCGGCAGGTTGAGGTTCACCCCTGCGGCGATGTGCGGCGGCGCGATGCCGTTGCGGTAGAGCAGGTACGACAGCAACAGGTAGTCGATATGGCTGCGATGGCACGGCACGTAAACGACTTCGTGGCCCGGCGCGATCGCGCGCAACTTGTCGAAGTGGTGCATGCGCACGCCGGAATAGATCTTGTCCCACAAGCCGGTCAACAAACCGGAAGCCGAGCGCACGACCGGATGCGACTGGTCCGCGGCGACCTCCCAGGCCATCGCGCGCGCCTTGGCCGTCGCCGCGCCCTTGTCGACGTTCTCCTTGCTTGCTGCCGTGGCGATCGCGGCCTGCACGGGTGCGGCGTTGATCACCGCGTCGATCAGCGTGCGCCGATGCGACAGGTCGGGGCCGATGACGACCGCGCGCTGGCGCTGGAAGTGCACGCGCAACACGCGCGAGACCTTGCGCAGCGTGTTCGGCGCATCGCGCTCGCCGGCGATCACCTGGCGCAGCGACACGGGCGCGGCGAAATGCGCGATCGTGCTGCGGCCGTTGAGCAGCAGCGCGAGCAGGCGACGGAAGCGGCCGACCACGTTCCAGTTTTCCGAGAACAGCACGCGGAACCAGCCCGCCTCGCGGTCGGGCGCGCGACCGACGAAGATCGCCACCGGGACGAGCTGCACGTCGATATCGGGATGCGTGCGCACCGTGTCGAGCAGTTGCGCAAGCGTCTGCGAATGCGTCTTCGAACGCGGCTTCTGGAACCACCAGCCGTCGCGCCGCGACAGCGCGAACATCGCGCGCTGCTTGGACAGCCCGGCGATGTCGAACGGGCGCAGCGGCTCGGGCAGGCCGGCCTCGCGGCAGGCCTGCTCGAGGATCAACGCGTCGGACAGGCCGTAGCGTTCGATCACGTAGCAGACCGGCACGGCCGGATCGATGCCCGCGCGCGGGTCGGCGGGATCGCGCTGGATCTTCAGCCACGGCTCGGCCAGCGCGCCGAGCGCGCGCAACCACCACGGCGCCTGCGGCTTGGCCGCGGCCGGCGAAAGCGAACCGGAATCGTCGTTCATGCTCGGGATTGTACGCAAGCGCCGGCAAAGCGCGCGTTACGTGCGCGCAAACTACGACGGCGCCGCTGGGGCGCCGTCGTCCGCCTCATGCGAAGGTCCTACTTGTTCGCTGGCGCCTGCGCGGCATCGGGCTTGGCCTGCGGGTTTGCGGCAGCCGCGGCTTCGGTCGCCTGCTCCTTCTGCCACTTCTCGATCGCCTGCTTGCCGTACCACTTGCCGTCGACCTTGACCAGATCGCCTTCGGCCGTGAACGGCTGGTCGAACGCGGTGTAGGTGACCTTGACCTTGGCCGCATCACCCGTCGTGCTCACGGTTTCGGCCTTGACCGAGTCGAGCCACTGGTCGATTTTCAGGCCATAAGCGCCGGCCACCTGCTTGAAGCCGGCCAACGCGATTCCCGCCTTGAGCATGCCCTGGTCGTAGTTGAGCGCGCGCACTTCATCGAGTGACTTGAGGTTGAGATCGCGAGCGGTCTTGCTCACCGCGGCGATCGCGGCCTTGGTCAGCGCCGGATCGGTGAACTTCACCCCTTGCGCCCACTTCGCCGCCGCATCGACCATGGCCGCGGACTGCTTCTTCTGCTCGTCGGTCAGGTCCTGGTTCTGCTGGATCGCGCTCTGCAGGAAACCCTGGCCCATCGCGATCATCATCGGAATCTGCGCGGCCTGCGCGTCGAGCTTCTTCAGCTGCGGCTCGGCTTCGGCAAAGAGTTTTTCCTCCGCGCCAGGCGCGGTCAGCTTGCCCATTTGATCGGCGAATTTCTTGCGATCCTCGTCGGTGATCGGGTCTTCGGTCATCTTCTTCGTCCAGTCGGCCTTGATCCTGGCGACTTCGGCGGCCGGCATCGCGGCGTTGAGGAAGGCGTTGATGTCGTTGCCGCGCAGGGCGCGTACAGCAGCGAGCACCGTCGCATCGGGCGTTGCCGTTGCCGCCGCCGCGGGGGCCGGCGTGGCGGGCGTAGTGGCTTCTTCTTTCTTGCCGCAGGCGGCGACGGCGGCGGCGAGGGCAAGCAGCAAAGCGGTGCGTTTCAACATTACAGACATGGCGTTCCCCGACAACTATAGTGGAAAAGTGCGGCGACTGTAGTCAGCCGCACTGCGCTTGGCAAGGAATACCCTTGTCCGCCGAAAGGGGAAAAGAAGATTCGGTCGGGAAGTTCGGCCACGGGCGGCCGCTATTTGATCTTCGCAATCAAGGACGATCGCAAAAACACACCGGAAAAAAATCGGACGACTCGAGGTCGTCCGGCAGAGTGCTGGCCGTTCGCCAGCGGGAACCGTTTCTTGTTGTTTGCGGTGTTCCTACGGCAATCGGGGCGTTATGCGAGGCTGATCGTTTGGTAATCGCCGTATTCGTGAGCGTGGTTAAACGCTCGTGGCAGAATATACTTAAATGACATAACTGATGCAATACCTTAGCTTGTGTGTGCTAAGTTATTGAATTTATTGTTTGTTCAGTTTCAGATTTCGCTCTTTGCCATCTTTTCCGCCAAGGCGGGAATGACGGGCAGAGCTTCAGTCCGCCAGCAGGCTTGCCAGTCGCGCGATGTGCGAGGAGGCCAGTTCCTTCTTCGCCTCGGCGTCGGCCGCTTCGTCCAGGCCATCGCGGTGCAAATCATCTGCCGGCAGTTCGGCAAGGAACCGGCTCGGCTCGTTGCGCACGATTTCGCCGTAGCGGCGCGAGCGCGCCGCGTACGACAGGCACAGGCTTTCGCGCGCGCGCGTGATGCCGACGTACATCAGGCGCCGCTCCTCTTCGGTGCGGCCCTCCTCGATACCGGCTTCGTGCGGCAGCTTGCCTTCCTCGACGCCGACGATGTTGACGAAGCGGAACTCCAGGCCCTTGGCCGAATGCAGGGTCATCAGGCGCACCGCGTTGCCGGCCTCTTCGCGGTCGGCGTAGGTCAGCAGCGCAAGCTGCGCGGCGAGATCGCCGACGCGGGAGTCGTTGCGTTGCATCGCGCGGAACCAGTCGGCCAGTTCGCGCAGGTTCTCGATGCGCCGCCCGCGCACGGCCTGGTCGCGCGTTTCGGCTTCCAGATGCGTCAGGTAGCGCGTGCGCCGGATGACCTCGTCGACGAGATCCGCCGCGGACAAGGTGCGCGCCGCCGTTTCCAATTCGTGCATCAGCGCAGCGAAACCGGCCAGCGCCGAGGCCGAACGCGCGGCGAGTTGTTTCAGCACGCTGTCGCTGTTGCTCGCGCGCAGCATCGAGGAATGCCGCGCCTGCGCGAGTTCGCCGAGTTTTTCCAGCGTGGTCGCGCCGATGTCGCGGCGCGGAATGTTGGCGATGCGCACGAACGCCGCGTCATCGTCGGGATTGACGATCAGGCGCAGGTAGGCGAGCACGTCCTTCACTTCGGCGCGATCGAGGAACGCCGTGCCGCCGGTCAGGTGGTACGGCACCTGCGCCAGACGCAGCGCCTTTTCCAGCGCGCGCGACTGGAAATTGCCGCGATACAGGACCGCGAATTCGTTCCATTGCGCCTTGTGCTTCTGTGCGAGATGGGCGATGCCGGATGCAACGCGCTCGGCCTCGTGCTCGTCGTCGCGGCATTCGAGCACGCGGATCGGCGCGCCTTCGGCATGTTCGCTCCACAGGTTCTTTTCGTGCACGTGCGGGTTGTGCCGGATCAGCGCATTGGCGGCGCGCAGGATGCGTTTCGTGCAACGGTAGTTCTGCTCGAGCTTGATCAGCTTGAGCTGCGGCCAGTCGCGGCCGAGCCGGTCGAGATTGTCCGCGTTCGCACCACGCCAACCGTAGATCGACTGGTCGTCGTCGCCGACGCAGGTCAGCGCACCACGTTCGCCGGCAAGCGCCTTCAGCAACCGATACTGCGCCGTGTTCGTGTCCTGGTATTCGTCGACCAGCAGGTAGCGGATGCGCTCCTGCCATGCAGCGCGTACCTCGTCGTCGCTTTCGAGCAGGGTCAGCGGCAGGCGGATCAGATCGTCGAAATCGACTGCGTTGAACGCGGCGAGGCGACGCTGGTAGTTCGCATACAAGGTCGCCGCCTCGTGCTCGCGCGGGCTGCGCGCGCGTTCGAGCGCGGCCGCGGGCGTGAGGCCTTCGTTTTTCGCCGCCGCGACGAGATTGCGCAGCGCGAACAGTTGGTCGGGCTTGATCGCCGCCGGCAGCAGTTCCTTGACGATCGCACCGGCGTCGTCGGCATCGAGCACGGAGAAACCGCGCTTCAAGCCAAGCCTGGCGTGCTCGATCTGCAGGAATTTCAAGCCCAGCGCGTGGAAGGTGCTGATCGCGAGCTGCTCGGCGGCCTCGCCCCTGATCAGTTTCGCCGCACGCTCGCGCATCTCGCGCGCCGCCTTGTTGGTGAACGTGATCGCGGCGATCTGCGCCGGCGCGAGATGTTTGCGCGCCACCAGATACGCGATCTTCTCCGTGATCACGCGCGTCTTGCCCGAGCCCGCGCCGGCCAGCACGAGCAGCGGCCCGTCGCCGTACTCGATCGCGGCGCGTTGTTGGGGATTGAGGCTCATCAGGCCGGCAATTGTGCCGGGATATTCTCGTTTGCGGCAGCTTGACAGCCGCGCGCCGGCGCGCCGGCCAGGTCGCCAGCCGTGGGGTTCTTCTCGTCGCCGACTCGGATTAGGATGCGCGCTGCGCTTCCGGAACGACCATGGCCAAACTCTACTTCTACTATTCGGCGATGAACGCCGGCAAGACGACGACGCTGCTGCAGAGCGCGCACAACTACCACGAACGTGGCATGCGCACGCTGATCTTCACGCCGCGGCTCGACGATCGCTACGGCCAGGGCGTGGTCGCCTCGCGCATCGGGCTCAAGGCCGAAGGCCGCATCTTCACGCGCGACGACGACCTCGTGCGCCTCGCGCAGGACGACATCGGCGCGAACGGCGCGCTGCACTGCGTGCTCGTCGACGAGGCGCAGTTCCTGTCCAAGGCGCAGGTGTGGCAGCTCACCGAGATCGTCGACCGCCTGAACATCCCCGTGCTCAGCTACGGCCTGCGCACGGATTTCCGCGGCGAGCTGTTCGACGGTAGCCAGTACCTGCTCGCCTGGGCCGACAACCTCGTCGAAATCAAGACGATCTGCCACACCGGCCGCAAGGCGACGATGGTCGTGCGGGTCGACGAGCACGGCCACGCCGTTGTCGACGGCCCGCAGGTCGAGATCGGCGGCAACGACCGCTACGTTTCGGTCAGCCGCGGCGAGTTCAAGAAGATCATGACCGGTGAGGGCCGTATCGAGGCCAAGCAGGGGACGCTGCTGTTGTGATCGGCATTCTTGCGCTCACCGCTGAACGCAAGAACCGAACTGCGGCCAGCGGTGGCTGCTACACAATTCAATTTTCCCTGGCTCTTTAGAGGGACTTAAGGGGATGCAGCGGAAACTCGTCGCCGACAACTCGGGCAAGGGCATCGGTTTGCGCATCCTGCTGATCGAAGACCAGCGCGACATCGCGGCGAATATCTGGGATTTCCTGGAGCTGCGCGGCTTCGTCATGGACCACGCCGCCGACGGCGTGAACGGGCTGCGCATGGCACTGGCCGGCGGCTACGACGTGATCATTCTCGACCTCGGCCTGCCCAAGCTCGACGGCATCGACCTGTGCCGTGCGTTGCGCCGCGCCAACCGCGACACGCCCGTGCTGATGCTGACCGCGCGCGACACGCTGCAGGACAAGCTTACCGGCTTCGCCGAGGGCGCCGACGACTATGTGGTCAAGCCGTTCGCGATGAAGGAACTCGAGGCGCGCATCCGCGCCCTGCACCGACGCGGGACCATGCAACACGGCGACCGTCTGCGCGTCGCCGACCTCGTGCTCGATCCACTCGACTACACCGTGGAACGCGCCGGCCAGCGCCTGACCCTGACCCGCGCCGGACTCGTCCTGCTCGAAACGCTGATGCGCAAATCACCCAACCTCGTGCGCCACAACGACCTCGCGCACGCGCTCTGGGGCGACGGCGTCGGCGACATCGCCACGCTGCACACGCATCTGTCGGTACTGCGCGCGGCGATAGACCGGCCGTTCAAGACCCATCTGCTGCACACCGTGCACGGTTTCGGCTATCGCATCGCCGAGCACGCCGACGCATGAATGACCTGCGCCACACAGGCGCGTGGACCAGGCTTTTCATGCATGCGCCATATCCGCGTCTAGAATGCTCCCGGCCCCGTCCACGCGAAGTGTCGCCATGCCCTTCAAGCTCAGCCTGCGCGCGCGCGTCGCGCTCACCTTCGCCTTGCTCGGCCTAGTCGTCAGTACCTGCCTGGCGTTCATCTCGCTGCACTTCTCCGCGGCTTACGTCGGCCGCGTCGCGCGCGAAATGCTGCGCGTCGAAGGCGACTATTTCGTCCAGCGCTACACGGAGTTCGGCGTGCTGCCGCAGACGCATTCAGCGCATTTCCGCATTTTTCTCAGCGGCGCAACCGGCGACCAGGCGCCGCCGGGCGGGATCGCGAACCTCGAACCCGGCGATCCGTACGAGCTCGGCGGCAGCGGCCCACGCCGCTACGTCGCGGTGCATGCGACTGCCGACGGAAAGCGTCTGTACATCGTCCTCGACATGGGCATGGAAGGCGTGCGCGAACGCCGCTGGACGCGCGACCTGATCGCCCTCGTGCTGTGCGGCACGCTGCTCTCCGCCTGGCTGGGCTGGTTCTGGGCCGGGCGCGCGATCGCGCCCGTGCGCCGCCTCGCCCGGCGCGTCGAGGTACTCGAGCCTTCGCGCCGCGGCGCGCAAAAGCTCGCACCCGGTTTCGCCGAAGACGAAGTCGGTGCACTCGCGCTGGCCTTCGACAACTACCAGGAAAAGCTCTACGGCTATGTGCGCCGCGAGCGTGCGTTCACCGCGGACGCGAGCCACGAGCTGCGCACGCCGCTTGCGGTGATCCGCGGCGCGATCGAGGTGTTGCTCGACTCGGGCCAGTGCGGCACGGCGGTCGTGACCCGGCTCCGGCGCATGCAGCGCGGCGCCGACGAGCTGCGCGACCTGCTCGATGCCCTGCTCGTGCTCGCACGCAGCGACGAAGCCGAAGCCAACGAAGGGCGCACGCCCGATCTCGACGGACTCGTGCGCAGCCTGCTCGCCGAGCGTCGCGACGCGCTCGACGAAAAACATCTGCGCCTCGCGCACGCGGGCGAGGCGGACATCGCCGTGGCCGCGCCGCAGAAGGTGTTGCGCGTCGTCCTCGGCAACCTGCTGCGCGCGGCGACCCAGTTCGCCGACGGCGGCGTGCTGCGCATCGGCGTCGCGCGCGATGCGGTCGCGATCGCGCACGAACGCTCGCCCGCCGCCGCGGAGGCGACGCCGCTCGACGTGCGCGAACATGCGCTCGGCCTCGGCATGATCCGTCGCGTCTGCGAGCGTTGGGGCTGGCATCTCGAGGAAAACGTCGGCAGCAACGGCGACCACGCCTTCGTGTTGCGCCTCGAACCCCGACCCGACCCGGCCTGACCGCATCGCGGAGTCGACACAGGCAAACCCGTCGCTGGCCGCCGACCCGTGTGCGCTGCGGTTCGACCTCATCATGCCGTGTTCCCGAATTCGCGGCTGTCCACGGCCAGCGTTCCGGTCTAGCATGCGGGCATGTCCCGCAACGATGCCAGCCCGCAATCCGACGCAGCCGATGCACGCCGGGCCGAACTGCGCCGCGCGCTCGCTGGCGTGCTGCCGCCGTCCTGCCTGCTGTTCGACGCCGAGCAGACCGCGCCGTTCGAGTGCGACGGGCTGTCCGCATTCCGCCAGGCGCCGCTCGCGGTCGCCCTGCCGCAGACCGAGGCGCAGGTGCGCGAGGTGCTGCACAGCTGCCGCCGGCTGAACGTGCCCGTCGTCGCGCGCGGCGCGGGAACCGGGCTGTCCGGCGGCGCGATGCCCAGCGCGGACGGCCTCGTGCTCTCGCTGGCGAAGTTGAACCGCATACTCGACATCGATCCGGTCGCATGCACCGCGCGTGTCGAACCGGGTGTGCGCAATCTCGCCGTGTCCGACGCGGCGGCGGCGTTCGGCCTGTACTACGCACCGGATCCCTCCTCGCAGATCGCCTGCTCGATCGGCGGCAATGTCGCGGAGAATTCGGGCGGCGTGCATTGCCTGAAGTACGGCTTGACCGTGCACAACGTGCTCGGCGTGCGCGGCTATACCATCGACGGCGAAGAAGTCGTGCTCGGCGGTGCCGCGCTCGACACGCCCGGGCTCGACCTGCTCGCGCTCGCGATCGGCTCGGAAGGCCTGCTGATGATCGTCACCGAGGTGACCCTGCGGCTCATCCCCAAGCCCAAGGTCGCGCAGGTCGTCATGGCCTCGTTCGACGACGTGGTCAAGGCCGGCGATGCGATCGCGGCGATCATCGCGGCCGGCATCATCCCGGCGGGACTCGAAATGATGGATCGCAAGGCAACGGCGGCGGTCGAACCGTTCGTGCGCGCCGGCTACGATCTCGGCGCCGCGGCTATCCTGCTCGCCGAAAGCGACGGCACCGCCGAGGAAGTCGGCGACGAAATCGCCGGGATCGAGCGCGTCCTGCAGGCGGCAGGCGCGACCCGCTGCACGGTGTCGCGATCGGAAGCCGAGCGCCTGCGCTTCTGGTCGGGGCGCAAGAACGCCTTCCCCGCGGCCGGCCGGGTTTCGCCCGACTACTACTGCATGGACGGCACGATTCCGCGCAAGCACCTCGGCCACATGCTGCGCGCGATCGAAGCAATGGAGAGAAAGTATGCTTTGCGCTGCATGAACGTGTTCCACGCCGGCGACGGCAACCTGCATCCGCTGATCCTGTTCGACGCGCACCGTGAAGGCGAATGGGATCGCGCCGACCGTTTCGGCGCCGACATCCTCGAGCTCTGCGTCGAGCTCGGCGGCACGATCACGGGCGAGCACGGCGTCGGCATCGAGAAGATCGGCTCGATGTGCGTGCAGTTCGCGGCGACCGAGCGCGAGGTATTTTTCGGCATCAAGCGCGCCTTCGATCCGGCCGGCCTGCTCAACCCCGGCAAGGCGATCCCGACGCTCGCGCGCTGCGCCGAATACGGCCGCATGCACGTGCACGACGGCCAGCTCGCATTCGCCGAGCTGCCGCGATTCTGACGATGGAAGCCACGCTCGCCCGCCTGCGTGAACGCATCGCCGCCGCCGTCGCCGCGCGGACGCCGCTGCGGCCGCGTGGCGGTGGCACGAAAGACTTCTACGCCGAAACGCTGGCCGGCGACGTGCTCGATACGCGCGAGCACCACGGCATCCTCGCCTACGAGCCGTCGGAACTCGTCATCACCGCGCGCTGCGGCACGCCGCTGGCGGAAATCGAAGACGCGCTCGCGCGGCAAGGCCAGTTCCTGCCGTTCGAACCGCCCGCCTTCGGTGGCGAGGCAACGATCGGCGGCGTGATTGCCGCCGGCCTGTCCGGCCCGCGCCGCGCGAGCGTCGGTGCCGCACGCGACTTCGTGCTCGGCGCGCATCTGCTCGATGCACATGGCGACGTTCTGCGCTTCGGCGGTCAGGTGATGAAGAATGTCGCCGGCTTCGACGTCGCACGCCTCCTGTGCGGCTCGCTCGGCGTGCTCGGGCTGATCACTCAGGTCTCGCTCAAGGTGCTGCCACGGCCGCGCGAAGAAATCAGCTTGCGCTTCGAGTGCGGCGCGGTCCAGGCGTTGACGATGTTCCAGCGCTGGCGCGCGCAACCGTTGCCGGTTTCGGCGACGTGCTGGCACGACGGCGCCGCCGTGGCGCGCCTGTCGGGATCATCCAGTGCCTTGCGTACCGCCTGCGCCGCGCTCGGCGGCACGCCGATGAACGAAGCCGACGCACGCGCCTGGTGGTCGAGTCTGCGCGAGCAGACGCTCGATTTTTTCCGCAACGACGAAACGCCGCTGTGGCGGTTGTCCCTTCCCGCCACTGCATCGCTCGACCGCTCGGGCGGCGAATTGATCGAATGGTCGGGCGCATTGCGCTGGCTGCGCAGCGACGCGCCCGCGCGCGAGATCCGTGCGCTGGCCGACGCGCTCGGCGGCACGGCCATGCTTTGGCGCGGCGCGCGCTCGGCGTCGATGTTCCATCCGCTTGCGGAGGTCCAGCGCGAACTGCACCGGCGCCTCAAGCGCCAGTTCGACCCGCACGGCGTCTTCAGCCCCGGCCGCATGAACGAAGGCTGGTGACCGTGGAAGCCCATCTCGCCGACTGGATCCGGAACACGCCCGAGGGCCGCGAGGCCGAATCGATCCTGCGCGCCTGCGTGCATTGCGGATTCTGCAATGCGACCTGTCCGACCTACCAGCTCACCGGCGACGAACTCGACGGCCCGCGCGGACGCATCTACCAAATCAAGCGTCTGCTCGAAGGCGAAACGCCCGGCGCGTCGACGCAACTGCACCTCGATCGTTGCCTGACCTGCCGCAATTGCGAGACGACCTGTCCCTCGGGCGTGGATTACGGCCACCTCGTCGATATCGGCCGCGCGACGATGGCGCAACGCCTGCCGCGCTCCGGCGCGCAGCGGGCGCAACGCGGCTTGTTGCGCTTCGCGCTGACACGGCGATGGTTGTTCGCTCCGGCGGTGCGCATCGGCCGCGCGCTGCGCGGCGTGCTGCCTTCGGCACTGCGCGCCAAGCTCCCGCCCGCGCGCGACGCAGGCAAGTGGCCGCGCGGTGCGCATACACGCAAGGTGCTGCTGCTCAACGGCTGCGCCCAGCCGGCGTTGATGCCGGGTATCGACGCGGCTACCGCGCGCGTGCTCGACAGGTGCGGCATCGAGGCCGTCGTCGCGGCGAACTCCGGCTGCTGCGGCGCGCTCGATTTTCATCTCGATGCGCACAGCGCCGCGCAGGCGAAGGCGCGACGCAACATCGACGCCTGGCTGCCGCAGCTCGATGCCCGCGTCGAAGCGATCGTCATCAATGCCTCGGGATGCAGCGCGATGGTCAAGGACTACGCGCACCTGCTGCGCGCGGATCCGGACTACGCCGACAAGGCCCGGCGCATCGTCGCCGCCACACGCGACCTTGCCGAATTCCTGCCGCCATTGCTGCAGCCGCTCGGCGCACGCAGGCAGCTCGCCCTGCCGCAGACGTTGCGTCGCGTGGCGTTGCATCCACCCTGCACGCTGCAGCACGCGCAGAAGATCAGCGGCGCGGTCGAGAACGCGCTGACCGCACTCGGCGCCGAGCTGGCGCCGGTGGACGAGGCGCATCTGTGCTGCGGTTCGGCCGGCACCTATTCGATCCTGCAGGCGGAGTTCTCGCAACGCCTGCGCGATCGCAAGCTGGACAACCTGCAACGCCATCGGCCGGCGATGATCCTCTCCGCCAACATCGGTTGCCTTGCGCACCTGGAAGGCGCCGCACAGGTACCCGTACGCCATTGGATCGAATGGGTCGATGCCGTGCTCGCGCGGCAGGACTAGACTCGCCCTCCACCCGAAAGCTCCGGAACGCTTCGACTGCACGATGCCCCCAACTCCGCTTCGCGTCGGCCTGATCGGCTACGGCTACGCCGGCAAGACGTTTCACGCACCGTTGATCGCGGCGACGCCAGGGCTGCAGCTTGCCGGCGTCGCATCGAGCGACGCAGCCAAGGTGCGTGCCGACTGGCCGCGGGTCGACGTGGCCGCCGATGCACAGACGCTGATCGCGCGCGGCGACATCGACCTCATCGTCATCGCCACGCCGAACGAAACGCACGCCCCACTCGCGCACGCGGCGTTGCGCGCGGGCAAACATGTCGTCGTCGACAAACCATTCGCACTGAACCTCGACGAGGCGCGCGAATTGGTCGCTGCCGCGCACGCCTGCGATCGCCTGCTCTCGGTGTTCCACAACCGGCGCTGGGACAGCGACTTCCTCGGCGTGAAACAGGCGATCGCGGACGGCCGCGTCGGCCGCGTCGTGCATTTCGAATCGCACATCGACCGCTATCGTCCCGACGTGCGCCGGCGCTGGCGCGAAGGCACCGGGCCCGGTGCGGGATTGTGGTTCGACCTCGGCCCGCATCTGATCGACCAGGCGTTGCAACTGTTCGGCCCGCCCGCGCGCGTGCAGGCGAACCTCGCCATGCAGCGCGCCGGCGCGTTGAGCGAGGACTGGGCGCATGTCGTGCTCGACTACGCGCACGGCCTGCGCGTGATCCTGCATGCGGGCATGCTCGTCGCCGGGGCCAGCCCGCGCTTCGTCGTGCACGGCGAACGCGGCAGCCTGGTCAAGCGCGAAGCGGATCGACAGGAAGCACAACTCAAGGCCGGCATCGTGCCCGGCGCCGACGGCTGGGGCGTCGATCCCGACCCGCTGCGGTTCTTCGACATCGACGCGACATGCGACATCGCCACGCCGCCCGGCGACCAGCGCCGCTACTACCTGGGCGTCGAGCGCGCACTGCGCGGCGCCGGCCCCAACCCGGTCACGCCCGGGGAAGCGCTTGCGGTCATGGCCGTGCTGGAATCCGCGCGCCAATCAGCGCGCGAGGGTCGCTCCGTGACCGGCGTGGACCCGGGTCCATGATGCACCCGCAAGCGCGAGCCGCGGTTATGCGCGCGACTCGGTTTCGGCAATCGGCGAATGCAAGTCGCTGGTAACCGCGGCGATTTCTTCGGTGATGTCCGGACCGGGCTGCTTCGCGCTCGCCGCGGAGATCGACGCGGGCAGATGCGCCGAGATGTACCAGGCCAGCAGCAGCGAGGCGCCGACGATGACGGCGGCAGCGAAGAACGTCGCGCCGGCCCACAGGCCGTGGTCGTGCGAACTCGACACCAGCGCCAGCGTCGACGGAAACAGGAACGCGCCGAGTATGCCGGCGAGACTCGACACGCTCGTCACCGCGCCCTGCAGGCGGCCCTGTTCGCGCGGATCGACGAAGTGGGTCATCATCGCCTGCGCCGCGGGCTGGGCGACGCCCCATAGCGCCGCCACCGGCATCATCGCCCAGAACCAGTAGCCGGTTGGCGCGAGCGCGTACAAGGTGAAGCCGACCGTGCCGCAGGCGAGACCGAACAGCAGCGCGCGACGTTCGCCGAGCTTCGCCACGATGAACTTGATCAGGCCGCCCTGCACGATCGCCGAGAAGATGCCGACGAGTCCGAGCGTGATGCCGACCATCTTCGGCCCCCAGCCGAAGCGATAGTCGGCATAGAGCACGAATGTGGTCGGATAGACCATGTGCGCGAGCGCGTACAGGCCGACCACGCCGACCAGACCGAACACCTGCGGATAGCGGCGCAGCAGCTTCAGCGCGCCGAACGGATTCGCGTGCGCCCAGTCGAAGTACGCGCTGCGTTTGTCCGGAGTGAGCGATTCCGGCAGCACGAACAGGCCGTAGCAGAAATTGGTCAGGCACATGACGACCGCGGCCCAGAACGGCAGGCGCGGATGGATCTCGCCGAGAAAGCCGCCGATCACCGGCGCGATGACGAAGCCGATGCCGAACGCGATGCCAAGCATGCCGTAGGCCTGCGCGCGCTTCTCCGGCGGCGTCACGTCGGCGACATAGGCGTTCGAGGCGGAGAAGCTCGCCGAGGTGATGCCGGAAATGACGCGACCGATGAACAGCAGCGGCAACGAATTGACCAGCGCCATCATCAGAAAGTCGAGGCCGAGGCCGAGATTCGAGGCGAGGATGATCGGCCGGCGGCCGAAGCGGTCGGCAAGCGCGCCCTGTACCGGCGTGAACACGAACTGCATCGCCATGAAGGTGACGGAGAACGCGAGATACCACCACGCCGCAGCCGACACGTTCTCGCCGACGAATCCAAGGATCAGATGCGGCAGCACGGGAATGATCAAGCCGAACGACAGGATGTCGATCAGCAGCGTGATGAAGATGAAGATCAGCGCGGCGCGACGGGCGGGCGTGGGCGTAGACGCAGCGCTGTTTTCCATTTCGGAAATCCCGGCAGGAACGGTTTTCTGGCGAATCGGCGCGGGCTTACTTGCGCCGCCCCGCATCGATGTCGATGAAGCGCAGGAACTCGCCGCGCGTGCGCGCGTCGGTGCGGAACGTGCCGAGCATCTGGCTGGAGATCATCGATACGCCGGTCTTGTTGACCCCGCGCGTGGTCATGCACTCGTGCGAAGCGTCGATGACGACGCCGACGCCGCGCGGCTTG
The DNA here is from genome assembly GCF_057139185.1 of Rudaea sp. NCBI lineage: Bacteria > Pseudomonadati > Pseudomonadota > Gammaproteobacteria > Lysobacterales > Rhodanobacteraceae > Rudaea > Rudaea sp. The sequence goes on along the minus strand of NZ_DBNHDN010000031.1, from coordinate 72,554 downwards.
AGCACGTCCTCGATGCAGTGCGCGATCTGCGAGGTCAGCTTCTCCTGCACCTGCAGGCGGCGCGCGAAAATCTCGACCACGCGCGCGAGCTTGGAGATGCCGACGACGCGGTTGGTCGGCAGGTAGCCGACGTGCGCGCGGCCGATGATCGGCGCCATGTGGTGCTCGCAGTGCGAGGAAAACTCGATGTCGCGCAGCACGACCATCTCGTCGTAGCCGGCGACTTCCTCGAACGTGCGGCGCAGTTCGTCGGCCGGATCGTCGGCGTAGCCGGAGAACCAATCCTTGTAGGCGTTGACCACGCGCTTGGGCGTGTCGATCAGACCCTCGCGCGCCGGATCGTCGCCGGCCCAGCGCAGCAGCACGCGCACGGCGTCCTCGGCCTGGGTCTGGGTGACGGGCGAGGATTTGGGCGATTTCTTCTTCATGGGACCAGCCGGCAACACGGAAACGGGCGCGCAGTGTAGCGCGATCCTCGATCATCTGCGTTTCAGATCCTGCGCGCGGCGGGCTGGGCCGGCGCCACGGCAAGATAGACGTCGACCCGATGCACGCCAGCGGTCGCGTCGAGGTCGATCGCTTCGCCGGCCTGCGCCACACCGTCGAGCAGCACGGTACCGGGCGGCCGCGAGGCATCGCGCTGCGCATGGATCGCGTACGTCGCCTCGCCATGATGGTAGGCGATGTCGACGCCGGGCCATGCCGCGGGCAGACGCGGCGCGATGCGCAGGCGCGAGCCTTCGCGCGTCAAGCCGAGGAAGGTTTCGATCAGCAGCCGGTACATCCAGCCGGCCGAGCCGGTGTACCAACTCCAGCCGCCGCGGCCGCGATGCGCTGGATTCGCATAGACGTCGGCGGCGACGACGTAGGGTTCGCCCTTGTATATTTCTACACCTTCTTCGTCGGCCGCATGGCGCAGCGGATTGATCAGGTCGAACAATTGCCAGGCGCGCTCGACGCGGCCCGCCTGCACGAACGCCATCACCGCCCACACCGCCGCGTGCGTGTACTGGCCGCCGTTCTCGCGTACGCCGGGCGGGTAGCCGGCGATATAACCGGGATCGGGCATCCTGACTTCCTCGCCACCGACAGAAACGTTTGCTGGCGAGGGCCTGTTCGCGGTCGCCCGATCGAACGGCGGATGCAGCAGGCATATCAGCCCCGCCTCATCGTCGACCAGTTGCGCATCGAGTGCGTCAAGCGCGCGCTGCGCGCGCACGGGGTCGCCCGCACCCGACAGCACCGCCCAGCTCTGCGCGATCGAGTCGATGCGGCACTGCGCGTTTTCCTTCGCGCCGAGCGGTGTGCCGTCATCGAACCAGGCGCGGCGGTACCAGTCGCCGTCCCAGGCGTGGCGCTCCAGGTTCCCGGCCAGCTCGCGCGCGTGGCGTTCGCAACGTGCGGCGAAGATGTCGTCGCCGCGCAGGCACGCCACCTCGCGGAATTGGGTGAGCACGTGGTACAGGAAAAAGCCGAGCCAGACGCTTTCGCCACGGCCCTGCGCGCCGACCGCGTTGAGGCCATCGTTCCAGTCGCCGCCGCCGATGCGCGGCAGGCCGTGCGCGCTGCCGGTGACGCCGCGCAACGCATGCTCGATCGCGCGCACGCAGTGCTGGTAGAGATCGGCGGACTCGTTCGAGCGCAGCGGCAGGTCGTAGTACGAATCCTCGCCGAGATTGAGCGGGCGGCCTTCGAGGTAGTGGCTGCGCTCGGCAAGCACGCCACGATCGCCGCTCGCGCGCAGGTAGCGCGCGAGCGCGAGCGGCAGCCACAGGTGATCGTCGGAACAGCTCGTGCGCACGCCGCGGCCACCGGGCGGATGCCACCAATGCTGCACGTCGCCTTCGCGGAACTGACGTTGCGCGGCAAGCACGATCTGCTCGCGCAGCAGCGCGGGAGCGGCGTGGACGAGTGCCATCGCGTCCTGCAACTGGTCGCGAAAGCCGAATGCACCGCCGGACTGGTGCAGGCTGCTGCGCGCCCACAGCCGGCAGGCGATCGTCTGGTACAGAAGCCAGCCGTTCGCGAGCAGGTTGATGCCCGCATCGGGCGTGGTGACGACGACATCGCCGGTAAGGCGCCGCCACAGCGCGGCGACTGCCTCGGTCGAGGCGCGCGCCGTACCGGAGCGGCGGAAGCGCGCGACCAGGCGCTCGGCTTCCTCGGCGCTGCGCGCGGCGCCGAGACGGAATATCACCTCGCGCGTCTCGCCGTCGGCGAGTTCGAGCGGTACCTGGATCGCCGCGCACGGATCGAATCCGGCGCCGATGCGGCCCGACAGGCGCGCGCGCCGCATCGCCGCGGGTGACTTCGAATTGCCGTTGCGGCCGAGGAATTCGCTGCGGTCGCCGCTGATCGTGCGCTGCGCCTGCTCGACGTCGAAAAAAGCGACATGGCCGGCGAACTCGGCGTTCCAGGTGTTGCGCGCGAACAGCGCGCCGCTCGCGTCGAGCCAGCTCGTCACGTGCTGCGCGGCCTTCGCCGGCAGGTCGCCAAGCACCCATTCCACGTAGCCGGTCACCGATATCCTGCGTGCGCGGCCCGAGTCGTTGCGCAGACGCAGGACGAAAAACTTGAGCGGCGCGTCGACGTCGACGTGCACGCGCAACTCGCTGGCGATACCGTCCTCGACATGCTCGAACTGGCTGTAGCCGAAACCGTGGCGCGCGAGATAGCGGCCGCGGCCGCGCGCGGGCAGCGGTGTCGGCGACCAGTACGCGCCGGTTTCCTCGTCGCGCAGATAGAACGCCTCGCCGCTGGCGTCGGCCACGGCATCGTTGTGCCAAGGCGTGAGCCGATATTCGTGCGCGTTGTCGAAGAAGGTATAACCGCAGCCCGATTCGCTGACGACGCTGCCGAAATGCGGGTTTGCGAGCACGTTCGCCCACGGCAGCGGGGTGGGCTCGCCTTCCTCGCAGACGACCACGTACTCGCGTCCGCCGCGCGCGAAGCCGCCGTGGCCGTTGTACGCGTCGAGTTTCGGAATCGGAACCGGCCGCGCATCGATGTCCGCGACCCGGCGCGTCGGCGCGAATTCCGGCACGGCCGGCTCAGCCGCGGAGGATCCGGCGTCCTTCAGCTGTTCGGCGAAGCTGCCCGCGCGGTCGGAGAGCACGACGCGCGCGACCGCGAGCAGCTGCACGCGGTCCTCGTGCGGGATCTGCGCACCACTGCGGACGAAGACGCCGCCGCGCTGGTCGATCATCGCGCCTTCGCCGGCCGCGGCGACCGCGGCATGGATCGCGTCGTTGACCTCCTGCCGATAGCCGCCGCGCTCCTCGTTGAGCACGACCAGATCGAAACCCAGTCCCTTCTCGCGACAGTAGCGTTGTGCGGCGACGACCTGCCTCACCAGCGCCAGTTTCTCCACCTCCTCGATCAGCACGAGCGCGATCGCCAGGTCACCGGAAATGCCGTGCGCCCATAGCCCCGGCTGGCTGAGCCGGTTGCTCGCGATCACCTCAGCCGGCGCACGCCGGGCCGGATCGGCGTAGAGGATCGCTGCGGCGAGCCGCGAATACAGTTGCGCCTCGCTTTCGCTGACGTTGATCTGGCCGAGCAACATGCGGTTGTGCGTCGTCGCGATCGCCAGCGCACGGTCGGCGAGCGCGCGCTCGCGATACTTGCCGGCCAGCGCGAGCATGGTTTCGCGATCTGCGCCGGCGCCGGCGATGAGATCGACGACGACGCTGCCTTCGGCCGGCACGCTCACGCGCTGACGGATCGCGGCGATCGGATCGAGCACGTCGCCTGCGCTGTTCGACAGTGCGCCCGCGCGGCCCAGTTCGACCGCCTCGGTCGCGCCATTGCCGCGACCGAGGAAACGCGCGCGGTCGGTCTCGAACGAGGTTTCGAGCACCGGCAGCGCGCGACCGGCTTCGCCGCGTACGCAGAATTGATGCAGGAGCCAGGGCTGCGCGTCGCCGGCCAGGCGCGGCCGGCGCGTGACGAGGATTGCGCCGTGCGCGCGCAGGATCTCGGTCTGCACGAATAAATTGTTGAACGCCGGATGCAACGCATCGGCCGCGCCGCTGTTGAGCACGATCTCGGCGTAGCTGGTCAGCTCGAACGTGCGCGGCACGCGTGCGCGGTTGGTCAGGCGCAGGCGGCGCAACTCGATGTCGTCCTCGGGCGAGACCACGATCTGCACGTGCGCCTCGGCCTGCTCCAGGACCAGGCGCTGCTCCACGCGCGCGTCGTCGAACACGATCTCGCGCGCGGCCGGCGCATCCGCGGCAACCGCCGTGGCCGTGCTCCAGACCCGGCCACCGGCCACGTCGCGGATGTGGATGAAGGTGCCCCAGGCGTCGCGCGTCGGATCCTCGCGCCAGCGCGTGAGGTCGAGTTCGCGCCAGCGGCTGTAGCCGGCGCCGCTGTGCGTCAGCATGACCCGATAGCTGCCGTTGCCGAGCAGTTGCAGCGCGGGCCGTTGCGGCGCATTGACCTGGGTGTAGCGGCGCTGCGGTGTCGGCGCGTCATCGGGCTCGGCACGCACGTCGAGCGCGGCCGGCGCGGCCGGCGCGAGCGCGACGTCGCGCAGCATGCGTTCCTGCAGCAGCAGCAACACGGCGGCGAGTTCGGCGTCGGCGGCGAAGCGGCGCTGCATCGCCGAGCCGTTGAGGCACTCGGCGAACGCAACGAGACTCATGCCCTGGTGGTGCGCCATGTATTCGCGCACGACACCGACCGTCTCGCCCGCGGGCAGGTGCGCCGCGGTGAAATCGATCGCTTCGTAATAGCCGTACTGCGACCACCAGCCGCGCGCGGCGATCGCGGCGAGATTGTTCGCGGCCTCGTTCGGCGCGACCAGCAGCGCGAGCGCGCTCGCGTACGGCGCGACGACGCGGTCCTGCGAGAGGCCGCGCTGCAGGCCCAGCCCGGGCGCGCCGAACGCACGGTAGTGGTAGTTCTGTCCTGCGTCGGTGAGGAAATAGCCCGACTCGGAAATGCCCCACGGCAAGCCTTGCGCGCGTCCCCAGGCGATCTGGTGCGCGACCGCGACACGCGCCGACTCGGCGATCAGGCTGCCGGGCCACGCCGGCATCACCAGCTGCGGCATCAGGTACTCGAACATCGAGCCGCTCCACGACAGCAGCACCCGGCCTTCGGCGACCTGCGTCTGCACGCGACCGAGCGCAAACCAGCCGTCCTGCGCGATCTGCCCCTGGGCGACGGCGAGATAAACCGCCAGCCGCACCTCCGAGGCGAGCAGGTCGTAGTAGCCGGCGTCACGCCGGCCTTCGCCGACGTTGTAGCCGATCGCGAACTGCTCGCGCGACGCATCGTAGAGGAAGGCAAAATCGACGCGCGCGAAATCGGCGCAGAACGCGGCCAGCGCTTCGATTTCCTGCATGCAGGCACGCGCGAGTTCCGCCGCCGCGGGCGGCACCGATTTGTCCGCGCCCAGGCCGGCAAGACTCGGCATCGGCGAGTCGACGGTCGCATCGGGATCGCGGGCTGTCGCCGCGCGGGTCGCAACGTCGCCGACGAAATCCTCGATATCGGCCATCGCCAGCGCCGCCTGGTGCAGCAGTTTCTCGCTCCATTCGCGCACGAGAGGTGTGGCGTCCGCGAGCGCCGGTTGCAGCGCGCGTGCGCGCTCGAACAGGTCGCGCAGCGCGGCACGACTGGCCGCGATCGGCAGCTGTGCGGGCAATCGCCGCGCGGCCGCGAGCGCGTCGGCGAACGGCAGCCAGACCGCATCCGTCTCGCGCCCGCTCAACGTGCGCAGCACGGCGAACGTGTCGGCCAGGCCGGCGAATGCCTGCGTACCGACGATCGGCGCGTGCAGCAGCTCGAACAAACCCTGGCGCAAGGTCAGCACATGGCCGACGAAGTTGCCGCTGTCGACCGTGGACACGTACATCGGTTGCAGCGGCGTCAGCGTCGCGGTGTCGTACCAGTTGTAGAGATGGCCGCGATGGCGTTCGAGTTTGCGCAGCGTGTCGATGGTGCGCCGCGTCGCCGCGAGCAGGCCGCGCAGCGACACGTAGCCGAGATCGTACGCGGCGAGATTCGCCAACAGGCCCATGCCGATGTTGGTCGACGAGGTGCGGTGCATGATCTTGACCGCCGGAAATTCCTGGTAGTGATCCGGCGGCAGCCAGTTGTCCTCGGCACTGACGAAGCGCTCGAACCAGGCCCAGGTGCGACGCGCGGCCTGGCGCACGAACTGCGTTTGCGGCGCATCCAGCGGTCGCACCCGACGTGGCGGGACCCGCGCGGACCAGGCGATGACGGCCGGCGCGAAAAACCAGGCGACAAGCCACGGCGCGGCCGGGGCGAGCGCGTCGGCGCGCAACAGGGCCAACGCGACGCCGACGACGCATGCGGTGACCGGCGCGGCTTTCAATTCCCGCCACGTCGACGCAGCGTCGTCGCCGCGCGCGCGCTCGGCGACGACGCTGGAGGCGACCCATTGCAGCAGATGCCGCTTCGACACGTGCACGCGCCAGCCGGTGCGCACGATCATGGTCGTGTTCCGCAGCGCATCGAACGGCAGGCAGGCGAGACGGAGGCCAACGCGCGCCGCGGCCGGCACGACACCGCGCAACACGCTGCCCAGATGGCGCACGACGCCGCCGGCCGGCGAGTTCAGCGCCGCGATCGATGCGTCGAGCGCGACTGGCAGCAGCGCGGCTACAAGCACGAACAGCGACCACCATGCCGGCTGCGGCAACGCGAACCAGGCGAGCAGGAGCAGCGCGAACCGTGCCGGCGCGAGCACGCTGCGGCGCAGGTTGTCGAAAATCTTCCAGCGCGACAGCCAAGTCAGCGGGTTGCGTTCGCGCCGTGCGCCCGCCATCGGTACCGAAGGGAACAGCCACGCCGCGATCTGCCAGTCGCCGCGGGTCCAGCGTGCGCGCCGCTGCGCGTCGACGCGCCAACTCTGCGGATATTCCTCGTACAGTTCGATGTCGGTGCTCAGGCCGGCGCGCGCATAGCAACCTTCGAGCAGGTCGTGGGAAAGGATGCGGTTGTGCGGAAAACGCGCGGCCTGATCGCCGAGCAGGTGCTCGAACGCAGCGACGTCGTAGATGCCCTTGCCGATGAACGAACCTTCGGAAAACAGATCCTGGTACAGGTCGGAGACGGCGAGCGTGTATGGGTCGACTCCGGCATCGCCGCCGAACAACGCCGCATAACGCGTGCTGCCCGAGGACGGCAGCAGGTTGCCGATGCGCGGCTGCAGGATCGTATAGCCTGTTTCGACGCGACATCCGTCCGGCGCAAGGCGCGGACGGTTGAGCGGATGCGCCATCGTCTCGATGAGCCGACGCGCCGCGTCGCTGGGCAGGCGTGTGTCGACGTCGAGCGTGATCACGTAGCGCACGCCGTGCAACGCGGCGCGATCGCCGACGATGCAGGTGAACGCGTTCGCATCGCCGTGGCGCAACAACGCATTGAGATCGCCGAGCTTGCCGCGCTTGCGTTCGCGGCCGATCCAGCGCTGTTCGCTCTCGTTCCAGGTGCGCGGCCGGTGCAGCAGGAAGAAACGCGCCTTGGCGTGACGCCGGTTCAATTCTTCGATCGCGCCGACCGCGGCGTCGAGCACCGCCGCGTCGCCGTGCAGTTGTTCCGCATCGGCGTCGGGAAAGTCGCCAAGCAGGGCGAAGCCGAGACCGCCGTCGCGATTGGCGAGGTAGCGCAACTCGAGCTGGTCGGCGAGCGTGTGCGCCTCGGCCACGCTGCCGATCAGGCAGGGCACGACAACGAGCGTGCGTGCCTCGGCCGGGATGCCCTTGCGGAAATCCATGCGCGGCAGCGGCCGCGGCCCGATCAGCGCAAGCGCGATGCGATCGACCAGCCAAACCACGGGCTGGCTGAGCACGATGACGATGCACAGGCCCGCGGACAGGCGCAACCAGATCGGCGCGTGCGTCGCCACCAACGCGTGCAGCAGCGGCAGCGCGACGGCGAGGCCGAGCGCGACGATCGCCGTCAGGTAGACCGCGAACGGCAGATCACCGCGCCAGCGTTCGCGCAGCGTCGCGCTGAAACCCGCACCGCAGCGGCGCAGCAGCTGCGCGCGGCCGCGCCCGACCAAGTGGTAGCCGACGTGCGCGGCCGCTTCCTGCTCCGGCAACGCGCTCGAGCGTGCGGCGTCGCGCGCGAGCGCGAGGGCGTCCTGCGCGACCTCGAGTTCGTCGCGTCCGCTGCATCGCGCGAAGTGCTCGACCGCGTGGCGATAGCTGTCGCGCGTGGCGAAGTCCATGTGCGTGTGGATGCCCGCGGGATCCTCGCGCAACACGCGTTCGACCGCACTCGTCGCCTCGACGAAGTCGTGCCAGTCGAGCGTGTCGAGCAGGCGCAGGCTCGCGATCGAATTGTCGATCGTGACATGGTCCAATGCACGCTCGTGATGCGAAGCCTGCACGAGCTGGGCAATCGACACGCCGGCCTCGGCGAGACGCTGCTCGATCCAGCTCAGCGGCAGGTTGAGCGCGGCGCCCGCTCCATGCAGGCACCGCGCCATCTCGGCGACGAACGCCTGGGTCAGCGGCGGCTCGCTGCGCGCCATGTCGGCGACGACGAGGATCAGCGCTTTCGGATCGCGCTGCGCGGCGTCGAGCATGCGCTGCGCCCACTGCGCGGCGAGGCGGCTGTGCGCGAGACCGCGGCGCACGCGCGCCGCGGCGCGCCCGAGGTTCTCGATCAGCGCGGCGCGCAGCATGATCGGGATCGCCCAGAGTTCGCCGAGACTCAGCGGCGCGCGCTCCTGATAGGCGCGCACGAAGCGCGCGAGCGCATCCTGGTCGACCCGGCCATCGCCGTGCGAGATCGCATCGAGGGCGAGATCGTAGACGCGCGGCATGCCCGCACTCGCGCCGCGCGTCAGCACGGGCAATTCGGCGCTGTAGCCGCGCGGCAGGTGCGTGCGCGTCTTGCGCAGTTGGTCGAAGATCACATAGAGGTTGTCGAGCAGGAACTCGCCGGCCGGCGTGATGCGGTGCTGTCCGGCGATCGCCGCGGCGAGCGCGCGGCTGGTGTCCTCGATCAGCGTCTCGTTGTGGCGCAGGCGTTCGAGCAGCAGCGTGTCGCCGCGGCGTCCACGTCGCCATTCGTGCTCGCCGGCGAGCTCCTGGCCACGCTCGGCCATCTGCGCCGCGGTCAGCAGTTCCACACGCAACGGCGCTTCGCTGAGCCGCGAACGCATGCCGCGCTTGCCCACCCCGCGCACGATGCCACGACGCAAACCCAGACGCGCCATCGCCGGCAGGATCAGGCGACCAAACTTTCTGCTGATCGGGTTCAAATGCGGCCCTCGCAGTCGCGACGGACGCGCACGGGCGCGAGCCGTCTCGCTCATCCCCTGCAATGAGTGTGGAAAGGTCGGGGTCACGGCGCGCAAGCAGATCGCAAGCGGCCATTGCGCACGGGCGGACCCGCGCAACCCGATTGGAGATTTGGTATAGCTGAGTGCAGGGAAAGAAAACGTAAAAGGGCATTGCGCCCCGATCAGCCATTTGCCGCATTGCATGCGCCGCGCAAGGCGGCGCATGCGTCGAACGCTACTCGACGCGGCAGAACGCCGCTTTGAGATAACGCGACTCGGGCACATGCGCCTGCCACGGATGATCGGGGCCGGCGCCGGACACCTTGATCACCTGCACCGTGCGGTTGGCGTAGAACGCGGCGCGGCGCAGCATGTCGAGGAACTGTTCTTCGCTGATCAGGCCCGTGCACGAGCAGGTGAGGAAGATGCCGCCCGGCTTGACCGCGCCGAGTGCGAGCTTGTTCATGTCGAGGTATTTCTTCAGCGCCGGGATCACCTGCTCGCGGTCGCGCGTCATCTTCGCCGGGTCGAGGACGACGACATCGAACTTCTTCTGCGGATTGCCGGCGACATCGCGCAGCCAGGCGAAGATGTCGGCCTGGATGAATTTGACCCTGGCCTTGTTCAAGCGCGCGTTCTGCTCGGCGATACCGAGAATCTCCTCGTCGAGATCGATGCCGACGACTTCCTCGGCCCCGCCGCGCGCCTTGGCGTAGATGCCGAAGCCGCCGGAGTTGCAGCACAGGTCGAGCACGCGCTTGCCGGCGCAGAACTCCGACAGGAACAGGCGGTTGTCGCGCTGGTCGGCGAAGAAACCGGTCTTGTGCTTGCTGCCCGGCGCGGCATGGAACTGCACGCCGTGTTCGTGGATCACGGTCGGCCGCGGAGTCGGCGGCACCGAGCAATCGAAGCTTTCCTGCTTCTGCACGTGTTCCTCGGCGAAGGCATAGATTTCCGCCTCGGGAAAATGCTGCAGCAGGACGCGCTTGATCAGGTCGCGCTGCTTGAACATGCCGGCGGAGAAATATTCGACGACAAGCGTGTCGGCGAAACGGTCGACGATGAGGCCCGACAGGCCATCGCCTTCGGAATGGATCACGCGGTAGGCGTCGGTCGCCGCGTCGAGCTTGAGCACCTCGCGGCGCAGGGTGATCGCATCCGAGATCTTGCGTGCGAAAAAGCTTTCGTCGACGGCCTCGTCCGGATCGGACGTGAGTACGCGCAGCGCGATGCGCGAATGGCCGTTGTAGAAGCCGCGGCCGGCAAACATGCCGTCGCGGTCGACGATGTCGACCACGCTGCCGGGCTTCGGTTTCGGCTCGGGCTTCTCCACCATCTTCTGGAAAATCCAAGGATGGTTGGAGCGGCGCTCGATCTTGAGATGGACGACGGGATTGGCGTTGTGCGGGGAATTCATCGCGACATGATAAAGCATGCGCGTTGGCCGAGCCCGGGTCAATCCAGCCCGCGGCGATAAAGCAGCTCCTCGACCTCGACCTCCCAGACGACGTCCTTGCGTACGATTCCGTCCGCCGACCATCCGTCGTGGTGGTAAAAGCGTGCGCCGCGATCGTTGCCGGCGAGCAGCCAGAGCACCGCTTCGCGGAAACCCTGATCGCGCAGACGGGCGCGTGCTGCGGCAGCCAATGCGCCGCCAACACCGCGGCCCCACCAATCCGGATCGACGTAGAGCGCGCAAAGCTCGGCACACTCCGGCATATCGGCATTGTTCGCTGGCATCGTCGTCGCGAATCCGCGGATCGCACCACCGTCTGCGGCAACCAGTGTTGCCGGTCGGCGTTGATCGGGATTCGCGAAATCGTAGCGCCGTGCCCGATCTTCGACGCGCAGACCCTCGAGATAATCCGGTGGCAGCAAACGGCGATAGCCGACCTGCCAGGCGCGCACGTGCACGCGCGCCACGTCCATCGCGTCGTCGGGTTCGGCTAGTCGTATCAGCATGCCGTCAGTCTGCCACGCGGGGCACGTCTTGTGCGCGCCGCCGACGTCCCCATGATGGAGACATGGACCTCGCCCCGATCACCGCCGAAGCCAGCGCCGCCACCGTGCGCAACGACCGCGAGCGCGTGCGCTACGCCGTGCTCGGTGCGCTCGCGCTCGTCGCCGGCATCTGGATCGTCTGGCTGGCCGCGTTCGCGCTCGGTTGGGACATGGATGCGCTCGGCATCCGCCCGCGCGACCCGCACGCCCTCGTCGGCATCTTGACCGCGCCGTTCGTGCACGCCTCGTTCGAGCACCTGATGTCGAATACGCTGCCGCTCGGCCTGCTGTCCGCGTTCCTGCTCTACGCCTACCCGCGCGCCGCGCGCTACGCGCTGCCGCTGATCTGGATCGTCTCCGGGCTCGGCGTGTGGCTGTTCGCGCGGCCGTCGCTGCACGTCGGTATCAGCGGCATCGTGCACGGCCTGATGTTCTTCCTGTTCCTGACCGGCCTGTTCCGCCGCGACCGCCTCGGCGTGGCTATCGCACTCGCGGTGTTCTTCCTCTACGGCGGCATGACCCTGACCGTGCTGCCGCGCGAAGAGAACGTGTCGTTCGAATACCATCTCGCCGGCGCGATTGCCGGCGTGATCGCGGCGATCGCCTTCTACCGGCTCGACCCGCTGGCGCCGCGCAAGCGCTACAGCTGGGAGATCGAAGACGACTCCGCGGACGAGGGCGGCGACGGACTCAACGATGGCCTGGAGCCGGATCGCCCGCGCAATGTGCCCGTGCTGTGGAACGGACCGCGCGCGAAGCCGGTCGGTGGCGACAACGTGATCGAGTTTGCGCAGCCGCGCAGTACGCGCAATCCGACCGTGCATTGAACCCGCGCCGACGCAGACTGCAACTCACGCCAGGCGGTCCGCCAGCCCCGACCAGCGCTGCGTGCTGCGCGCGGCAGCGGCGGCAAGAATCTCCGCACTCGTCCACAACTCCACTTTGCTGCGCGCGCGCGTAACCGCGGTATAGGCCAGCTCGCGCGTGAGCACACGCGCGTCGCGCGCGGGCAGGACGACGACGACCTCGTCGAACTCGGAGCCCTGCGCCTTGTGCACGGTCAACGCATACGCCGGCGCGCAGTCGCCGAGGATGGCCGGCGGCAGCGCGCGCAGGCTGCCGTCGGCGTCGCGGAACCAGACTTCGAGCGCTCCGTCGGCCGCGCGCGCAAGGGCAACGCCGACATCGCCGTTGAACAGGCCCAGACGGTAGTCGTTGCCGCCGACGATGACGAGGCGGCCGGGGTACCACGTCTCGGCAACGCTGCATCGGCGGCGCAGCTCGTGCTCGATCGCGGCGTTGATCGCGACGGCGCCGAACGCGCCTTCGCGCAATGCGCAGAGCACACGGAAACGGTCGGCGATGGCGAAGGCGGCGTCCGCATCCGCGGCCTGCGCGAGATCGGCGTAGCGCGACACGAGTTCGCGCACGATGCGCTGCGCGAGCCCGGTGGTGCCGAGCGGGTGCAAGGCGGCCTCGGCTTGCGCCTCGCCCAGGATGCCCAGCGCCGTATCGGCTTCGCCGTCACGCAGCGCGCGCGCGAGACGCCCGATCGCGCCGTGCGCGCCGAAGCGGTGGTTGCCACGCAGTTCGACGAACGCCTCAGCCAGCAGCGCCGGTTGTGACGCAATTTCCACTTTTTCCAAAAGTATATTCTGCAGCCAATGCGCGAGCGCGGACGAGTAGCCGCCGGCCGCCGTCGCAGCGTGGCTCAGCGCGCCGAACACGCGTCCGGCCTCGACCGCAGCGAGCTGGTCGCGGTCGCCGAGCAGGATCAGCCGCGTCGACGGCGCCAGCGCCTCGCACAGGCGCGCGGCGAGGGCGAGATCGAGCATCGAGGCTTCGTCGATGACGACAAGGTCGTACGGCAGCGGATTGTTCCGGTCGAAACGTGCGCGGCCGCCGGGCGCGCCGAGGCCGAGCAGGCGGTGCAACGTCGTCGCCGTGGCGGGAATCGCGGCGTCGGCGTGCTCGCCGCCGCGCACGCGCAGCGTTTGCGCCAGGCGCGCGGCGGCCTTGCCGGTCGGTGCGGCGAGGGCGATGCGCGGCACGACCGCCGCGGCGGTGCGCGCCTGCGCGACGATCAGCGCGAGCAGGCGCAGCACGGTCGTGGTCTTGCCGCTGCCGGGGCCGCCGCTGACGATGAGCAGGCGCGAACGCAGCGCGAGCAGCACGGCGATGCGCTGGTCGACATCGTCGCTGCGGCCTGCGGCGATTCCCTGCGCCAGCGCGTCGCGCAGCGTGGATGCATCGATGCGTGCGAGATCGGCGCCCAGGCTCGCATCGGTGAGGCGTTCGCGCAGCGCCTGCGCGACGGTCTGTTCGTAGACGAAATAGCGACGCAGGTAGATGCGCTCGTCCGTGTCGAACACGAGTGCGGCGGCGCGTGTGGCATCGGCGGCGGCGAGGCTGGATGCGCGCAGCGCGGCGCGAATGTCGGCCACCGTCGGCAAGGCCTCGGCCAGGTCCGCACCGGTCGCGGCGGCGAGATCGGCGGCAAACCCGTGCAGCGCGGCCAGGGGCAGGCAGCTGTGGCCGTGCGCGAGCGCCGCGCTCGCAAGCGCGCCGGCAAGGCCGATGGCATCGCCGTCGCGCGGCGACTTTTTCGCCAACAGGCGGCCGAGCGCGGCGTCGACGGCAGGCAGCACGCCGAGTGCTTCGAGGCGGTCGATCCGGTGCGTCATGCCGCCGCCTCGGCTGCGGGCGCGAGCAGCGCGTCGATCGCTTCGATCAGCGCGGCCGGCGGCGTATCCACATGCACGCCGTCGACGCCGCGCGCGTCGAGGCCGCGCACGAACAGGTAGAGCGCACCGCCGATGTCGCGCGCGTAGTCGTAGCCGGGGTCGCGCGATTTCAGCCAGCGATGCAGCGCGGTGAGGTAGATCAGGTATTGCAGATCGTATTCCTTGTCGCGCACGGCGGCGGCGAGCGCGGTCGCGGCATAGGGGCGCGAGTCGCCGGTGTCAGGAAGGATGTTCGTCTTGTAGTCGATCACCCACCAGCGGCCGGCGTGGAACAGGACGAGGTCGAGCACGCCGGTCATCAGGCCTTCGAGCCGGGCGAGCTCGAAACGGCCGCGCTCGCGCACGTAGCCGTGCTCGTGGAGCAGCGCCAACCAGCGCGCGGTGTCGGCGTGGCCGATGGAGAAGTGGAACGGCATCTCGGCGCGACAGGCTTCGGCTGCGAGATCGGCGAGGCGCGCGCCGAACGGCAGCGGCGCGTTGAGCGTGCGCGCGAGCAGGTCGGCGAGCAGCGCGTGCGCTTCGGCCGCGTCAGCGTCGAGTGCGTGGCGTTGCAGGATGCGGTCGATCCGCGCGTCCTCGCCGGGCGGCAGGTTGCGCGGATGGCGATCGCGCCAGGCGCGGAAGTCGGCGACTTCGATCAGTTCGTGGAAGGCGGTGCCGAAGCGCGCGCCGCCGAGGACCGCGCTTCGCGCCACCGACGCCGCGCCATCGACCGGCGCCGACGCACCTTCGTCGCTTCGGTCCGCGCGCACGTCATCGCGCGCACCGGCGGCGAGGCGCGAATAGCTGACGATGCGCCAGTCGTCGCGCAGGGCGCGCGGCATGCGCCGCACCGTGCCCGGTTTGGCGGCCTCGCGCGTATCGGCGAGCCGGGTCGCCGCGGCCGCGGGCAAGGTCTCGATCGCGATGGCGCCCGCGGCGCTCGCGCGCAGCGCGGCGAGACGCGACGCAAGCTGCGCGTCCGTCGCCGCGGCATCCTTCGTGCCGCCGGCCGGCGCGACGCCGAGCAGGTGCAGCAGCGCCGGTTCTTCACCGCGGCTGCCGATGGCATCGACGCAGGCGAACGTCGCGCAACAGGCGCGGGTCAGCGCGACGTAGAGTTTGCGCAATTCCTCGGCGAGGTCGTCGTGCGCGGTGGCGACACACGCGGCGAGGGCCGCGGGCGTTGCGGCAGCTTCGGCGTTTGCCGCGAAATACAGGGCAGGATTGCCCTCGCCATCGTGGAACCGGTACGGCGGCTTGGGCGCGCCGCCCCGCATGCCGGTGAACGGCAGGAACACGACCGGGAATTGCAGGCCTTTGCTCTTGTGGTAGGTGAAGATCTGCACCCGGCCCGCGTCGGATTCGAGGCGCAGTTGTTCGTCCTCATTGTTGTCGTCAGCCTGCGCGATGCGCGCTGCCAGCCAATCGACGAGGCCACGCAGGCCGACGCAGTCGATCGACGCGGTTTGCGCCAGTTCGGCAAGCTGCAACCAGTTGGTCATGCGCCGCTCGCCGTCCGCCAGACCGAGCAGCGCCGCCGCGTGCACCTCGAACACGCGTGCCAGCATCGCGGCGACTCCACGCGCGCGCCAGATGTCGCGCAGTTCGGCCAGCCAAGCGAGTTGGTCGCTCCACGTGTGCGGCGCGGCCACGAAACCGGCGAAGTCCGTCATCGTCGCGCCGAACAGCCGCGTCGTCAGCACGCCGCGCAGACGCGCCTCGTCGAAGTCGGCAAGCGCATCGAGCAGGCGATGCAGTTCGCCCGCCTCCTCACTCGCGAACACGCTGCTGCGGGTGATGCTCGCGCTGGCGATGCCGCGCGTGCGCAGCGCGTCCTGCACCGCCCGCGCCTCCTCGTGCATGGCGACGAGCACGGCGATGTGCGCCGGGCGCAGAGGCGCGTGCGCGCCGTCCGGTTTCTCGCGCAATCGCGCGCGGCCGGGAGTGAGCAGGGCGAAGATGCCCGCCGCGCAGGCCGCGGCGAGCTGGGCGCGCGCTGCGTCCTTGCTCGAGCGCTTGATCGCCGCGTCCGTGTCGCACCACAGCGTCAGCGGCGTGGCCGCGACACCGTCGATCAGAAGGTCATCGTCGGCCGCCTTGCCGCCGGGCTGCAGCGCTTCGTAGACGATGTCATCTTCTTCGAACGCGCGCTTGCCGGCGCCCCGATACAGCGCGTTGAGCGCACGCAGGTAGGTCGGCGTGGAGCGGAAGTTGCGCGTCAGGGTCTGCCTCTCGGCAACGCGTCGCTGCGCGCGCAGATAGGTGTGCACGTCACCGCCGCGGAAACCGTAGATCGCCTGCTTCGGATCGCCGATGAGGATGAGATCGCCACGCGGGACGTAGATCGACTCGAAGATGGCGAACTGGCGTGCGTCGGTGTCCTGGAACTCGTCGATCAGCGCAACCGGACAGCGCGCATGCAAACGTGCGGCGAGTTCCGCGCCGTTCTCGCCCGCGAGCGCGCCGTGCAGCTCGCGGATCTCGTCGTCGTGCGAATGCCGTGCGGTCGCGCGCTTGGCCGCGACGACGCGTTCGCGCACCGCGTCCAGCGCCTGGTGCAGCAGGGCGACGGCGCGATCGCCGCCATCGATGGCCGGCAACAGGCGGCGCGTGCCGGGCAGCAACGAGTCCAGGACTTTCGCCAAAGCCTGCGGAGTCTTGAACGCTTCCCGCAACACGTCGAAATCCGCGGCCGCGGCGGCGGTCGCCTTGCCGCGCCACCAGTCGGCCGTGGCGGTCTCGACCAGGTCGCGGTCCTGCGCAACGAGCGTACCCGCGAGCGCGCGGCCGGCGAGCAAACCGTACTCGGCCAGCGCGCGCCGGCAGAAACCGTTGATCGTCGTGATCGACGCATGATCGACGTCGAGCGCGGCCAGACGCAGGCGTCGCGCGAGCTGCGCGCGCGTTTCGCCGGCATCCAGCGCGCGTGCAAGCAGCGTTTTCGCCTGGGCTGCCTCGGCGGAGTCGGATATCGCCGCCGTCAGGGCGACCTCGGCGGAGGCCAGCGCCGCGCAATCGACGAGGCGCTCGCGCAGGCGTCGCTTCAGCTCCTGCGTGGCCGCCTCGGTGAAGGTGACCGCGAGGATCTCGCCGACCGCGCGACGGCGCTCGACGACGAAACGCAGATACAGGCCGGCAAGCGTCCAGGTCTTGCCGGTGCCGGCGCTCGCTTCGATCAACTGCAGGCCGTCGATCGGCATGTCCAGGGTGAGGTCGCGCGTGTTCATGGGCGCGCCGCCTTCGCCCGCGCACGCGGGGTTTTCGCGGCCAAGGCTTCGCCGCTGCCGGGATCGACCGCCCGCAACGTGTCCAGCGCCGGCAGAAACACACGCAGCGCGCAGTCGGCGAAAGCGCGGCTCGCAGGCGACGCGGCGTCGAACAGATCGGTGCCGCGTGCGGCGAGTGCGAATGCCGGCTCCGCGTCGTCGCCGCGGGACATGCCGTTGGGGTGTTTGTTGCTCCGGTACCTGCAACGCGCGGATTGCAGCGCGCCGGCATGGTTTGCGCGGGCGTCTTCCGCGGCGGACCCGTTACGCTCGCCGGCCGCGAAAGCCATCGCGTAGGCGCAGGACGCCTTCGGAAAATACGCCAGCGGCGCTGTCATGCCGCACAGGTGCAACCTCGCCAGGTCAGCCAGCCAGAGGCGCGCCTGCGCGAACGATGTTGCGCGCGCATCGCGGCGCCTGATCGACGATTTCTTCTCGTCCCATTCGAGCAGGACCAGGTGCGCGTCGGCGCGCTGCGTCGCGAGCAGAAGATAGTCGAGCCAGGCCTGCAGCAGGCGATTTCCTTCGGCCGGCTTGTGCAACGCATGCACGAGCAGGCCGTCACGATGTTCCGGCAGCGTGCCGCCCAGCACGAGATCACCGAGATCCAGTTCGAACGTCTCGCCGCGCACGGCGGCGCGCGTGCCGATCACCCCGGCGCTTGCCGTGGACAGCGCCGCGAGCGGCGCGCGCAACGCCGCGAATGCCTGCGTGCCGGCCGTGCCCACGGGCAACTTGCCTTGCGCGCGCAGCAGCTCGCAGGCGGCGGCCGGGTCGATGTCGCCGCGCATGTCGAGCAACTCGTCGAGTACGACGTAGCGACCGAGGTTGGAAAGGACGAGGTCGTCCTCGTCGCCATCCGCTTCCGGTGCGCGGGCCAGCGCGATGCCGAGCGCGCGGCTGAAATACGCCGCGGCGGGATTGCGCCAGAAGCGCTGCCAATCGCGCCGGTCGAGGCGCGTCGGCGCATCGCCGGCGACGGCGGTAGCCGGCACTTCGCCTACGACGAAGCGTTGCGCGTGCGCGGCGGGCGAGGCGCGCGTCGCGGCGAGCCAGGCCGCGTCGTAGGTGAACAGCGCGGCGTCGCCGGCGGCATCGAACAGGCGCGGCGAGAACGGCTGCAGCGGATGCTCGACGAGACAGGTCTGCGTGGCGATGCCGTATTGCGCGAGGATGTGAAGCAGTTCGGCGACGACGGCGGACGGCTCCATGAGCGAGCCGTCGCGCGCATCCTCGCCGACCCAGCTCAATTGCAGGCCGTCGCGCGCGGCCATGAGTTGCTGCAGGAACAGATAGCGGTCTTCATCGCGCACCGAGGGTTCGCCACGCGGCGCGCGTTCGCGTTCGAACGGCGCGGCGCGGTCGCGGCGCGGAAACGCGCTCTCGTTCATGCCAATCAGGCAGATCACGCGGAACGGCACCGCACGCAGCGGCACCATGCCGCAGATCGTGATGCCGCCGGCGAAGAAGCGATAGCCGCGCTCGGCATCGCCAAGACGCGTTTCCAGCTCGTCGCGCACGCAACGCCAGTCGAGGACGTCGTCCATCCGCGCCTGCGCGGCTTCCTCGGCGAAGTCGGCGAGCGCCGCGCGCACGCGGTCCAGCGCCTGCGCATCGGCGCGCTCGTCGCCCGCATCGAAGAATTGCGACAAGGCATCGTTGTATATTTTTTGCCACTGCCGCGGCGTGTGTTCACGCCGTTGCGCGCGCAGCAGGCCGGAGAGCAGATCGACGATGCGCAGGACCGCGCCGAGCAGGCGCGCACCGGTGCCTTCGACCGCGGCGTCGGGCGCGATACCCGCGATCAGCGCGCTACCGGCTTCGTCGAGGTCGCCGCTGGCATAGCCAAGCAGCAGGCGTTCCAGGCCGAAGCGCCAGCTGAACTCCGCATAGTCGCCGGCACCGAGCTCCACACGCTGCGCGGCATCGAGGCCCCAGCGCACACCAGCCTCCTGCAGCCAGGTGGACAGGCGCAGCGTGTCGTCGGCGTCGAAGCCGAAACGGCGCTGCAGTGCGGGCAGCGCGAGCCATTCGCAAATCTGCGCCAGCTCGAGCCGCGAGGCCGGCAGCGCGAACAGGCGCCGGGCGACGCCGAGCAGCGGATGCGTGCGGCTCAGCGGGCAGTCCGAGAGCGTGTAGGGCAGATGCCGCTTGTCGTCGCGCGCGATGCCGCCGAACACCGAGTCGATGTGCGCTGCGTAGGCGGCGATGTCGGGCGACATCACGGCGACATCGCGCGGGGTCAAGGTCGGATCGTTCGCGAACAGGTCGAGCAGGCGGTCGTGCAGCGCCTGCACCTCGCGCAGCGGCGAGCGACAACGGTGGAACTGGATCGAGCCGTCGTGCTTCGCCGGTTCGCCTGATGGCGCGCTGCGGTCCAGCACGTCGCGCTGCACGCGCGCAAGCAGCGAGTTGCCGCACGGCACCCGCGATACGTCGCTTTCCTCTTCCGGCTGCACGTACTCGTAGGAGTAGATCCGATCGATCAGATCGCGGCCGGCGCGGCCCCACGCGGCGAGCGCGGGATTCTCGTCGTCGACGAACGCGTCGCTGTCGAACTCCTGTCCCGCGCGCAGCTGCTCGCGCGGGCTGCGCACGTCGCCCCAGTAGGCGCGGCACGGCGTGGGCAGATAGAAATCGACGCGACAGTGCTGCGCGAGGCGACCGTAGAAACCGAGCAGGTCGGGCGAGATGTTGGTACAGGCAAACGCGGACAGGCGCGCCGGCACGCCCGGCGGCGCGGCCGAAGCGGGCGCGTGGCGCGCGACCCAGTCGGCAAGCGCGCGCGCGCGATGCGGCTGCGTGGATGTGCCGACGAGGCGGCGCCAGAGCTCGGCGCGCCAATCGCCCGGCTCGGCGCCGCGCTCCCAGCGCGCGAGGCGTTCGCTGCGGTAGGCGAGGTCGCGCTCGCAGGCATGCGCGAGCGTATCGGCAAAGCGCAGGCGCAGGCTCGCATCGCCGTCGCCCAGCGCGGTCGCGAGTTCGCCGCAACCGGGTTCGCGCGCGAGCGCCGGCAGCAGGGAGAAGATGCGCCAGCGCAGCAGTTCGCGTTCGTAGCCGGACTTCTGCGCAAGCGCCGGATCGGCGGCGCGCAGCAATCGCCACGCGTACTCGGCCGGCGCGTAGAAGTCGACGTTTGCGACGATGCCAAGCCGCTGCGCAAGCCGGATCTCGAGCCAGCGACGCAGACCGAACTGCGGCACGAGCACGATTTCCGGCGCGAGCGGATTCTGCCCCGAGGCAGGCGTGCGCAGCCGCGAGGCGAGCTGCTCGAGCAGCGTGTCGGTGTCGTTGCCGTAGACGAGATGAAACCCCATGCCGCGAGGATACGGTTTGGCGTCGCACGGCGCGAGACTTGCGCGGCAGCGATCGTGTCGTCCTTCGTCGCCGCGAGAGAAGTAGTAGCATTGGAAACCAATTCACCTGGAACGTCGCCATGAACGCCCAGCCTCGCCGCGTCGAGCATCAGCAAACCGACAAGGGCAACGTGCCCGTCTACACGACTGCCGTGGTCGAGCAGCCCTGGGCGAGCTACAGCCGCGATGATCACACCACCTGGGCGACGTTGTTCAAGCGCCAGCGCGAAGTGCTGATCGGTCGCGCCTGCCGCGAATTCCTCGACAACCAGCAGCGCTTCGGCATGACGCCTGATGCGATCCCGAAATTCGACGAACTCAACCGCGTGCTCAAGGACGCGACCGGTTGGGAATTGATCGGTGTCGAAGGCTTGTTGCCCGAGCTGACGTTTTTCGATCACCTCGCCCACCGGCGCTTCCCGGTGACCTGGTGGATACGTCGCCCCGAGCAGATCGACTACATCAGCGAACCCGACCTGTTCCACGACCTGTTCGGCCACGTGCCGCTGCTGCTCGAGCCGTTGTTCGCCGACTACATGCAGGCCTACGGCGCGGGCGGAGTGAAAGCGCACCGCGCCGGTGCCGAGGCGCTGGTCAACCTGACCCGGCTGTACTGGTACACGGTCGAGTTCGGCCTGATCAAGCAGGACGACGGCCTGCGCATCTACGGCTCCGGCATCGTGTCGTCCAAAGGCGAGTCGATCCATTGCCTCGAATCGGCGGCACCGAACCGCATCGGTTTCGATCTGCATCGCATCATGCGCACGCGCTATCGCATCGACACGTACCAGAAAACCTATTTCGTCATCGACAGCTTCGAGCAGCTGATGCGCGCGACCGAGCCGGACTTCACGCCATACTACGCCGAGCTTGCCGCGGCCGGTTCGATCCCGGCCGGAAATATCCTGCAAGATGACAAGGTGTACCAGCGCGGCACGGGCGAGGGTTGGCTCAGGGACGGCGACGTGTGATGGCGAACACTGGCACACCCCCCGCCACCGCCGACCTTGCCGATGCGCAACCCGAGGCGCAAGTCTGCGCGCCGCTGTTCCGCAACTACGGCGGCAGGCGCGCCTTTCACGGCCCGGTCGCGACGGTGAAGGTGTTCGAGGACAACGCGCTCGTGCGCGCAACGCTGGAAACGCCGGGCAACGGCCGCGTGCTCGTCGTCGACGGCGGCGGCTCGCTGCGCTGCGCGCTGGTCGGCGGCATGCTCGGCGAACTCGCCGTCAACAATGGTTGGGCCGGCATCGTGGTCAACGGCTGCGTGCGCGACACGCCCGAACTGGAAACGCACGCCGTCGGCGTCAAGGCGCTCGCCGCGCATCCGCGCAGGAGCGAGAAGGGCCTGCACTCGGGCCAGGCCGGGGGCGTCGTGGAGTTTGCCGGCGTGCGCTTTCGTCCCGGCGCATGGCTCTACGCCGATGCGGACGGCATCGTCGTTGCCGACGACGCGATCCACGGCTGAGACGAGCACCCGGGTGCTGCCGCGCGGCCGGGTTACCTGGTCTTCTGCGCGGCGATATACGCATCGATGTGCTGTTCGAGCACCGGCAGCGGCACCGAGCCGGTTTCGAGCACGGCGTCGTGGAAGGCGCCGATGTCGAACTTCGCGCCCAGCGCCTTCTCCGCACGCGCGCGCAGCTCGACGATCTTGAGTTCACCCAACTTGTAGCTCAGCGCCTGGCCGGGCCAGGAGATGTAGCGGTCGACTTCGGTTTCGACCTCGTGCTGCGACAGCGCGGCGTGGCCGGCGAGATAGTCGATGGCCTGTTGTCGCGTCCAGCCCTTGTGGTGGATGCCGGTGTCGATGACCAGGCGCGCGGCGCGCCACATCTCGTAGGTTTCGCGGCCGAAGTCGTCATACGGAGTCTGATAGATGCCCATTTCCTTGCCGAGCTTTTCGCAATACAGCGCCCAGCCTTCGCCGTAGGCCGAGATGTAGCTGTGCGAGCGGAACTCGGGCTGCGCCTTCGCCTCCTCGGCGAGCTCGCCCTGCAGCGCATGCCCCGGCGCGGATTCGTGCAGGGTCAACGCGGTCAGGTTGTACAGCGGGCGCGAGGGCAGGTCGTAGGTGTTGACCCAATAGGTGTGCGCACTGCCGCGGCCGGCGGTCCAGAACGGCGCGATCGCCGCCGGCACCGGTTCGATGCCGAAACGGCCGCGCGGCAGCGTCTTGAAGTATTGGCCGAGCTTGGCGTCGACGCGCTTGGCGATCCACGATGCGCGCATCAGCAGTTCGTCCGCGGTTTTCGGATAGAACTGCGCATCGCCGCGCAGAAACGCGAGAAAGGCCGGGAAGTCGCCCTTGAACCCGGTCGCACGCATCGTCGCCTGCATCTCCGCATCGATGCGCGCAACTTCCTTGAGGCCGATCTCGTGGATCGCGTCGGGATCGAGGTCGAGCGTGGTGTATTCGCGGATCTGCTGGCGATAGAACGCCTTGCCGTCGGGCAGCGCCTCCGCCGCGAGCGTCGTGCGCGCACGCGGCACGTATTCTTCGCGGAAGAACTTGAGCAGCTTCGCGTAGGCGGGAATGACCTTCGCGCGGATCGCTTGCGCCGCAGCGGCGCGCAGCGCGGCCTGCTCGTCGGCGGGAATGGTAGCCGGCAGCGCCCTGAACGGCTTGTAGAAGTCGCTGTCCTCGGGCTTCTCCACTTTTACAAATGTGGAAATGGATACATCGCGGCCGTCGAGCACCGCGCGCGGCACCGAGAAACCGCGCTTGAGGCCGGCACGCATGTTGTCGATCTGCTCGTGAAAATAGCGCGGCACGTCGTTGAGGCGCGCGATGTACGCTTTTGCCGCCGCCGCGTCCTTCAACGGCTTGTCCGCCATGAAACGCAAATCGGACCAGAACTGCGAATCGCTGTTGAGCGGCATCTCGTAGTCGCGGAAACGCAGGCCGGCGGCCAGGTTCTCGATCTGCGGCTTGTACACCGCATAGTTGACCTGGTTGTCGGGCGAAAGCTCGTCGGGCTTGATCGCCGCGAGTTTCTTCAGCACGTCGTCCCAGTACGCGAGGCGCGCCGCCTGAGCCTTGGCATCGACCGCGGGCAGGCGGTCGTCCTTGTCGGCCGCCACGCGATCTTCGTTGTCGAGTCCGGGGAACTGCTGCTGGCGCCACGCCCATTCGGTCTTGTACAAGGTCTCGAAGCGCTGGTCGGCGCCGGCTTGATCCGGAATTCCGGCATGGGCTTGCGTCACCAGCACGGCGACCAGCGACAACGCGATCGACAAACGTTTCATTCGAGCATTCCCGGGTTGTGTCATTTGTTCGGCTTCCGTTTGCGCGGCGGTTTCGGCAGCGGCAATCGCAACTGCGCCGCGGTGATCGCGATCAGGCGCGCCAGCCAGTCGCGTTCGTCCCACTGCTCCTCGGCGACAAGATACCAAGGTTTGGCCTGCGGATAGGGTTGGGCGAGCTCCACCTCGCCGATAAAGGCGCGGCCGGCTTCGGTCGGCTTGACCAACAGGCGGTCGTCGCAGACCAGCGCGACGAGGCGGCCGTCGCAGTACAGGCCCCATTCGCCGAACATGCGCCGCGCCGACACCGCGCCGGCAGCGGCGATCTGCTCGAGAATGTAATCGACGTTGCGTTGCGAAGAAGCCATGGTCATTGCACGCGGCAATCCTGCCGCGTGCCCTGCGGGTCATTCGCTGCGCGAATGTTCGCTTCGGCATTCATGCCTTCTCAGCCCCTCATTTCGGGATCGGCGCGCGCCGCGCGCAGATACGCTTCGAGCCCGCGCTCGGGCATCTCGACGAAGATTTCGCCGGTCGCGTCGAACGTGGCGATTCGGTCGGGACGGAAACTGCGGAAATCGCGGCGCAATCGGCACCACGCGCCGAGCGTCCACGCACCGCCCCAGAACGCCAGGCATAGCGGCTCGATCTCGCGCGCGCTCGCGCGACCGGCGCCATCGGCATAGTCGAGGCGCAGCACGCGACGCTCGACCACCGCTTCGTGCAGCCGATCGATCACGCTCGCGCGCTGCATGCGCTCGCGCCAGGTCGGCGCGAAGATGCGCGAGCGTTCGCTGCGCTGCTTCAGTTCCGCCGGCAGCACCGCTTCGATCTTGAGCAGCGCCGCCTGCGCGCCGCGGGCCAGACGCGCACCGGCGAAGGCGCGCACGAAGCGCGTGCCGACGACCAGTGATTCGAGCTCGTCGGCGGTGAACATCAGCGGCGGAATGTCCGCGCCCTTGCGCAGCATGTAGCCGACCCCGGCCTCGCCCTCGATCGGCACACCCGAGGTCTGCAGATCGGCGACATCGCGATAGACCGTGCGCAGCGAAACGCCGAGCGTTTCCGCCAGCCGCCGCGCGGGCAGGGCCGTGCGCCGCCCGCGCAGGGCATGGATGATGAGAAACAGGCGGTCGGCACGGCGCATCGTTGCATGATACGCCGCATCGCCCGGCAGACCCGGTCAGACCGGCGACCAAAGCCCGACGCGATTGCCCTCGCAATCGCGAAACTGCGCGTAGTAGCCCATGCCGGCTGGCAACGCCGTGCGCGGGAGCAATGTGTCGCCGCCGTGCTTGTCTACCCGGTCGAGCACCGGGGCGAGATTGTCGACGCCAATGTAAACGATGCTGCCGTGTACGGTCGGCTGCACTTCGCCGGTGACCAGCGCACCGCTCGAATTGGGTTTGTCGCCACCACGCAGGATGGCGATGTCACTGCCGGCGAAGTTCTGGCGGACGAGCGGCTGCGCCAGCACGGTCTCGTAGAACTTCTGCGCGCGGTCGAGGTTTTCGGTAGGGATCTCGAACCAGGCGGGAACGTTGGGGTTCAACATGGCTTGCTCCGTAAAGGACGTGCGCAATTGCACGTCGCGCATCCTGCGCGCCTCTTGCTGCCAGCGTTTTGTCAGCAGCCTTGCCTCGTTGTCGGGCTAGAATGAACTTCCCAGCCACACGAAAAACGCCGATGGACCATCCCGACTTCATCGAAGTCTTCGCCGACGCGCTGCCCGCCGAACAATGCCGCGCGCTGATCGCCGCGTTCGAGGCCAGCGACAACATCGCGCGCGGCGCGATGGGCGGCGGCGTCGAAACCTCGATGAAGAACAGCTGGGATATCTGCATCTCGGACGACGCGCGCTGGAAGCAGGCCGAGGGCGCGCTCAACAACGCGATGCTGCGCGGCCTGCTCGCCTACCTGCGCAAGTATCCGTACACGATCCTCGGACCGGTCTGGCTGCGCATGAAGGACCCGCAGACCGGCACCTCGACCCTGCTCGATCCGGACGGCCTCGCCGTGCTCGACGACACACGCCTGACCGCGCTGGTGATGAAGGCGTTCCGCCCCGGCAAGATCAACGTGCAGAAATACATTGCCGACGAGGGCGGCTACCCGCGCTGGCATTGCGAGGTCTATCCGGAAAGAAAACCCGACACCTTGAGCCGCACGCTGCTGTGGACGCTGTACTTGAACGACGATTTCAGCGAAGGCGAAACCGAGTTCTATCATCAGCAGCGCAAGATCGCGCCGCAGACCGGCAGCCTCTTGATCGCGCCTGCCGGCTTCACCCACACCCACCGCGGCAACAAACCCAGGGGCGCGCACAAGTACATCGCGACCTCGTGGGTGCTGTTCCAGAGCGCGCAGGTGCTCTACGGCACAGCCGCGCCCGCAACTACCGGTTAGCCTGCTTCGCCGGATGGGTGCGCCGGGTGTCGCATTGAACCAGCGCCGCACGATGCCCCGCGAAGGAGACGGGAAGGCGCATTGCCTGCTTCGACGAAACCGGCGATGCAGGCATGGAGATGCCGTCTGCCGCAACCTTCGCCGCACGTCCACGAACGTTGACGGATCCGGTGGAAGTATTTCGACGTCTCGCGCAGAATCGGCGCCAAACCGGCCGTTGCCGGCATAGCTGGATTCGAACGATGCGATATTCCCGTGGCTCGCTGTGCGGGTTGACACTGGCGTGGATTTTTGCGGCAGCCGCGCAGGCTACACCGCGCTTTCCACCCGGGGCGGCGTGGAACCAGGACATCTCCACGCAGTCTCCCGACCCGAACTCGGCAAGGATGATCGCCGCCAGCGTCGGCTGGGGCACGGGGACGACGCAGTTCCAGATCGATTTTTCGATGCATACGCTCTACACCGCCGGGCAGTCGGTGACGCAGACGCCGCTGGTGCAGGAACCAGGCTACTACCTGCCCGACTGCGATACCGGGTTGAGCGTGCCGCTGCCCGCGAACGGCGCGATCGAAGGTTCGAGCAACTACCGCTGCGACATCGCCAACAACGACTGCCACCTGTTCGTCGTCGACGGCAATACGCTGTACGAGTCCTATCAGACGACGGTGGATTCCGGCGGCCTGCATTCGCTGTGCCTGGTGAAGTGGCGGCTCGACCTCGTCTATCCGCAGAACGGCCGCGGCGATGGTTGCACCAGCGCGGATGCGGCGGGTTTTCCGATGGCTCCGCTGATCTTCGGCCCCGACGAGGTCTACGCGGCGATGCAGGGCAGCGGCGACCTCGGCCACGCGATCCGATTCGTCATGCCGAACAATCGCATGCGCCGCGGCGCCTACGTGTACCCGGCGAGCCACAATGGCGCACCGAGTTCGTCGTCGCCCGACGCGATCCCGTACGGCGCACACCTGCGTCTGCAGGCGGGGTTCGACATCTCCGCCTACAACCCGGCTGCGCAGGTCATCCTGCGCACGCTGAAGAAATACGGAATGTTCCTTGCCGACGGCGGCTCGGTTCCGCTGACCGCCGACGATGGCATGTTCAGCGCGCACCAGTGGACGGACGCCAACATCAATATCGACTCGCACTCGTTGTTCGGCGTAGCGCTGGGCAATTTCGACGTGATGCCGCTGGGTACGGTGATCGCGTACGACAACAGCAGCCCGGCGGCGCAATGCGTGCGCAACAACGCCGGTACGTTGCCGCCGCCGGCATTTCCGGCGCGCATTCTCGACACGCGTGCGGGATACTCCACGATCGACGGTCTGTTCGCCGGCGGCGGCGCGCTCGGTTCCGGATCGACACGCGACCTTTCCGTCGCCGGCCGCGGCGGCGTGCCGGCCAGTGGCGCGACCGCGGTCATGCTCAACCTGACCGCGACGAACACGACCGCCGCGGGCTTCGTCACCGTCTGGCCGAGCGGGACCGCCTGGCCGGGTGCATCCAATCTCAACTTCGGCGCCGGGCAGACGGTGCCCAACCTCGCGCTCGCCAAGCTCGGCAACGGCGGCAGCGTGTCGTTGTTCAACTACGCCGGCAGTACCGATCTGATTGCCGACGTCGCGTGGTACTTCAACGCGTCATCACAGGTGACCGCGCTCGTTCCGGCGCGCCTCCTCGATACGCGGCCCGGGTTCACGACCATCGATGGACAGTCCGCCGGCCACGGCGCATTGAACGGCGCGCAGACGCTCGATCTTGCGGTCACGGGGCGCGGCAATGTTCCCGCCAGCGGCGTCGGCAGCGTCGTCCTGAACGTCACCGCGACCGGTCCCAGCGCGAACGGCTTCATCACGGTCTGGCCAAGCGGTCAATCACAGCCGCTCGCTTCCAACCTCAACTTTGCGCCGGCGCAGACCGTAGCGAATCTCGTGATCACCGGTGTCGGTACCAACGGCAAGGTGTCGTTGTTCAATTCCGCGGGCAGCACGCAGTTGATCGCCGATGTCACCGGCTGGTTGCCGAGCGGCGCGCAGTTGACTTCGATGACGCCGGCGCGGCTGCTCGATACGCGTCCGGGCACGAGCACGGTCGATGGCCGATTCTCCGGTGGCGGCGCGCTGGGCGCGCAAGCCACGCTCGATCTCGATGTCAGCGGCCGCGGCGGCGTGCCTGCGAGCGGCGCCGCGGCGGTCGTGCTGAATGTCACCGCAGTTGCGCCGAGCGGAACCGGCTTCGTCACCGTCTGGCCTTCGGGTTTTTCGCAGCCGAATGCTTCAAACCTGAACTTCATCCCGGGGCAGACACGGCCGAACCTCGTCATCTCCGCGATCGGCAGCGACGGCAAGGTCGCGCTGTTCAATTCGGCCGGCACGACGCACTTGGTCGTGGACGTGCTCGGCTGGCTGGCGCCGGGGTCGTAACCGGCTTGGGAAACGGCTCGGACTATTTGTCGTGGCCGCGCAGCAACCGGTGGTACGCCGGATTTTCGCTCTCGTCGCGATACGCGTAACCGAGCCGTGCGAGGAAATCGGCGAACGCGGCGCGATCGACCGGCGGCACCTGGATGCCGACAAGGATGCGCCCATAATCCGCACCATGGTTGCGGTAGTGGAACAGGCTGATGTTCCAGGCCGGATCGAGCGCGTCGAGAAAGCGCGCGAGCGCGCCGGGGCGTTCGGGGAAATCGAAACGGTAGAGCAGCTCGTCGGTGGCGAGGTCGCCGCGCCCGCCGATCATGTAGCGCAGGTGCAGCTTGGCGAGCTCGTCGTGGGTGAGGTCGAGCACGTCGAAGCCGCCGTCGGCGAACGCTTGGGCGATACGCGCGGGCTCGTCGCGGTCGCGTATCTGCACGCCGACGAACAGGCGCGCGGTTTTCGTGTCGCCGATGCGGTAGTTGAACTCGGTGATGCTGCGCGCGCCGAGCAGCGCGCAGAAGCGGCGGAAGCTGCCGCGCTCCTCGGGAATCGTGATCGCGAACAGCGCCTCGCGCGCCTCGCCGACTTCGGCGCGTTCGGCAACGAAGCGCAGACGGTCGAAGTTGAGGTTGGCGCCGCTGGCGATCGCAACCAGGGTTTCCTCGCGCAGGCCTTCGCGCTCGGCGTACTGCTTGGCCCCGGCGATGGCGAGGGCGCCCGCAGGTTCGAGCATGCTGCGCGTGTCGGCGAACACGTCCTTGATCGCGGCGCAGAGCGCGTCGGTGTCGACGCGCAGAATCTCGTCGACATGTTCGCGGCAGAGGCGGAACGTTTCCTCGCCGGCAAGCTTGACCGCAGTGCCGTCGGAAAACAGGCCGACTTCACGCAACTCCACGCGCGCGCCTTGTTCGAGCGAACGCGCCATCGCGTCGGAATCCTCGGTCTGCACGCCGATCACTTTGATTTCGGGACGCACCGCTTTCACGTACGCGGCGACGCCCGCGATCAGTCCGCCGCCGCCGATCGGCACGAAGATCGCATGGATCGGCCCTTGGTGCTGGCGCAGGATCTCCATGGCCACCGTTCCCTGGCCCGCAATCACGTCGGCGTCGTCGAATGGATGCACGAGGGTGAGACTGCGCTCGTTGCCGAGCTTCACCGCGGCGACATAGGCATCGCTGTACGATTCGCCGGCGAGCACGATCTCGACCGCATCACCACCGTGTGCGCGCACCGCGTCGATCTTGACCTGCGGCGTCGTCACCGGCATCACGATCACCGCGCGCGTGCCGAGTTTTTTCGCCGCGAGCGCGACGCCCTGCGCATGGTTGCCGGCGGAGGCGGCGAACACCCCGCGCGCACGCTGCTCCGCGCTCAGCTGCGCCATCTTGTTGTAGGCGCCGCGCAGCTTGAACGAGAACACCGGCTGGTTGTCCTCGCGCTTGAGATACACGCGGTTGTTCAGGCGCGCCGACAGGTTCGGCGCGAAATCGAGTTCGGTTTCGCGCGCCACGTCGTAGACGCGGGCGGTCAGGATACGGCGCAGGTAATCGTTGGCAAGAACGTTCATTCCACGAAGACTAACAGAGCGGCGCGGTCGACTCGATGTCGGCCGCGCCGGTCGCGCCGACGGCTCACTGACCTCGCAGCCAGCCCACCACGTCGATGACCACGTCGGTGGTTGCCGAGGCATAGATGTAGGAGTAAACATCGGCCGGCACGATCACGAGATTCGGCACGGTCTGTCCTGCCACGAAATTCACATTCTGGACAGGTGCCGCTGAGCCTCCATTGATGGTTAGATATCCCGCAGCTTGCGGATTCGCCGCAGTGACGTTGAGTATCACGGCGCCAACGCCCTGTTGTGGTACGCCGCCGCGCCCGAGGAAACTGACATACTTCGATTGACCGGCTGCGATGGCGCCTTGGCCTGCATATTGGCCGTCGATGGTGCTACTGCCCGGACGCGTATCGAGAAGACGCGCCGGAACCAGCGGGATCAGATCCGACGATGCCGGAAACCAACCGACCACGTCAGCCACGAGGTCGGTACTGCCGGCGGAATTGAACAGCGATATCTGCCCGGTTGCACTGAGCTTCGCGATCACCATGTTCGGTATGGTCTGGTTCGCGACGAAGTTGAGGTTGGAGGCGAGGGGACGCGCCTGATCGGTCGGCCACACCGTGATGAACGCGGGTGCCGTCGTGCCCGTTGCCGTAACGTTCAAGGCTGCCGCCGAAGCTCCAGCAGGAATCCCGGCGCGGCCCGTGACTTGCAGATTGAGTTGGTCCCCCCCCGATACCGCTCCGCTTCCGGCGGCTTTGCCATCGATGGTCCATGCCCCCGCACGCGTATCGAGCAGGCGTGAAGGCGCCAACGAGGTAAGCGTTGGTCCGGTCGTGAAATAGCCCACGACATCGACCACCATATCGGTCGGACCGGAGGAACTCACCAGGTTCGTCGTCGCATCGCAACCTGCCGGCACGATAACGAGATTGGCCACCGTCTGTTGGCCGATGAAATTGAGGTTCGACGCAAGCGGCCGGGTGACGCACGACGGCCACACGGTGATGTAGCCCGGAGCGCTGGTATTCGTCGCAAGTACGTTGAGCACGAGAGCCCCGACTCCGGTGGTTGGAATGCCGCTGCGCCCGAGTATTGGCAATGCGAATGGCGTATTCGCCGCGAGCGGGCCCTGGCCTGCGTAGGAACCATCCGCAGTCGATCCGCCGGCGCGCGTATCGAGCACGCGCTTCGGGCCGTACGGCATGGGTATGTAATCTAGCGCAGCGAGCGTCACGGTCACCACACAATCGCTCGTGAGCGGACTGGTGGTGACATCGCCCGAACTCACCGACACCGAACATCCTCGCCCGGATACCGAGTCAATTCGATATCCACTTTTCGGAAAAACATGGAAATAGCCTGTAGTTCCGGACAGGACGAGCTGGGTCGGCGAGCCAGATATCTGCGCGTTCGATCCGACTTGGATGAAAAGCGAGTAGTAGGTTTTGCACGTGACCTGCACGGAGGTGACACTGCTGCCGACGATCGTTCCCGAACCGGTGCTTGTCGTACAACTCTGCGGCGGAGACCCCGGCTGACTCGTAACGTCGACCTGATAGTCCGCACCATCGCCGAGCGGGATCGGGAAAACAAAAGCGCCATTGGCATTGACCGTAACTGTCTGAGCCTCCGGGGCCATCCTCAATACAAGCCCTGGCCCGGCCAATCCCGAGACCGTGCCGCCCACGGTGTAACTACCCGCGACCACGGCAAACGCGTTGCTGATCGCCGGGATCAGTGGCGGTGCGGTGTAGTACGTCGCCGCCTTGATGCGAACCTGACTCTCCACTGCGGAATAGGAGACATTCGAAACCGTGCAGCCGCTGGCCCCCACTAATATCGTGCAGCTCTTGGCGCCAGAGGCCAAGAAAAGCAGAGTTCCCGAACCTTGCGCGACACTCAATTGAACGGTTATGGAGGTGTTGGAGATCGCACTGGCGCCCGTACCGTCCTTGAGCGCCACGGTTACCGGAAATTTGGCACCCACCGCCGGACTGACGCCACCGTTGATATCCGTGATGACGAGCTGCGATGCAAGGCCGCAGTTCTGGTACCAGGGCGACTGCCCGGTGGCCAGGTCCCAGCTGGCGTTGCTCGTGTGGCTGAGTTGCACGTTCGGGCATACCGTCGCGACGGCGAGACTGCCCGGTGGCGTCGGCAATGCGCCCGACAGGTTGTTGTGGTCGATGTAGAAGGTCTGCAACGCCGAATTCGTGCCCAGATCGGAGACTGCGCCGCTGAGCTGGTTGTAACTGATGTCGAGTTTCCTCAGCTTGGCGAGACCCGACAGCGAGGGCATGGCGCCGCTCAGCTGGTTGTTGGAGACGATGAACTGCTCAAGCGCAGCAAGTTGGGTGATCGCCGGAATCGTACCGGTAAGCTGATTGTTGCTCGCGTCGAAATAAACCAGGTTCGTCGTGTCGCTCAACGAAGGCAGCGATCCGGTCAGCTGGTTGCCCCAGACGCGGAACTGCTGCAGTGTGGTCAGCCCGGTGAGCGCAGGCAACGTGCCGGACAGCTGATTGCCATAGGCATTGAAGACCTGCAGCTTGGTCAAGCCGGCAAGCGACGGAATCGAACCGGTCAAGGCGTTCTGCGATATATCAACGTAGACCAGATTCGTCAACGCCGCCAGCGCGGGGAGCGTCCCTTGCAATTGGTTGTTCGTGAGATTGAGCCCGACAACGGTGGTCTGCCCCGGATCGCAGGTGACTCCTGACCAGAAACACTCGGTGCCGGCCGCAGCCAGCCATCCCGCGCGATTGATCCATTGTGGCCCTTGGGTGGCGTTGTACAGATCGATCAAGGCGTTGCGTTCCGCCGGGGCCACCGCCGCTTGCGCCGGCATCGCGGCCATTGCCGCCACCAGCAAGAATGCGCCACGCAAGATGCCGCGGCAAACCGAAACCATGCCCCGGCGCATGCAGTCCGACATCGTGATGTAGTCCACTGATTTCCCCTGATGAAAGAGATCCAGCGCGTTGCGGGAGCGGCGGCCGGCATGGCTGCTGCTCGTCGGGAATCCGGCATCGTCCCGCGTTCCGAAGCACCAATTTCAACACATCCGGCGATATCCTGAAACCATCGAATGCACGGCAGTTCAGGCCGCGGATCAACGGAACAATTCACCTTGCGGCATGAACGCGCGCGACACGCCGATGCATCACAGATAGTCGTTGGCACCGCCGATGGCCTTCATTTGTCGCTTCGTCAAGGGCTCCCGAACCTCGTCGAGGATTGACGTCTCCGAGTGAGCGTAACACGATGCATCCGCGCGAATTGGCGTTTCCCGCGCGATCGAACCGCAGCCACACAGGAGAGAGCATGTCCTTCACCCGCCGCCGTTTTCTGTCCACCGGACTTGCGACCGCAGCCGGAGCCGCCGCGATCGCGAAGCCAGGCGTCGTTGCTGCGCAGGCTGCGTCGACAGCTACGTTTCCCGCGATCGCGCGTTTGCCCACGTTGTCTGCACAGGCGCGAGCGTTCACGAACGCCGAGCGGCAGACGCGCATCGAACGCGCCAGGCAGTTGATGGCGGAGAACCGGATCGACGCCATTCTCATCTCCGGTGGCACGTCGGGGCGGTATTTCGCCGATCTGCGCATGGGTGGCAGCGAACGGCTGTGGGCGCTGGTGGTTGCTGCCAAAGGCAAGCCGTTCGTGGTGACGCCGGCGTTCGAGGAGGCGCGCGCCCGCGAGGCGCTGGATGTCGGCCCGCTCGGCAAGGAGGCACAGGTGCTGACCTGGCAGGAGGACGAAAGCCCGTTCGCGCTCGTGGGCAAGGGGCTGCGCGACCGCGGGATTGCCACGGGCACGCTGGGCATCGATGAGAACACGAAGTTCGTTTTCGCCGATTCGATTCGCGCCGCGAATCCTCACTTGAATCTGGTCAGCGCCACGCCGGTCACCGCCGGCTGCCGCATGATCAAGGACACACACGAGCTGGAGTGCATGCGCCTGGCGTCCAAGGCCACGCTGCTGGTCTATCGGGCCGTGGCGCAGTCGGTACGCGTGGGCATGACGAACGCAGAGGTGGAAAACCTCGTGCAGTTGGCCTACGCAAAGGTCGGTTTTCCGGGCGAGGCCTCGCTCAACATCGACGAGTTCACCGCGTTGCCGCATGGATCGGCCCAGCCGCAGACGCTGCGCGAAGGCTCGATCCTGATGCTGGACGACGGTTGCACGGTGGAAGGTTATCAGTCCGACCTCACGCGCACTTTCGTGCTCGGCAAACCGACCGACAAGATGAAGAAGGTCTTCGATGTCGTGAAGACGGCGCAGACGGCGGCATTGAAGACGGCGCGGCCGGGGATCGTGGCGGGTGACGTGGACGCCGCGGCGCGCAAGGTCATCGTCGATGCGGGTTACGGGCCGGGGTTTCGATACTTCACCCATCGTCTCGGCCACGGCATCGGCATGGACGGGCACGAATGGCCGTACTTCGTGAAGAACAACATGTTCGGCTGGGATGTGGCGCCCAGGCTGAAGGCAGGCATGACATTCAGCGACGAACCCGGGGTGTACATCAAGGGCGAGTTCGGCATCCGTCTGGAAGACGATCTGGTGATCACGCCGGACGGCGCGGAGTTGCTGACCCCGCAGAGCCCGTCGATCGATGATCCGTTTGGCGGGATGGTCTACTAGCTTGCGCAGTTAGAACAATTCTCCCTGCGGTAACGGTTCGCGTGGCACGCGGAACAGGCTCGTGTCGAGCCGCACCGGTCGGCCGCGGTCGATGCCGTGCTTGCGACAAGCGAGCTGGAAGCGCTGGCGGATCAATTCGGCGAATTCGCCTTCGCCGCGCATGCGCGAGCCGAAGTTCGCATCGTTGTCGCGGCCGCCGCGCATCTGCCGGATCAGGCTCATCACGTGCTCGGCGCGCTCGGGCACATGCAGCGCCAGCCATTCGCGAAACAGGTGCTTGAGCTCATACGGCAGGCGCACGATCGTGTAGCCGGCGGCAGGCGCGCCGGCGTGGGCCGCGCCTTCGAGGATTTTTTCCAGGTATTTGTCGGTCACCATCGGAATGATCGGCGCGACCATGACGCCGCAAGGCACGCCGGCAGCGTTGAGTTTTTCCACGGCCTGCAAGCGCCGATGCGGCGCGCTCGCGCGCGGCTCGAGTGCCGCGGCAAGACGGTTGTCGAGCGAGGTGACCGAGACGAACACGTGCACGAGGTTCTGCGCCGCCAGCGGCACGAGCAGGTCGAGATCGCGTTCGACCAGCGCGTTCTTGGTGATGATCGTGAACGGGTGCCGATGCTCGGCCAGCACTTGAATGATGTCGCGCGTGATCCGGTAGCGGCGCTCGATCGGCTGGTAGGGATCGGTGTTCGCACCGAGATTGATCGGCGAACAGACGTAGCCCGGTTTGGCGAGCTCCTTGTGCAATAGCTCGGCGGCATTGGTCTTCGCGAACAGTTTGGTCTCGAAGTCGATGCCCGGCGAAAGGTTCAGGTACGAATGCGAAGGCCGCGCGTAGCAGTAGATGCATCCGTGCTCGCAACCGCGATAGGCATTGATCGACGCGGTGAAATGGAGGTCGGGCGATTCGTTGTGGCTGATGATCGTGCGCGCGCGCTCCTCGGTCACCGTCGTTTCCGGGCACGATTCGGGTTCGGCTTCCGGCTCCCAGCCGTCGTCTTCGCGCGTGCTCGTGCGCGATTCGAAGCGGCCTTCGGGGTTCGACGCTGCGCCGCGACCCTTGATGCGCGCGGGCACATCAAGGCGATCACTGTAGTCGGGCGTGCGTTCGCGGCGCATGCGGCGAGTATGCGCCGCGCACGTCTCAGCGCCTGCGAATCCTTGCCGTCTTCGCTCAGGATTCCGCGGATGCGCGCAAGCAGAATCGCCGCGCCAAGGTTTGTTCGGGTGCAAGCAGGGTCATGCCGCGCGCGACCGCGCCGCCGGGGAGATTCATTGCGTCCGGCG
The DNA here is from genome assembly GCF_057139185.1 of Rudaea sp. NCBI lineage: Bacteria > Pseudomonadati > Pseudomonadota > Gammaproteobacteria > Lysobacterales > Rhodanobacteraceae > Rudaea > Rudaea sp. The sequence continues at coordinate 36,364 of NZ_DBNHDN010000031.1, read as the reverse complement.
TGTGATCGACCGGTTCGAAGCAGAAGAAGTCGCGCTGCGCCGGCACGTAGACGATATAACGATCGACATCGGCATCGATGTCCATGCGCAATCCGCGCTGCGGCCAGCGAATCGTTGCCTGTCCGCTCCAGCCATCGAACGAATGGTCCAACCCGTCGGGCAGCACCGAATCGCGCGCGAAATTCCACCGCAAAGGTACGCAGGTCCGTTCGACCGGCAATGGCGTGCGCCCGTCGTTGCGCCAGACGCCGGTTGCCGGCGCGCGCAGGCGCGCGTCGCCATGGCGCGGAAAGAACGGATGCAGACCCAGGCCGAACGGCAGCGCGACCGTGCCGGTGTTGGTCGCGCTCAAGGTCACGGCAAGTGTCCTGTCGTCGAGCGCGTAGCGAAGCGAGGCACGATAGCAGTAGCCGTCGGTCGCGGTTTCCTCGAGCGTCAGCGACACCTGGTTCGTCGAAATGCTCTCGACTCGCCATGCGCGCTGCCAACCGCTGCCGTGAATCGGCCAACGTTCGTCGTTGCGATTGAGCGCAAGCTCGACCCGACGTGCGCCGACGGAAAAGCCGCCGCCGGACACGCGGCCCGACCAGGGGATCAGCGGATAGCAGGCGAGGCGGTTCGGGTCGGGAGCGCTCGATGCAGGCGCAGCCGACGCGCGATCGAACGCGCGCATCAGCGGCACCGCCGTGCCGTTCGCGATCCAGTCGAAACGCAGGAATCCTCCACCCCAGGCGGGTTCGATCTCCAGCCGCAGTGAAGGACTCGTCAGAATCATCGGCACGTTGCGTCCCGGATCACAGCGCGCTGATCCGATAGATCGCGGTTGCGTGCGGCGCGAGCTTGACCCTGATCGCGCCGTCGCCGTTCGCGTCGGCATGCGCCCACAAATCGCGAACGGTGTACTTTTTTATCGCGTCGAGGCCAAGTTCAGCCGGCGTGACCGAAGCTTCCTTCGCCGAGTTCGTCTCGTTGAACACGGCGACCGCCCGGCTGCCGTCCTTGAGCGGTTTGACGATCACATGCACGCCGCCGGTTGCGCGAATGCGCTTGCCCTGCACGCCGAGCGCGTCCTGGTCGACTGCGATCACCTCCTTGTTGAGCAGGATCTCGAGCGCTTCGGGCTTGACCGTGCGCAGGTCGGTGCCGATCAACAGCGGCGCGGCCATGATCGCCCACAGGCTGAAATGGCTGCGGTACTCGACGTCGGTCATGCCGCCGTTGCCGACTTCGAGCATGTCGGGATCGTTCCAGTGGCCCGGCTTCGCATAGGCATCGAGAACGACGTTCTGCTTGAACAGCTTGAGCATCGAGGCGTACTTGTCCTCGATGTCGCCGGTCGTGCGCCAGGAATTGCCGTCTACGGGTGGCTCGCCCGCCCACAGCCAGGCCTTGTTCTCGCCCCACTCGCACAAACTGTAGAAAATCGACCGGCCGGTGGCACGCAGCGCTTCGCCCATTGCCGAATAGCGCTGCTTCGCATCGATCTTCTCGTTGTTGCAATTGTCGTACTTCAGATAGTCCACGCCCCAGGACGCGTAGAGCATGGCGTCCTGCTTCTCGTGGCCGAGGCCACCCGGGAATCCGTGGTTCGCCTGCTTCGGCTCGCAGGTCCAGCTGCCCGCGCTCGAATACAGGCCGAACTTCAGCCCCTTGCCGTGGATGTAGTCGGCGAGCGCCTTGATCCCGCTCGGGAAGCGTTCCGGATTGGGCCGCAATTTGCCGTCCTCGTCGCGCTGCCAGTACGCCCAGCAATCGTCGATGTTTACGTAGGTGTAGCCCGCGTCCTTCAAGCCGAGTTCGATGAACTTGTCGGCGACGCCACGGATCATCGCCTCGTTGAACTCGGCGCGGCAATGGGTGGAATTCCAGTTGTTGAAGCCCATCTGCGGCGCCGGCGCGAGTTCGGCCGCAGTCTGCGCCGCACGCGCGTGGAAAGACACGGCAATTGCGCAGAGCGCCAGCGCCGACGAGTGCAGGATTTTCAGCAAGGCCTTCTTCATCGAGTTCTCCGCGAGGACAGGGTGCGGCGGAATTACCAGAACACCGTGTAGAGCACGACCAGGATCATCACCACGCCGACCGCGCCGAGGTTGAAGCCGGCCGAGGTACGGAAGCTCACGTCGTCGGTGCGAATGCGGTTCGTTGCCGGCACCGCGGGCGTCATCCGCGAAACGATGACGCCGAGCAGCAGCGACAGCACGAAGACGAGGCCGACGCGGTTCATGAACGGCATCGATGGCAAGCCGAAGCGGATCGCGATCGACAACACGACCGAGCCGATCGCCGCCGCGAGCGCGCCGGCCTCGTTCGCGCGCGGCCAGAACAGTCCAAGCAGGAAAATGACGGTGATGCCGGGCGTGAAGTAGCCGGTGAAATCCTGGATGTACTGGAAGGCCTGATCGAAACTGCCGAGCAGCGGTTTCGCGGCGAGGATGCCGATCGCGACCGCGGCGACCGCGGCGAAGCGGCCGACCGTGACCAGGTGCGTCTGCTCGTTGCGGCCGCTCAGGCGCGCATAGAAATCGAGGGTGAAGATCGTCGCGATCGAATTTATCTTCGAGGCCAGCGAAGCCATGATCGCGGCAATCAGCGCGGCAAACACGAGGCCGAGCACGCCGGTCGGCAGCAGACCCATCATCGTCGGATATGCCTGGTCGGGGCGCGCGAGCCCCGGTGCGAGCGCAACCGCGGCGATGCCCGGCACGACGACGATCAGCGGAATCAGCAGCTTGATGAACGCGGCAAGGAGCACGCCCTTTTGCGCTTCGCCGATGCTCTTCGCCGCGAGCCCGCGCTGGATGATGTACTGGTTGAAGCCCCAGTAGCTGATGTTCGCCACCCACATGCCGCCGATCAGCACGGCCAGGCCGGGCAGGTCCTTGTAGTAGGGGTTGTCGGGCTTCAGGATCATGTGGAAATGTTCGGGATGCGCATCGAGCAGCTTGTGGAAGCCGGCGAGGACACCGGCATCGCCGCCGATCTTGCCGAGCGTGATCGCGGCAATGAACAAACCGCCGAGCACGAGCAAGCCGACCTGGACGAAGTCGGTCAGCGCGACCGCCTTCAGGCCGCCGTAGAGTTGATAGGCGAGCGAGAAGGCGCCGAGCAGCGCCAGCGCGATGAATTGATCCATGCCGGTAACCTGGCTCACCGCGATCGAGCCGAGCCAGAGGATCGAGGTCAGGTTGACGAACACATAGAGGATCAGCCAGAACACCGCCATCACCGTGCGGATGCGCGTGCCGTAGCGTTCCTCGAGGAACTGCGGCATCGTGTTGATGCCGTTGCGCAGGAATACGGGCAGGAACCAGCGGCCGACGATCAACAATGTCGCCGCGGCCATCCATTCGTAGGACGCAATCGCCAGGCCCAGTGCATAGCCCGAGCCGGACATGCCGATGATCTGCTCGGCCGAGATGTTCGCCGCGATCAACGAGGTGCCGATCGCCCACCATGGCAGCGCCTTGCTGGCGAGGAAGTAGTCCTGCGCGTTCTTGCGGTGGTCGCCTTTCTCGCGCGACACCCATTGCGCCAGCGCGAAGATGCCGACGAGATACGCCAGCACGATGAGTGCGTCGAGCCAGGCCAGTTTCATGTGTCCCCTCCGAATCGTCCCAAGTTTTCCGCGACGGTATTTTCCACGCGTCCGTTTTTCACACCAACCCCGCGCGTCTGGCGAGCGCATGACAACCCCGCGCCGATGCCAGCTCCGAATGCGCGCGTACCGCATGGCCGCGCTGCGCGAGCGCGGCCTCATACGCGACGAGCAACGCCGGCGCGGCGACCAGATGCACGATGCCCGCGTCGGCCGGCAGATCGTTGAGTTCATGGCCGATCAGGAGGCCGGACAGGAACGGCCGCAATTGATCCGGACGCAGCACATCGAACAAACCGTGCGTGCGCGCGGCAAACAGGTGATGCAGCAGATCACCCTTGCGTGATGCATGCGCCACGCCGAGTGCAAACGCCTCGGCATCGTGCCCGCCGTCGCTCATCAGGCGACCGAGCAGGCTGTGCTCGCACAGCAGCGCGAACAACTCGCCGGTCATCGCTGTGGCGAACCCGTCGACGCGGCCTTCGACGAGCGTCGCGCGTTTGCTGTGCGTGCCGGGCAGGCAGACGCTGGCACGCGTCGTCTCGGTTTGTGCGAGCACGCCGCAGAGCTGCGTTTCCTCGCCACGCATGACATCGTAAACGCCAGCGCCGTCGCGCGTGCGCAAACCGGGCACGATCCACAGCTCGCGCCCGGCCAGCGCGGCGGCGGGAAGACGCCGCATCACCGCGGCGATCTCGTCGATGCCGGCGGGACAATCGACGTAAGGCATCTCGAACCAGCCCTGGCGACTGCCGATCATGCCGGCCATGACGACGAGCGCGTCGTCCCAACCGGCGATCGTTTCGCGCAGCACCTCGGCGAAGCGTCCGGCGGCGGTGAGAATGCCTTGTGCGGAACGGCGTTGTTCGAGCACGCGGCCTTCCGCGTCGAGACGAAACGCGCGCAGACTCGTCGTTCCCCAATCGATCGCGATCATAGGCCCGAGAATTTCTCTTCCGGCAAACCGACGACGCCGTCGATACGCGCGCCGAACACCGCGCCGGCGTGCGGCTCGCGTTCGAGCTGTTCATAGCTCAGGTCTTCGCGTGCCGTGGTGATGTAAAGCGTGTCGAGGTTCGCGCCGCCGAACGCGGGGCAGCTCGGCTGGCTCGCGGGCACGGCGACTTCGTGTTCGACGCGGCCAGCGCGCGAATAGCCGACGACGCGGCCGACGCCCCATTGCGCGTTCCACAGGCGGCCGTCGCGATCGATTGCCGACCCGTCGGCGCTGACGTGCGAATCGACGTGCGCAAACACGCGCGGCGTGCCGACGCGCGCGCGCTCGGCATCGTAGTCGCAGCGCTGGATGCAGCGCGCCAGCGTATCGCAGTAGTAGAGCGTCTTTCCGTCAGCATCGAAAGCGATGCTGTTCGGAATCGCGACACCGCCGAGATCGAGCGGACGCAGGCCGTGCTTCGTGGAAAATTGATGGAAGCGGCCGATCGGGCGCTTGGGAGCGCTTTCGTCGAGCGTGCCGAAAACGAAATTTCCGTTGCGATCGCAGCGACCGTCGTTGATGCGCAGGGACGGCGCTTCATCGACCGCGGCGAGGAGCTGCGCATCGAGGCGATCGCTCGCATCGAGCCGGCTCGCATCGGCGAAATGGATACCCTTGGCGAGGCCAAGCAGCAGCGCACCGGATTCGCACAACGCGAGCGAACCGAGCCGGTCCGGCAACGCCCAATGCCGCGCCGCGCCGCTGGCCGGATCGAAGCGCCACAGGCGCGACGCGTGGATGTCGGTGAAGTACAGCGCGCCGACACGCTCGTCCCAGACGATGCCCTCGCCCAGAGTGCAGCGGCTGTCGAGGGCGAGTCGCGCTTCATTTTTCACGGGCGTCGGCACGATGCGGGCCTCACCACTCCGCGACGCTGCCGTCGGCGTGGCGCCAGACCGGGTTGTGCCAATCGGGCGGATTCCTGCTGCGCTCGACGACGGCGGCTTCATCGATCTCGACGCCGAGCCCCGGGCGAGTGAACGGCTTGACCGAGCCTTGCTCCATCGCGAACGCGTCCTTGTTGACGACGTAGTCGAGCACTTCGCCGTCGGCGTTGTAGTGGATGCCGATGCTCTGTTCCTGCAGCATCGCGTTCCAGCTCGCGAAGTCGACATGCAGGCAGGCGGCGAGCGCGATCGGACCGAGCGGACAATGCGGCGCAAGCGCGACGTCGTAGGCTTCGGCCATCGCCGCGATCTTCATGCATTCGCTGATGCCGCCGGCGTGCGACAGATCCGGCTGCACGATGGCGACGCCGCCGCGCTCGAACACGTGCTTGAATTCGAAACGCGAGTACATGCGCTCACCCGCAGCGAGTGGAATCGCGGTCTGCGCGGCCAGGCGCGGATAGTGTTCGGCTTGCTCGGCGAGCACGGGCTCCTCGATGAACAGCGGGCGATACGGTTCGAGTTCGCGGATCAGCGTCTTCGCCATCGGCGCGCCGACGCGGCCGTGGAAGTCGAGGCCGAATTCGATCGTGTTGCCGAACGCGGCACGGATCTCGGCGACCTTGGCCACGGCCGCGTCGATCGCGCGGCTCGTGTCGATCAGCCCCAATTCCTCGCACGCGTTCATCTTGAACGTATCGAAGCCGTGTTCGATGCGCTGCCGGATCTGCGCGATCACATCGGCGGGCCGGTCGCCGCCGACCCAACAATAGGTCTTCATGCGGTCGCGCACGAGGCCACCGAGCAGCTGGTACACCGGTACACCGAGCGCTTTGCCCTTGATGTCCCATAGCGCCTGGTCGATGCCGGCGATCGCACTCATGAACACCGCGCCGCCGCGGTAGAACGCGCCGCGGTACATGGTCTGCCAATGATCGTTGATGCGCGCCGGATCCTGGCCGATCAACTGCTCGCCGATCTCGAGCACCGCAGCTTCGACGCTGCGCGCGCGGCCTTCGATCACCGGTTCGCCCCAGCCGGTGAGGCCCTCGTCGGTCTCGATCTTGAGGAACATCCAGCGCGGGGCGACACGGTAGGTGGTGAGTTTGGTGATTTTCATTTCTTTCCGTAGGACCGAATAAATGCCTCGGCACGGCTACGCGTCGCGGTGGAGAGTTGGCCCGGCTTGTACAGATCGCCGCCGAGCCCCGCGCCGGAACAGCCCGCGCCGAGGAAATCGCGAAGGTTTTCGGGAGTGACGCCGCCGACGGCGAACAGCGGCGTCGTCGACGGCAGCACGGCCTTGATCGCACGCACGTAGGCGCTGCCCATGTTCGCCGCCGGAAACAGCTTGAGGATCTGCGCACCCGCGCCAAGTGCCGCGAATGCTTCGCTCGGCGTGAGAAACCCCGCGGCGACGGTGAGGCCCGCGGCGACCGCGTGACGAATCAGCGGTGGATCGGTGTTCGGCGTCACCATGAGCTTCGCGCCGGTGGTGGCCAGCGCATCGACATCGGCAGCGTTGAGCACGGTGCCCGCGCCGATGATCGCGCGTCCGCGTGCATGCCCCTGAGCGCGCTCGACGCTGCGCAGCCAGTGCGGCGAATTGGTCGGAATCTCGATCAGGGTGATGCCGGCTGCGATCAACGCATCGACATGCGCTTCGACCTCGTCTGGCGTGACGCCGCGCAGGATCGCGATCAGCGGCAGATGCGCTTTCCAGTCCATCGTCGTCATTCGTGATAGAGCTGCGAGCGGCCACCGTCGATCAAAATATCGGTGGCGTTGATGAAGCGCGCTTCGTCGCTGGCGAGGAACAACGCCGTGTAGGCGACTTCCTCGGGCGTGCCGATGCGCTTGCACGGCAGCAGCTCGGTCTGGCGTTCGCGCGCGCCGGGCTCGCGCTCGAACCAGCGCTCGATGCGTTCGACCAGAATGAGCCCCGGCGAAATCGAGTTGCAGCGCACGCCCTGTGCGGCGTACTGGATTGCGAGCGCCTTGGTCATGCCGATCAGGCCGTGCTTGGCGACCGGATAAGGAAACGCGCCCGGGATGATCTTGTGCCCATGCACCGAGGCAATGTTGACGATCGAACCCGCGCCCTGCTCGAGCATGTGCGGCAGCACTGCGCGTGCGAAATTCCATGCGCCGCCGAGGTTCGTGTCCAGGTTGCGCTGCCAGTCTGCCTGGCTGAGCCGCAGCGGCTCGGCGAACACGTCGGCGCCGGCGTTGTTGACGAGTACGTCGACGCCACCGAACCGCGCATGCACGCCGGCGACGAAGTCAACGACTGCGCCCGTGTCGGCGACGTCGCCTTGCGCGCTGTATTCGCAGGCAGCATCCGATACCTGGCGGTCGTAGCAGGCGACGCGCGCACCGTGCGCGGCGAACAGTTTCGCGATCGCCGCGCCAATGCCGCCGGCCGCGCCGGTGACAATGACGCGCTTGCCCGAGAGCCGTGCATTCGCGCTCACGCGCGTGCGCCCCGGGCGCACCATGTCCACACCGGTCGATCCGCAGCGCACGCATGCGCGTCGGCCATGAACGGGTTTGTCACCAACCTGCCCTCCTCCTGCGCTTCCGCGCCGACGACGAAACGCGCCCGGCTGGCGACGATTGCCGTTCTTGTTGTCACCCGGAACGAATCCGCAGCCACAGCCGGTTTCGGCGCAGGTCCGGCTCGGTTGGCATTATTCGACTCGCCACCTATTCGCATCAAATGAAATTTTCGGTAATTTCCATTCCGTCCCGGAATAGGTGTGCCGCCATGACCAAGAAACTCCCGCCCTCCCGCTATCCCGGCGGCGCTTCCATCATGCCGCTGAAAACCCGGCACTTGCAGCTGTTCGCGCAGCTCTACGAACACCGTTCCGTGATGCACGCGGCCACGGCCGCGAACATGACCCAGCCAGCCGCGTCCAAGTTGCTCGCCGAAATGGAGAACCTGCTCGGCGTGCCGTTGTTCGAACGCCACGCGCGCGGCATCGAGCCCACCCTTTATGCAGACGCGCTGGCGCGGCGCGCGCGTTCCGCGCTTTCCGAACTCGAACGCGCGCGCGACGAGATCCGGATGCTGCGCCATGGCCGCCTGGGCCAGGCGGCGATCGGCACCGTGGTCAACCCGGGCACCAACCTGGTGCCGAAGGCGATCGCGGCAGTCAAGCAGGCAGCGCCCGACATCCTGATCCGGGTCGAGATGGATGCCAGCCGGCCGCTGGTCGCGAAACTGCTCGAGGGTCGCCTCGACATCGTCATCGGTCGCATCATGGACCCCGAACTCGGCGCCGACCTCGAATTCGAGGCGTTGGCGGACGAACCGCACGCGGTGATCGCGCGTGCGGGACATCCGCTGGTGGGATCGCGCATCCGCTACGAGGACCTCGCCGGCTTCGGCTGGATCATGCCGCCGGACTCGAGCATGTTGCGCGCGCGCCTGGGTGCGGTGTTTCTCGATCACGGCATGCCGTGGCCGCAAAACGTGATCGAAACGTCCGCACTGCCGGTAATCACTGCGCTGCTCGGCGACGCCGACTTCCTGACCACGCTGCCCGCACGCTCGGTCGCGCCGTACCTGACCTCGGGCCAACTCGTGGTGCTGCCGATAGATCTGGGCGTGCGCATGGATGATTTCGGCATTATCCGCGCGCGCCATCAGCGGCTCTCGCCCGCCGCCGAACGCGTGCTCGATGCACTCAGAAAGGTCGCGCGCGAGTTGTATCCCGAGCCCACCGAGTAGCGCGTGCCGGCGCAGGAACGAAACGAGGGTGGTCCGGGTTGAGCTGAGGCTTCAGCGCGGCAGTCGCAGCGAGGTGGAAGCAGGCAGAAGCAAAGTCCAGCCTATTCCGCATTCGTATAGCTCGAGCGGAAATCTTCATTTGTACGACAGGCGACGCATTTCTATTCTCGCGCCACACCAAGAACCCCCGCCGACGGCGTTGTCGACGGTCGGCAGGCTCCGCCGGGACAACGTCGCAACAACCGTCCGTCGTTCGTATCGGGAGGAGAATCATGTTGTTGCACCATTCCTGTCCGCGTCAGTGCGCAGCGTTCATCCGTACGCGCCTACCCGTGGACGCTGAAGTCGGCCGATGCGAAACGCGTGGGGGCTGCGGCTCCTCGTGGGAAGACGCGGCGTTCTTCGACTTCGATCGCGGTAGCGAACAGCTTGCGGCCATCGCCATCATGCACCACGCCTATACTCCCCGGCATGACTGAGCTCACGCGACGCGAACTGCTGCAGGCGATGTTCGCCGCGGGCGCGGGCACGGCACTGCCCGCATCGATCGCTACCGGCGCCACGACCGCCGCGGCGGCCGGCGCCGGCACCGCAACGTCCGCCGTGCCGACGCCGGCAACGCGCGAGCGGCTGTTGTTCGATTTCGGCTGGCGCTTCCATCTCGGACATGCCGAGGATCCGGCAAAAGACTTCAACTTCGGCACGTACCAGCGCACCTACGCCAAGGCCGGCAAGGACACCGCCGACGCTGCGATGCCGGGCTTCGACGACACCGGCTGGGAGGCGATCGACCTGCCCCACGACTGGGCCGTCACCCTGCCGTTCGTGCCCAATCCGCGTGCACCCAAGACGGGCGACGATCCCGCTGCGGCGCACGGTTACCGGCCGCTGGGCCGTGAATTTCCCGAGACGAGCATCGGCTGGTATCGGCGCATGCTGGAGATTCCCGCGGGTGACCTCGGCAAGCGCGTCGTGCTCGAGTTCGACGGCGTGTTCCGCGACTGCATCGTGTTCTGCAACGGCCACGTCGCCGGACGCAACGCGAGCGGCTACATCGGCTTCGAGGTCGATCTGACCGACCTGCTCGACTACGGCGGCAGCAACGTCATCGCGGTGCGCGTCGACGCAAGCCTCGGCGAGGGCTGGTTCTACGAAGGCGCCGGCATCTATCGCCACCTGTGGCTGCGCAAGAACTCCCCACTGCACTTGCCTCAGACCGGCACGAGCGTGCGCTGCGAACCGCGCGGCAGCGGCGCGGACTGCCGCGTCGACAGCGCGGTGCGCAACGACGGCAGCGATGCACTTGCCTGCACGGTCGCGTGGACCGTGTACGCGCCGGACGGCAAGGTCGCCGCCAGGCTCGCGCCCATCGGTGTCGACGTGCCCGCCGGCGAATCGCGTTGCGTCGAGCAACACGTCAACCTAGCCGCGCCCGCGCTGTGGTCACCCGATACACCGCATTTGTATCGCCTCGTCGCCGAAGTGCGCAGCGCCAACGCGCTGCACGATGTCATCGAGACCAGTTTCGGCATCCGTTCGATCGCGTTCGACGCGGAGCGCGGTTTCCTGCTCAACGGCGCAGCGCTGAAGCTGCTCGGCACCTGCAACCATCAGGACCACGCCGGCGTCGGCACGGCAATTCCGGACCGCCTGCACGAATGGCGCATCGAACGGCTGAAGTCGATGGGCAGCAACGCCTTGCGCAGCTCGCACAATCCGGCGACGCCCGCACTGCTTGACCTGTGCGACCGCCTCGGCATGCTCGTCATCGCGGAAACTCGACGCATGTCCTCCGGCGCCGAAGCGATGGACGAGCTCGAACGCATGATCCGGCGCGATCGCAACCATCCTTGCATCGTGGCGTGGTCACTTGGCAACGAAGAGCCGGAGATGGTCAGCGAACGCGGCGCACGCATCGTCGCCAGCATGCAGCGTCGGGTGCGCAGACTCGATCCGACCCGCCCCACAACGTTCGCGATGGACAATGGCTGGGAGCACGGCGTCGGCCAGGTCGTCGACGTCGTCGGCTTCAACTACCGCACCAACCAGATGGGTGATTTCCACGCACGCTTCCCGCGCATTCCGGTCTATGGCAGTGAAACCGCGAGCACCGTTGCGGTGCGCGGCAATTACCGGACCGACGACGCCAAGGAGTATGCGCGCGCCTACGACCTCGACTACCCATCGTGGGGATCGAACGCCGAATCATGGTGGTCGTACGTCGCCGAGCGCGCCTACATCGCCGGCGGTTTCGTCTGGACCGGTTTCGACTACCGCGGCGAACCGACGCCGTACAACCACTGGCCGAATGTCGCCTCCCAGTTCGGCATCTTCGATTCCTGCGGATTTCCGAAAGACAACTACTGGTACTACCGCGCGCAGTGGACGCACGAACCAGTGCTGCACCTGTTCCCGCACTGGAACTGGGACAGCGTGCTGCCTGAGGCGGCCAACGGCATGGTCGAGGTGTGGTGTCACAGCAATCTCGAGGAAGTCGAGCTGCTGGTCAACGGCAAAAGCCAGGGGCGCCTGCAGGTGCCGCGCCACGGCCACGTCGAATGGCGCGTGAAGTACGCCTCCGGCAACATCGAGGCGCGCGGCTATCGCGGCGGCAAGCAGGTCGCGCGCGAACGCCGCGAGACGAGCGGTGCAGCCGCGCGCATCGTTCTGCGCACCGAGCGCACGGCCCTGCTCGCCGATGCCGAGGATACGTGCGTCGTCGCGGTGGAAATCGTCGACGCGCAAGGCCGCAGCGTGCCCACGGCCGGCAACGTCGTCGACTTCAAGGTGAGCGGCGCGGGCCGCCTGCTCGGCGTCGGCAACGGCGACCCCGCGAGCCACGAGCCGGACAGGGCCGCTTCGCGGCGCGCGTTCAACGGCCTGTGCATGGCCATTGTCGCGACCGGGCGCAGCACCGGCACGCTGCGCATCGAGGCCACGTCCGCCGGCCTGCGCAATGCGGTACTCGATATTCCCGTGCAGGCGGCGACCGGGCGAGCCCACGTCACCTAGTCGCCGGCGCTGCACCAGCGCACGTTTCAATGCTTCTCGTACATCGCCATCACGTCGCGGCGCAGCGCCTGCTGGCTGTCGCCGCGACTGTAGAACATGTGACCGCCCGGATACTCCTTGACTTGCACGCGGGCCGGGTCGCCCATCAACGGCATCTGGTCGACGATGAGTTTGGATGCCATGAACGGGCAGGACAGGTCGCCCCAGCCGTGCACGATCAGCACCTGCAGCTTCGGATCGATGGCGACCGACTGACGCAGCTCCTGCACCGAACCGCGCTCTTCGCCCTTGCGGTCCCAGAGACGGTTCACGTCGTAGGAAAGCGCGCTGTAGCGTCCGATGTACTTCCAGCCGACGGTGCGCGTGATGAAGTCGACCATCGCCGTTGTGGTCGGCGCGATGATCGAATCCAGCAACGGGTCGTTGGTGCGCTGGTCGGGCGAGAACGGAAACGGATCCCATTCGGTGACGTTGGAATCGTAGCGGCTGCCGAGCTTGCCTTCGTTGCGAAACACCTCGCGCAGGAACGCCTGCGTCTCCAGGCGCCCGCCAGCGCGACGCACGAACACCGGATCGAGCCCGGACAGCTCGGTGACGCGCTTGACGATGCGTTCGCCCGCCTGCGGATCGGAGCGACCTTTCAACAGATCCACGACATAGTCGCCACGCGTGTAGTCGATCACCTGCGCCATGGTCGCCTCGCTGAGTTTGCCCTGGCGCTCGAGATTCGCCGCGGCGATGCTCGGCAGAGTCAGCATCCACGGCAGCGGTGAGAGATCGCCGTTGTCGTTCTGCGCACCGGGATCGAGATAGGGCGAGACGAGCACGTTGCCGTTCATCGCCACGCCGAGGCGTGTCTGCAGGTAGTGCGTGATGCGCGGCCCACGGAAGCCGCCGTAGCTTTCGCCGACGAGATATTTGCGCGACATCAGGCGATCGTTCTTGACCAGCCAGTCATAGATGATGCGCGAGAGATATTCGATGTCGGCCTGGGTCGAGTAGAACTTTTTCTTCGTCTCGTCCTCGCCGACGCGCGAGCGCGAGAAACCGGTGCCGACCGGATCGATGAAGACGAGGTCGGTGAAGTCGAGCCACGAGCCCGGGTTGTCGATGGGCGTCGCCGGATCGGACGGCGAGTTGCCCTCGGCGCCGAACTGCACGCGCTTGGGTCCGAGCGCGCCGAGGTTGAGGTACACCGAGGATGCGCCTGGCCCGCCATTGAGTGCGAAGGTTACCGGTCGCGCCTTGCCGGGCACGGTGTAGGCGACAAACATCACATCGGCGATGATCTTGCCCTTGTCGTCGAGCACGGGCAGCGAGCCGACTGTGGCGTCGTAGCTTATCGTCTTGCCACCGATCGTCGTTGTCTGCTTCACCGTCCTGTCGGCAGGGAAGGGCGGCAGCTTGCTTTCGTCCGGCTTGGCGGCGGCTTCCTTGGCTGCGTCCCGGGCACCGTCATCGGCGCGCAGCGGTGGCGCGAGCAGAACCGCGCCCAGCGCGGCAGCAACGAGAAGTTTCGGCAAACCCAACGACATGGCGGCACCCTGCTGGCATCGAGGAGAAACGATCGCACAGCATAGCAAGCGCGGGGCACTCGCCATGTGCCGAAAGCATGGGTTGCGGAAAAAAAACGCCGGCGTTTTCGCTCAGGGCGATGGCAGTCTCGGCGCGGGCGCAGGCGTGCCGCCGCCGCCGCCCAATCCACGCCAGATGCGCGCGAGGTAGCGGAACAATTTCGGCAGCATCCAGATTGCCAGCACCAGAAACAGCATGAGCAGGACGAGAAACGCGGCCGGATGCGCAAACACGAGCCAGAGGCCGCCGAGCAGCACGCCGTCTTCGCTCGCGCTCGCGGTCCAGTTGCTGAACGGCTCGGGCGAGGTGTTGATCGCCGCGCGCGCGCCTGCCTTGGCCAGATGGGTTCCGCCGGCAATGGCGCCGCCGAGGATTCCGGCGGCCATCTGCATGGCCGGGCCTTGATCGCCCATGGCGCCCCAGGCCAGCATCGCGCCGATGGGGATGCGGATAAAGGTATGCACGCTGTCCCAGATCGAATCGAAACCGGGCACCTTGTCGGCGAGGAATTCGGCGACAAGCATGACGCCCGAGGCGCCGAGCACCCAGTTGTGCTCGAGAAGGGCCAGGTCGGCCGGCAGATGCACGTAGCCGAGCCGGGCCATCAGGCCGACGATGAAGATCGCCGCGTACAGACGAATGCCACTGGCCCAGGCCAGGCCGCTGGCGAGCGCAAGCTGTTGCAGATGTTCCATGATCCCCCCCCTCGCTTGCAGGACACGACACCGACCGCGTCATTCTAGTGCGAATCGATGAACCAGCCATGATCGATGGCCCGGTCGCCACTGGTCGCGCAAATGCCGCCGCTGCACCGCCTCGCCTTCGCCACGGGCCGCATCTTGTGGCAACCTTTGCGGCAGGAGGGAACGCCCATGCGCTGGATCTTGCTCATCGTCGCCATAGCCGGATTTGCCGTCGCCTTCACGACCTCCTCACCGAGCCTCATGGGCGTCGGCCTGATCCTCGGCTGCGCCGGGCTGCTCGGTTTCGGCCTCGCGCTTGCCGCGGCGCGAATCGCGCTGACCGCACAGCCGGAGGTCGCGCTGATCGTCGATCCGGAAATCCGCGCGATGCGCGCGAAGGCGAACCTCGCCAGGTCGGCGACCGCCGCATCGCGTTCATCCGCGATCGCGCCGGATGCGGATGCCGTTGCGGATCCGGAACGCACGACGTGAATTATTGCGCTGCGTTTTGACAACCCCGGCTTGAGGCGCACAATGGTGCTGCGGTCGACCGACCGCTATCCGGGAGCACGGTATGGAGTTCATCATTTATCTGATCGTGGGCGGCATCGCCGGCTGGTTGGCCGGCGTCGTCGTGAAAGGGGGCGGATTCGGTTTGATCGGTGACATCATCGTCGGCATCGTCGGCGGCCTGATCGCCGGATGGCTGTGCGCACACGTGCTGAACTTCTCGATCGGTGGCGGCATCATCGGCCAGATCATCACCTCGGCGATCGGCGCAATCATCCTGCTGCTGGTCATCCGCCTGGTGAAACGGGCGTAGTCGGCGGCGCGGCTTTGCTGCAAGCACAAAGGCCGGAAGCGCGAGCTTCCGGCCTTTGTTTTCGGGGTTGTCCTCGATGGGAAGATGCGGATCGGAAGGCGAATCGAATCACTTCGTGATATCGACGTCTTTCGTCTCGCGCAGGAACAACGAACCGATGACGAAGGTTGCGAGCGCGATGATCACCGGGTACCACAGGCCCGAGTAGATGTTGCCTGTCGCCAGCACCAGCGCGAACGCGGTGGTCGGCAGGAATCCGCCGAACCAGCCATTGCCGATGTGATAGGGCAGGCTCATCGAGGTGTAGCGGATGCGCGTCGGGAACATCTCGACCAGCCACGCCGCGATCGGGCCGTAGACCATGGTCACGTAGAGCACGAGGATGGTGAGCAACAACAGCACCATCGGCTTGTTCATCTGCGCCGGATCGGCTGCCGTGGGATAGCCGGCCGCATCGATCGCCGCAGTCACGTCCGCTGCAAGCTTGGCCTGTGCCGCCTTGGCTTCATCCGGCGTCAGGGTCTTCGAGTCAACGCTGGAAACCGTGGTCGACCCCAAGCGCACGCTTGCGAGCGAGCCCGCGGGCGCGACTTCATTGGCGTAGTTGACGCTGCGCGCGTTGAGCAGGTTCTTGAGCACGTCGCAGGAGCTGGTGAACTTGATCTGGCCCTTGAGCTCGCCGGGCACGAACTGGAACGCGCAGTCCTTCGGATCAGCGACGACGACGGCAGGCGACTTCGCCGCGGCGGCCTCGAGCGCGGGGTTGGCATAGTGGGTCAACCCCTTGAAGATCGGGAAATAGGTCAGCGCAGCAAGCAGACAACCGGCCATGATGATCGGTTTGCGCCCGATGCGGTCCGACAACCAGCCGAAGAAAATGAAACCCGCCGTGGCAATCACCAACGCCGCGGCGATGAGCAGGTTTGCACTCACCGCATCGACCTTGAGGGTCTGAGTCAGGAAAAACAGCGCGTAGAACTGGCCGGCGTACCAGACCACGGCCTGACCTGCGGTCGCGCCAAGCAGCGCGAGCAGGACGATCTTGCCGTTCGCCCAGTTGCCGAAGCTCTCGGCAAGCGGCGCCTTCGAGCCCTTGCCCTCTGCCTTCATCTGCTGGAACAGCGGCGACTCATTGAGCTTCAGGCGGATCCACAGCGACACGATCAGCAGCAGCAACGAAATAACAAACGGCAAGCGCCAGTAGAACGCCTTGAACGCATCCTCGCCGACGCTGGTGCGCGTAACCAGGATCACGAGCAGGGACAGGAACAGGCCGACCGTGGCCGTGGTCTGGATGAAGCTCGTGTACAGGCCGCGTCTACCCGGCGGCGCGTGTTCGGCGACGTAGGTCGCGGCACCACCGTACTCGCCACCGAGGGCAAGGCCCTGCAGGCAACGCAGCAGCACGAGCAGAACCGGCGCGGCGATGCCGATCGTGTTGTAGGTTGGCAGCAGGCCGACCGCGAGTGTCGAAACGCCCATGATCGCGATCGTGATCAGGAACGTGTACTTGCGCCCGATCAGGTCGCCAAGGCGGCCGAACACGAGTGCGCCGAACGGGCGCACCGCGAAGCCGGCGGCAAAGGTGAGCAGGGCCATGACGAAGGCCGCGCCGGGCGCGAGCGAAGAGAAGAAGTGCGTCGCGATGATCGGCGCCAGCGACCCGTACAGATAGAAGTCGTACCATTCGAACACGGTGCCGAGACTGGACGCGCCGATCACGCGCACATGTTCGCCGGTCAGCGGCGCCGCGCTGCCTTGCATAGTCGTAGCCATTCGTCTTCTCCCCGATCGTTGTTGGTTTGTAGTGCCGATTCCCTGGTCCCGGCGCCACGCAACTCAGTGCCGTGAGCGTAGAATCACGTCTCGCAGTATCGTCACAGGCAAAAGACACAGTCAGTTGGACGAAGGTCCGATTTCGGCGGGGGCAAAAAGCGGCAAAGTTCCCCAACCATGCCATGCAGGAAGAAAGGGTAGAGCCATGTCCAAGATTTATCCTGTGCACGCGGATGTCGCCGCGAAGGCGCGCGTCAACGCTGCCGACTACGAGAAGGACTATGCCGAATCGGTGCAGGACCCCGAGCGCTTCTGGGGCCGGGTCGGCCAGCGCCTCGACTGGATCCGTCCGTACACGAAGGTCAAGGACGTGTCCTTCGACACGAAGAACCTGCACATCCGCTGGTACCAAGACGGCACGCTCAACCTCTCGGCAAATTGCCTGGACAGACATCTGGCTACGCGCGGTGACAAGACCGCCATCCTGTGGGAGGGCGACGATCCGTCCGAATCCCGGCGGGTGAGCTATCGCGAACTGCACGAACAGGTCTGCCGCGCGGCGAATTTGCTCAAGAATCTCGGTGTGAAGAAGGGCGATCGCGTGACGATCTACCTGCCGATGATTCCCGAGGCGGCGGTGGCGATGCTCGCCTGCGCGCGCATCGGCGCGACCCATTCGGTCGTGTTCGGCGGCTTCTCGCCCGACTCGATCGCCGGACGCATTGCCGACTGCGCCTCCAAGATCGTCATCACCGCGGACGAGGGCTTGCGCGGCGGCAAGAAGGTACCGCTCAAGGTCAACGTCGACGAGGCGCTGAAGCGGCCCGGCACGAACAGCGTGGAGACCGTACTCGTGGTCAGACGCACGGGCGCGCCGGTCAACATGCAGGCGCCGCGTGACCGCTGGTGGGATGCGTTGGTCGCGGAACAGAGCACCGATTGTCCGCCCGAGGCGATGGACGCCGAGGATCCGTTGTTCATCCTCTACACGTCCGGCTCGACCGGCAAACCGAAAGGCGTGTTGCACACGACCGGCGGTTACGGCGTGTTCGTCAGCTACACGCACGAATGCGTGTTCGACCTGCGCGAAGACGACGTCTACTGGTGCACCGCCGATGTCGGTTGGGTGACCGGACACAGCTACATCGTCTACGGCCCCCTCGCCAACGGCGCGACTTCGTTGATGTTCGAAGGCATTCCCAATTACCCGGACGTGTCGCGCTTCTGGGAAGTGATCGACAAGCATCAGGTGACGCTGTTCTATACCGCGCCGACGGCGATCCGTTCATTGATGCGCGAGGGCGAAGCGCCGGTGAAGAAAACCCGGCGGACTTCCTTGCGCCTGTTGGGCTCGGTCGGTGAACCGATCAATCCCGAGGCCTGGGAGTGGTACTACCACGTCGTCGGCGATGGCCGCTGCCCGATCGTCGACACCTGGTGGCAGACCGAAACCGGCGGAATTTTGATCACGCCGCTGCCCGGCGCCATCGCGACCAAGCCCGGTTCGGCGACCAAACCGTTCTTCGGCATAACGCCGGCGCTGGTCGACGCGAATGGCACCGTACTCGAGGGCGAGGGCGAAGGCAACCTGATCCTCACCGATTCGTGGCCGGGACAGATGCGCACCGTGTACGGCGACCACGAGCGTTTCATCGAGACCTATTTCAAGACCTATCCGGGCAGCTACTTCACCGGCGACGGCGCGCGACGCGACGCCGACGGCTACTACTGGATCACCGGCCGCGTCGACGACGTGATCAACGTTTCCGGCCACCGCATCGGCACGGCCGAGGTCGAAAGCGCCCTCGTCGGCCATCACGCCGTCGCCGAGGCCGCCGTGGTCGGCTGCCCGCACGATATCAAGGGCCAGGGTATCTATGCCTACGTCACGCTAAAGGCCGGAATCGAAGGTACCGATGCACTGAAGAAGGAACTGATCGTCCACGTACGCAAGGAGATCGGCCCGATCGCCACGCCCGACCATCTGCAATGGGCACCCGGCCTGCCGAAGACCCGCTCCGGCAAGATCATGCGCCGCATCCTGCGCAAGATCGCCGAGAACGCACCCGAGCAGCTCGGCGACATTTCCACGCTGGCGGATCCGTCGGTGGTGAAAAACCTGGTCGACACGCGTCTGGTCCGTTGAACGCTTGACGACAAACGCCGCATGGCCAAGCATGGGCCATGCGCACGCTTGCCCCATCGGATTTCACCAGCGCCACGCCGCCGCTCGAGCTCGACGACGACGAAATCCATTTGTGGATTTTTCCACTGCATGGTTCCGCTGGGGGGAAATCCGGCGCGACGCATTGCCTGCGAGAGACGCTCGCAGCCTACCTTGGCGTCGATGCCGGCGCCCTGCGCATCGGGCGCAACGCCGCGGGCAAACCCCATCTCATCGACGCGGCGCTGCAATTCAATGTTTCGCACAGCGGCGAGGTGCTGCTGATCGGCCTGAGTCGCAGGCAGGCGCTCGGCGTCGACATCGAAAGCGGTGCGCGTGCGCGACCGTATCTACAAATCGCGCAACGCTACTTCACCGCCGACGAAGCGGCCGCGCTGGCGCGGCTGCCGGCCGCTCGACTCGCAGACAAGTTCATCGAGTTGTGGAGCGCGAAGGAGGCCGTGCTCAAGGCGATCGGTCGCGGCATTGCCTTCGGCCTCGACCGGGTCGGCTTCGAACTCGATGTCGAAGGCGCAACCCGACGCCTGGTGCACCTCGACGCGCAAGCGGGAACGCCCGAGCAATGGCGGCTGGTGCGCCTGTCGCCGCATGCGGGTATCACCGGTGCCCTGGGCTGGCGTGGGCCGGACATGCGCCTGCGCGCTTTCGTCGCCACCGATGCCGATGCGGCTGCGACGATTCGCGTGTCTTGCACGTCTTGACGGCGATGAATAACGGCGCGAACACCGACTCGGGCGGCCTCGGCAGCCTTTCCGGTTTTGCGCAGATCGTCGACGCCAGCGTGCTCGCGCGCGCGCAGCGCGGCGACATGCAGGCGTTCGCGACACTGTACGTGCAGTTCGGCCGGCCCTGCTACGGTCTGGCGCTGCGGCTGACCGGCAACGCCGCGCACGCCGAGGATTTGGTCCAGGAGGTGTTCTTGAAACTGATCGACAGCATACGCAGCTATCGCGGCGATGCACCGTTCGGCGCGTGGCTCAAGCGCATGACCGCCAACGCGACGGTCGATCAGCTGCGCCGCAATAAGCGCTTCGTCGATGCCGATCCCGAAGCGATGTTCGCCGCAAGCGAGGCCTGCGCGACGAATTCGGCACAAAAACTGGATGCTGCCGCCTTGCTGCAACGCCTGCCGCCGCGCGCACGCGCGGTCGTCGTGCTGCACGAGCTGGAAGGCTATACGCACACGGAGATCGCAAAGTTGTTCGGACAGAGCGAGAGCTATTCGAAGTCGATCCTCGCGCGCGGGTTGCAGCGGCTGCATGCCGCCGCCACGCCGGATGCGGAGGCTTGAGTCATGCCAACCATCGAATCGCAACCCACACCGGAGACGACGGCGATTCTGCGCCAGATCGTCGCGGCGCAACCCGAACCGGCTGCCGACTTGTGGGCACGCATCGAGGTCGCGCATGACGTGCGCGTCCGGTGGCGCCGCTGGCGGCGCCTGGCCGGGGGCGGGGTGCTCGGCTTGGCGCTGGTCGGTGCGTTCCTGCTGCATGGCACGCAGCCGATGACGTCCGCGCCGGAGCGCGGCACCGAAATCGACTGGCAGGCGCGTGCGCAGGCGTTGGAACTGCAATTGCTGGCTATCGAACACGACGATCACCTGCCGATCGCGACTGCTGCCGCTTTCCGTACCGATCCGGCGACGAGCGAGCTCGCCGAGATCGACCGTCGCCTGCAGGCAGTCTACGAACACAAGAGCGATGCCAATCAACTCGTGCCGTTGTGGAAACGCCGCAGCGAGCTGCTCGACACGCTGATCGCGGCACGCAAGGAACAGTTGACCCTGATCCGCATTTGATGAGGACTTTCGCCATGCTGCGCATTCTCGGTTTGATCGCCCTGTGCGGTTTCACCAACGCCACCCTCGCGGCCGACACGGCCGCGCCGCAGGCGCTGGCCACGATCACCAGCGATGCCGGCAGCGTCTCGCCCCTCGTCGCCCAACACGTGCGTGAGGAGATGCAGCAGGCCCTCATGCGTCTGGCCACGACCGGCGCGCTCGGCGCACATCCGGAACAGACCAACCTCGACGTTGCGGTGCCGGCGCAACGCCTGGTCAACCTCGGCCTGCTCGTCGATGCGACGAGTGCGGCGAACGCGCGCGACGGCCTGCGCGTGCTCGGTACGACGCCGGACGGTACCGCCGAGCGCCTGGGCGTGCGTCCGGGCGACGTGCTCGTCGCGGTGAACGGCCACTCGCTGCGCGAGCTCGGCGCCGACGCGGACGGTCGCGCGCTCGCCGCCTCGAGCCTGAAATCGAGCATCGATGCGCTGCCCTCCGACGCGACCATACAACTCGGCGTGCGCCGCGGCGGCGCCGAGCTTGCGCTGAACGGGCCGCTGCAGAGCGTGCAATTGCCGGCGCTGCATGTCGTGCTCGGCGTTGCGGCGGTCGAAACGAATGCGGCGGGCCCGACAAGCGGCTGCGGGCGCATCAGCCTGCAGGATCTGGCCCCTCGCCAGCAGCAGTTGTTCGGCGCGACGGTCGAACTCGTCGACGGCACCACGCCCGGACCGAGCGGCGCGAGAAGCTATCGGGTTGCCGCCGGGACGCACGAGTTGCTCGTGCGCGAGCAGATTCCGACCCGGCGCCTGGTCGGCGTTTCCGAACTCGCCGCGCTGAACTTCCGCGGCAAGCCCAAGCCGCTGACCGTCACGGTCAAGCCGAACACGACACTAATGATTGCCGCGCACTACAACGAGGGGCGCGCAAACGAATTCAACAGCGGCGGTTACTGGGACCCGGTGGTTTGGAAGGAAGTGGCGGAAACCTGTCCATAAGCTGACCCTGTCGCAGGGTGCGCGCCAGGCGCCGAACTTTCGTCGGGCCTGCGTGTCTGAGTACGCACTCCCCCACAGGGTCTCCTCCACAGGGACGTGGAACTTTGATCGTCACACTCCTTTCGATTACGACCCATGCGCTATTCTTGGCGCATGGGTTTTCTCTGCACGCAGCTATCCTGGACGAGTGTGGTGTGGGCCGTCCTGTTGTGCGCATCGATGCCAGCAGCAGCACGCGAACCGGCCGAACCACCGCTGCTTTCACCCGCATTCACCGAAGCGATTGCCCATGGCGTCGCCGACGGAGCGTACGCCAGCGTCGCAGTCGGCGTGATCGACGGCAAGCGCAGCAACACATTCTATTTCGGCCGGCGCGGCGACGCGCAATCGAAGCCGGCCGACGATGCCAGTCTGTTCGAGCTCGGCGCAGTCACTGAAGTATTCACCGGCATCTTGCTGGCGCAGGCCGCCGTCGAAGGCAAGCTGCGGCTTGCCGATCCGGTCGAGAAGTTCCTGCCCGAGCGCTTTCCGTTTGCGGACGCGCGCCTGGGCAAGATCACGCTCGCGCAACTGGCTTCGCAACATTCGGTGCTGCCCGGGCAGCCGGCAAATCTGTTTCCCGACGACCTCGACGATCCCTATGCGGGCTATGCGGGGGAAGACTTGCTCGCCCTGCTCGCTTTTCAGCGCGGCGCCGGCGAAGCCGCGGAAGCGGCCTATTCCTATTCCATACTCGACGCCGGCCTGCTCGGCCATCTGCTCGGACGCGTTTACCGGACAGCTTACGCGCAGGCACTCACGGACAAGGTATTGGTTCCCCTCGACCTGCGCCATGTTTCGTTCGCGGACGACCCGGATCTCTTGTCGGGACATGCGCATGGCGCGATCGTTCCGCACTGGCACTACGGCGTCCTTGCGGGTGCCGCCGGTCTGCGCGCCAGCCTGCCGGACATGCTTGCCTTCCTGCAGCACAATTTGACGCCGGAGAACTCGCCCCTGCGCGCCGCATTGCTGCTTGCGCGGCAGCCGCGGGCAGCCGGCCCTGCCGATCAAATCGGCTTCGGCTGGAATGTTCGCGAGAAGATCGATGGTGCCACGACCTGGCCGTTGGTCTGGCGCGCAAGCCGTACCGCCGGGTTTGCTAGCTTCATCGGCTTCCGCACCGACCGGCAGCGGGCAATCGTCCTGCTCGGCAACTCCTCCGAAGACGTTGCCGCACTCGGCATCGCCTGGCTCGGCGACGACGCACCGCCGTCGGTGGCGCACGCGGCCAATGCCACTGCCGACAATCGGCTCGACGAGTATCCCGGCCTGTACCAGATTGCAGCGGGCAGCGAGGCCGTCGTCCGTGTCGCGGCGAACGCGTTGAGCCTGCAGTTGCCCGGCGAATTTCCGCGGCGCCTGCGACCGGCCGACAAGGATGTCTTCATTACCGACAGCAGTGCTTTTGGCGTGACTTTCATGCGCGGCATCGGCGCGGTAAACGGCCTCGTGCTGCACGCGGGTGGCACCAACGTCAGCGCCACACGCCTGAGCACTCGCGCACCCCGGCTTGCGCGCGCGCCAATCACGATACCCACGGCTACGCGTGTCGCGGCGGCAGGCGACTATCGCCTCGACGACGCGAACTGGCTGCGTATCGCGCCGTCCGCGCAAGGGCTGACCCTGCAATGGACGCAGGGCGAGCGGCGAAGTATTTTTGCTTATGCTGCCGATCGCTTCACGGATGCCGAAGGCACGCTCGACCTGCGCCTTGTGCGCGGTGCGGACGGACGAGTCGCGAAGCTCCGCCTCGAGCTCGCCGGAACGACGCGTGAAGCCATGCCGCTGCGGTAACCCCCTCTCCCGAGATTTCCGCCGATGACCCGCCTCAGCGTCAACATCAACAAGATCGCCGTGCTGCGCAACTCGCGCGGCGGCTCCGAGCCGGACGTCGGTGTGGCAGCCGCCGCCTGCATCGTGGCTGGTGCTGCCGGCATCACCGTGCATCCGCGGCCGGACCAGCGCCACATCCGACCCGACGATGTGCGCGCGCTGAAGGCGCGAATCGGCGAGCGCGTCGAGTACAACATCGAAGGCAACGGTTTCGCCGCAGCGCGCGGCAGCTATCCCGGCTTACTCAAGCTCGTCGAGGAGACGCGGCCGACGCAGGTG
Organism: Rudaea sp.; assembly: GCF_057139185.1. Classification (NCBI taxonomy): domain Bacteria; kingdom Pseudomonadati; phylum Pseudomonadota; class Gammaproteobacteria; order Lysobacterales; family Rhodanobacteraceae; genus Rudaea; species Rudaea sp. The sequence continues at coordinate 12,157 of NZ_DBNHDN010000031.1, read as the reverse complement.
ACCCTGGTGCCCGACGGCGATGCGCAACTGACTTCGGATCACGGCTTCGATCTGCGCGCGGACGCGGCGCGTCTGCGTCCGCTGATCGCCGAACTGAAGCTCGTCGGAGCACGCGTCAGCCTGTTCGTCGACATGGACTGCGCCGATGTCGCACGCGCGAGCGACATCGGTGCCGATCGCATCGAAATCTATACCGGCCCCTACGCAGAAGCGTTCGCGCGCGGCGAATGCGCGCGCGAACTGGTCCAATGCGCGACGTGTGCGGAACGCGCAATCGCGGCCGGACTCGGGGTGAATGCGGGGCACGATCTGAATCAGGCCAACCTTGGCCCGTTCAAGGCAGCGATTCCACAACTTGCCGAAGTATCGATTGGGCACGCCTTGATTGGCGAAGCCCTGTACACGGGCCTCGATGCGACAGTGAAGGCCTATCTGCGCATCCTTGCAGGCTGAGCCTCAGCGAATCGCAGGTTCCAGACCGATGTTGCGCAAACCGGCATTTTTCGCCGCGGCGACTATCTCGGCCACGGTTTCGTACTTCGTGCGCGCTTCGGGACGCAGGGTCAACATTGGCGTTTGCGTTGCCTGCGCGAGCACTACGAAATTGTGTTCGAGTTCGGTGCGATTGAGTGCAGTGCCGTTCCAGTAGAGCTCGCCGGTCTGCTTGATTGAAAGCCTCACCGGATCGGACGGCAGCGGACAACCGACATCACAGTGCGAGAAGTCGAGCGTGAGCTTGTGTGTTATCTGCGGAACCGTGAGCATGAAGATCACGAGCAACACGAGCAGCACATCGACGAGCGGCGTGACGTTAACCTGGGCGAATGCGGTAGGCTCACGTTCGAGTGCGAAAGCAGCCATGTCTGCGGCTCCGGTAGAGCACGCATTTGCGTGCCGTGTTCAGCCTAGCGCGACTTGCACGGGCCGGACCATTCGCCGGAGCGAATCATGATTTTCACTAGAGCGACTTCGATTCAAGTATCTACAACTTCGTCATTCCCGCAAAGGCGGGGTTTTCAACAGCCGAATGGCTGGTCATCCCGTTCTTGATCTTCGCGGTGATGGGGCAAGAACTGGATTCCGGCTGCATGCTTCGCATGGCCCCGGATCGGCGGTGCAAGCACTACAGACGGAACTGCTCTAGGCATAAAAAAACGCCGCATCGCTGCGGCGTCTTCATCTTTATTGAGTATCGAGACCGACACGCCTACTGGCCCGACCCGCGCGGCGGCTGGAAGCCGATCTTTGCCAGACCGGCGTTCTTGGCGTCAGCCATCGCGGTGGCGACAAGCTGGTACTTCGCGGTCTTGTCGGCCTGAATCTGCAGCTCCGGCTGCGGGTTTTTCTTTGAAGCCAGCGTCATCATCTGTTGCACCTGTTCTTCGGTCACGAGCTGATCGTTCCAGTAGAACTGGCCGCTCGAACGAACCGACAACGTGATCGGTTCCGGCGGATTTTCCTCCACCGGCGGCGGATTGTTGGTTGGCTGCGGCAAATCGATCTTGATGCGGTGAGTCAGCATCGGCGCCGTGATCATGAAAATGATCAGCAGCACGAGCATGACGTCGACGAGCGGCGTCACGTTGATGTCCGCCATCGCACCGCCACCGCTGCTACCTGCACTGAATGCCATGATGTGCTCTCGTCAATCGTTTACTGGCCGCCATGCTGCGGCGTGGTGATGAAACCGACCTTGACCATACCCTGATTCTTCGCTTGGGTCATGACGTTGGCGACGATCTGGTACTCGGTGTCCTTGTCGGCACGGATCTGGACTTCCGGCTGTACCGCCTGCGGGGCGACGACGCGCAACTGCGCGACGAGTCCCGCTTCGGTCACCGGCTCGTCGTTCCAGTAGAGCGTGCCGTCCTGGCGCACGGCGATCGTCACCGGCGGCACGGGTGGCGTGTCGGTCGGCGGCGCGATCAGGGTACCTTGCGGCAACTCGACCTTGATCTTGGGCTGAGCCAGCTGCGTGGTAATCATGAAGATGATCAGCAACACCAACATCACGTCGACGAGTGGCGTGACGTTGATCTCCGCCATGATGCCGCCGCTGCTGCCGCCCGCGCTCATTGCCATGACTGCAAATCCTTACTTGGTGCCGCTGACGAAGAAGTCGTGCAGATCATGCGCGAACTCGTCGAACTTGCCGAGCGTCACGCGATTGGCACGGTTGAACACGTTGTAGGCGAGCACCGCCGGAATCGCGACGCCCAGACCGATCGTGGTCATGATCAGCGCTTCACCGACCGGACCGGCAACCGCGTCCATCGATGCGTTGCCGCTGGCACCGATCTTGAGCAGTGCATGGTAGATGCCCCAGACGGTGCCGAGCAGGCCGACGAACGGGGCGGTCGAACCCGTGGTCGCGAGCCAGGTCAAGCCGGTCTCGAGACGGCCGCTTTCGCGGGCGACGCCCTGGCGCAGCGCGCGGTCGACGAATTCGGAGCGGTTCAAGGTTTCGGCCAGACGGCTGCCCTGCGCCGAGCTGTGCTGTTCGGCGGCGGTGGCCACGTCGAGCGCGATCTTCGAGAACGGCTCCCAACCCGGCTGCTCCTCAAGGTGACGCTTGGCGTCGGTGAGCGACTTAGTTTCGAAGAACTGTTCGCGTACGGAGTCACCGCGACGGCGAATATTCAGCATGCGCCAGCCGTTGACGATGATGAAAAACACCGAGCCCAGCGACATGATCACGAGTGTGATGAACACAACCAGACCCAAGGTGTCGAAGTTGTGCAGCAGATGTTCGAAACCCATCTGCGTCAGAGCGGCGGCGTTGCCTTGCCCGGCAACCGGAGCGGAAGCTGCTTCTTGTAACATGACCTTACCCTTAAGTTTGTGGTTCTGAAATTCCGCCGGAATCGCCGGCTACCGTCTCGTCAAATCAATCTGCCAACGTGAAATCGACCGGGATCAGCGCATAGCCCTCGTACGGCTGCCCACCTTTGCTTCCCGGATTAAACATCCAAGTCTTCGCTGCTGCAATCGCGGCCTGGTCGAGTTCGCGATAGCCGGAGGATTTCTCCACGGTGACTTCCTTCGGCGATCCGTCCGTTGCAATCAAGACCTTCAGTATCACCTTGCCCGTGTGATGTTCACGCACGGCCTGTGGTGGATACTTCGGCGGACGCATCTTACGGTAGCTGATGTTCTCGCTCGGCGCGATGTCGACCGGAGCCGCGGGCGGTGCCGGAGGTGCCGGCGGCGGCGCGGGCGTCGACATCGGCGTTGCCTCCTGCGTGACGACGGGCGGCGGAGCCGGCGGCGGCGGTGTCGGCGGCGGCTTGATCTTTTCGACAATCTTGGGCGGCGGCTTTTTCGGCGGCTCGGGCGGCGGCGGCGGCGGCGGCGGCGGCGGTGGTGGTGGTTCAATGAACTCAACCGTCACCACGTTTTCCTTGGCACGCTCCTTCGCCGTAGGCGGCTGCACCGGCGCCAGCAGCATGAGGAAGAGAAAGCCGTGCAGCGCGAGCGCACCGGCCCAGGCGATCGTGCGCCGCCAATTGAAACCCGTTTTGTCCGTTTCTGCTGATGACATCAGTGCCAACCAATTACCTAGGGAGCATCATCCCGGGCGGCGGCGCGAAACGCCGCTGCCAACCCCAAAACAAAATCGCATGAGTCGCTTGCAAAGTACAACAGCGCAGGCGGTATAGACAAGCTTTTTTCACCGCTCGTGAACCCGCTCTTCCCCATAGCACCGCAATAGAACGCGGTTTTGAAGCATGCCAATTTCCGTGGACCTTCGCAAGCCGCGGCGCGTCATGCGCCGCATTTCCGGGAAAAAGTATACTCTTGCGCGGCCCGCCCCCGCGCCCCTGTTCAATTCTTCTTCTTCTGCTGCGTCGTCATCTTGACGTGGCCACCGAGGTTGAGGCGTTGGTCGGCCGACTTCTGCGAATCGGGATAGCCCTTGGCTTTCGTCCAAGCTTCGCGCGCGTGTGCGACGTCGTCGATCTGGTTGTAGGCATCGCCAAGCATCAGGTAGGCCTTGCCGGGCTCCTTGAGACCACCCTTGGTGATTGCCTGCTGCAGTGCCTGCGTCGCATCCTTGGCGCGATCATTGTTGAGCAGCAAGCTGCCACGGTAGTAGTCGACTTCGCCGGTCTTCGCCAGCGGCGAAGCCTTGGCGAACGCATCGATAGCCTTCATGTCGCCATCCTTTTCCTGCGAGTAGCCGGCACCGAGCGCACGATAGAGCTGATACAGCGTGTCGTTGTTGAGGCTCGCCTTGTTCTGGTCGAGCATCGCCTGCGCCTTGTCGAACTGACGGCCATTGACATAAACCTTGACTCCCTGCTCGACGAGCTTGGCGTCGCCCGGATGCTGGGCAAGTTGCTTCTCGATGATTGCGCCGGCCTTGTCGTACTGGTCCATGCCCGCGTACGAGGCCATCAGGATTTGATTCCAGTTGTCGTTCGGCTTGTCGCTGATCGACTGTGCCTTGGTGATCGCGTCGACCGCCTGCTGGTACTTGTCGAGACGGTAGTAGTCGTTGCCCTGCAACGCGTACGCCTCGGCCTTGCCACCGTTGGTCGCCTTGAAATATTCGTCGAGCGTGTTGAGCGAGTCCTGATACTTCTCGTCCTGTTGCTGCAGGTTGGCGATGTTGAGCAACAGGGTGAATTGCTGGTTGTTCGGCAGCGCATCCATGTCGTAGGCCGCACGCCAGGCCTTGATCGCGCCAGCGTTGTCCTGCTTGTCGTAGGCGATCTGGCCCTGGCCCTGGGTCGCCAGCGCATGCGCATATTTGCCGGCCTTGGGATCGTCGATGATCTTCTGCAGCAGCGGCGCGGCTTCGTCTGCCTTGTTGTCGTTGAGCGCGTCGAGCGCCTTCTGCAGATCCTTCTGTACGCTGGAAGAACTCATGTCGTTCTTCGGATCCTTGCGCGTCGCGTTCGGATACAGCGGTGCTTCCTTCGCCTCCTTCTTCGCATAGGCATTGCCCGCGACCAGGGCAAAGGCGACGACGATGCTGCAAAGTATACGTACAAAACTGCGGATGCTCATGGTTCCTCCCTCAGGCCATTGTTGGCGCCGGCGCAACCGGCACCGCTTTATCTATCGAAGTATTGTACGCACGAAAACGTTAACGTTTCGCTGGATGGTTTGCGAGCGCGGATCATACGTCGAGGTTGGCGACGCGCAACGCATTCTGCTCGATGAAGTCACGACGCGGATCGACCACGTCGCCCATCAGTGTGGAGAAGATCTGATCGGCAGCAACCGCATCCTCGATACTGACCTGAAGCAACCGGCGCGATTCCGGATTTACGGTGGTCTCCCACAACTGCTCGGGGTTCATTTCGCCCAGACCCTTGAAGCGCTGGATCGTGCGGCCTTTCTTCGCTTCGTCGAGCAGCCACTGCTGTGCCTGGGCGAAGTTCGCGATCACCTGCGCGTGATTGCCGCGTCGGATCTCGGCGCCGGGCTGGATCAAGCCGGCAAGTTGCCGGGCGAGCTCGCGCAGCGGCTTGAATTCGGCACCGGCAAAGAACGCGGCCGGCAGAATCTGCATCGCAGTCAGGCCATGGTGGCGGCGCTCGATCGTCAACGCGGCCGGATGCTCGGGCGTCGCCGCGCGCACTTCGAAGCGATAGTTGGGACGACCGAGGCCGCTGGCGTTGACCTTCGCGGTGATCGCGCGCAGCCAGGTTTCGAGCTTGGCCGCGTCGTTCCAGTCCTCGGCAGCCGGCGGCGCCAGATCGAGCATCGCGTTGAGTACGCTGGCGTCGCAACGCGAAGCGAGGCGCGCGATCTGATCCTGCGCGGCTTGATAGTCGAGCAAAAGCTTTTCCAGCCCCGCCCCGGTGATTGGCGGCGCACCTGGCGCATAGTGCAGCTCGGCGTTCTCGACCGCGTTGTTGACGAGATACGCGTTGAGCGCGTGGTCGTCCTTGAGGTAGAGCTCGTTCTTGCCCTGCTTGAGCTTGTACAGCGGAGGCAGGCCGATATAGATGTGGCCGCGCTCGATCAACACCGGCATCTGCCGGTAGAAGAACGTCAGCAGCAGCGTGCGGATGTGCGAGCCGTCGACGTCGGCGTCGGTCATCAGGATGATGCGGTGATAGCGCAGCTTGTCCGGATTGAATTCTTCCTTGCCGATGCCGGTGCCGAGCGCAGTGATCAGGGTGCCGACTTCGGCCGATGACAGCATCTTGTCGAAGCGCGCCTTCTCGACGTTGAGGATCTTGCCCTTGAGTGGCAGCACGGCCTGGGTCTTGCGGTTGCGCCCCTGCTTGGCTGAACCGCCGGCCGAGTCACCCTCGACGATGAACAGTTCGCACAGCGCCGGATCCTTTTCCTGGCAGTCGGCGAGTTTGCCGGGCAGGCCGGCGATGTCGAGCGCGCCTTTGCGCCGGGTCAGGTCGCGCGCCTTGCGCGCGGCCTCGCGCGCTCGCGCGGCATCGACGATCTTGCCGGCGATGGCGCGGGCTTCGTTCGGGTGTTCCTGCAGGAAATCCTCGAACTTCGCGGCGAACACCGAGTCCACCACCGGGCGCACCGCCTCGGTGACCAGTTTTTCCTTGGTCTGCGAGGAAAAGCCCGGATCGGGCACCTTCACCGACAGCACCGCAATCATGCCCTCGCGCATGTCGTCGCCGGACAGCGACACCTTGGCCTGCTTGGCGATGCCGCTCTGCTCGATGTAGCGGGTCAGGGTGCGGGTCAACGCGGCGCGGAAACCGGTCAAGTGGGTACCGCCATCCTTCTGCGGGATATTGTTGGTGAAGCAGTACATCGTTTCCTGGTAGGAATCACTCCATTGGACTGCACAATCGACGACGATGCCGTCCTGTTCGCCGGTGATCGACACAACATTTGGGTGCAACGGAGTCTTCAGCTGAGCCAGATGTTCGACGAAACTGCGAATGCCGCCTTCGTACTGGAAGATGTCGTGCTTGCCGTCCGGCCGCTCGTCGATCAACTCGATCTTGACGCCTGAGTTGAGGAAGCTCAGCTCGCGCAGGCGGCGCGCGAGGATGTCGTAATGGAATTCGATGTTGTCGTTGAATGCCACCACCGAAGGCCAGAAGCGGACTTCGGTGCCGCGCTTGTCGGAAGGCTCCAGTTGCTTGAGCGGATAAACCGGTTCGCCGTTGCGGTATTCCTGCTGGTGGTGATGGCCATCACGCCAGATGTCGAGCAGCAACTTTTCCGACAGCGCGTTGACGACCGACACACCGACGCCATGCAAGCCGCCGGAAACCTTGTAGCTGTTGTCGTCGAACTTGCCACCGGCGTGCAATACCGTCATCACCACTTCGGCGGCTGAGACGTCGCGGCCCTGCTTTTCGCTTTCCGTAGCGTGTCTGCCCACCGGGATACCGCGGCCGTTGTCCGAAACCGAGACCGAGCCGTCGGCATGGATTTTCACCACCACGGCGTCGGCGTGCCCCGCCAGCGCCTCATCGACGGAATTGTCGACGACCTCGAACACCATGTGATGCAGGCCGGAGCCGTCGTTGACGTTGCCGATATACATACCCGGGCGTTTGCGTACCGCCTCGAGGCCTTCGAGCACCTTGATGTTGCTGGAGTCGTACTGGTTGTTCCTGGTCTCGTCGGTCATCCGCTGCTCGGCTGATATCGGGCCGGACCCCTCGCCTGCCACTGCGCCCGCAGCACGACGAAAAGTCCTGAAATAATCGAGCAATTATACCACTTCACGCACCCGGCCTTGTTCCACGTGGAACATGCGTCGGGGGGGAAAACGCTCCAGCAAGGCCGGTGGAATTTCGGTACCGGTCAACAGGATCTGCGCCCCGCTTTCGATCAGTTCCTCCAGAGCGGCGGCCTGGTGTGCGGCGTCGAGTTCGGAACAAAGATCGTCGAACGCGATGACGGGATTCTCCCCGCGCACCGCTCGATACAACAACACCTGCGCCAGCATACAGGCGATGGCGCAGAGTTTTTCCTGACCACGCGACAGTTGCTCATGGCTGGGCGCCCTGGCAAACGTCAGGTTCCAATCCGCGCGATGCAAGCCTCGCGTCGTGTGGCCTAGCATCCGGTCGCGCGGTCGCGCTTCCTTCAGCGCTTCGTGCAACGGCGCGGCGCGATTCCACCCCGGGCGAAAACGCAGGCTCGCCCCGCCCAGCTCGGGCAGATAGCCGTCGAGCAACGGAATCAGTTCGCACTCGAAGCGCACCATGTAGGCCTCGCGCGCAGCTGCCAGCGGTTCGGCGGCTTGCGACAACTCCTCGTCCCAGATAGACAGTTCCTCGTCGCCAGCCGCTTGCTTGAGCAAGGCGTTGCGTTGACGCAGTGCGCGGCGATAGCGGCGCATGCGCGCAGCGAAATCCTGTTCCACGTGGAACACGCCCCAGTCGAGGAAGCCGCGTCGGCCATCCGCGGAGCCCGAGATCAGCGCGTGACTACCGGGCTCGAAACAGACCACGGCGCAGGCGGCGAACAGGTCGGTGAGCTTCGCCGAGCCGTCACCATCGAGCTTCGCTGTCCAGCGTCCGTCCTGGCGCAGCAAGCCTAGCCGCCGTGTCAGTGAATCCGTTCGAACCTGCGCAAACAGCGCCAACGGCTCGACGCCGCGCCGTTGCAGATGCTCGGATTGATGGGTGCGGAAACTGCCGCCGTGGGAGAGCAGGTACGCCGCTTCGAGAATGCTGGTTTTGCCCGCCCCGTTTGCACCGAGGAAAAGATTGAGTCCGGGGGCGAGATCGAGCTGCTCCGCCTCGATGTTCCGCAAATTCTGGATGCGCAGTTCAGTCAGGTGCATGGGGTTGAATCATCCACGGCACGATCGCGTCGAGGCGGAAAACAAACGCGCGGCATCTCTGCCGCGCGCTGGTAGATGCACAAATCCCGCAACAAACGAAATTAGAGGCGAAGTGGCATGATGACGTGACGCGCCTGCTCGCTCTCGGGTGCACGCAGCAGGCAACTCGAATTGCCGTCGCGCAGGCACATCAACACCTCCTCGCCGCCCAGCGCATTCAGCGCATCGAGCAGGTAGTTGACGTTGAAGCCAACACCGAGTTCGGCAACGCTGGTGCGGGCCTCGATTTCCTCGATCGCCTCTTCCTGCTCCGGGTTGTGGGCAATGATGCGCAGCTTGTTCGGGCTGACTTCCAGCTTGACCCCGCGATACTTTTCATTCGACAGGATGGCCGCACGCTGCAGCGCGCCGCGCAGCGCTTCGCGACCGACACGCACCTCCTTGTCGGCTCCGATCGGCACCACGGCCTCGTAGTCCGGGAAACGTCCATCGATAAGCTTGGAAGTGAAGGTAACGTCGCCACGCTTGACGCGCAGATGGGCACGACCGAACTCGAGCTCGACCGTGCCATCGCCAACTTCAAACAATCCTTGCAGCTCGAGCACACCTTTGCGCGGAATCAGGATCTGGCGCTGGGCGGCGACGCCGCCTGCTTCGAGATTTGTCTCGACGACGGCGAGACGGTGCCCGTCGGTGGCTACGCTGCGCAACGCATGCTCGCGCAGATCGAGCAGCAACCCGTTAAGGTAATAGCGTACGTCCTGCTGCGCCATCGCGAATGCGGTGCGATCCATCAGACCCTTGAGCGTAGCTTCCGGCAGGCTTACGCGCTCGACCAGATCGATATTCTCGATCACCGGGAATTCGCTCGCCGGCAAGGTCGCCAGCGTAAACCGGCTGCGTCCGGATTTGACCTCCACGCGATCGCCATTGAGCTTGAATTCGATCTTGCTGCCATCGGGCAATGCGCGGCAGATATCGAACAGCTTTCGGGCCGGGATTGTGATCTCGCCCGCTTCAATCTGGTCGGCTTGTGTGGTCGCCGCCATTTCAACTTCGAGATCCGTGCCGGTGAAGCTCACCTGCTGGGCCGTTGCCACGACCAGGAGATTGGCGAGGACGGGCAGGGTTTGCCGTCGCTCGACTACACCGACGACTTGTTGCAGGGGCTTGAGTAGCACTTCGCGTTGAATGGAAAACCGCATAAGTCGTCAGTCCTTCGGAGTCGCTGCTGCTGGGCTGTTTGTAAAACTTGAAAAACTAGTAGCGGTAGAGCCTGTGCATATCGCAAAAATGCTCATAAAAACTAGAAAAATCAACTCTCTGCGAGAATTTGAACGCCGGGATATCTGTCCGCTCCCGTTGTTGTTTTTCTGTGGATAAGTGCGGCGCCAAAAGTGCGGCACAAACTATCCACAGGATATCCTATTCCGTCAGCACACGAAGCAGTTTTTCCCAATCTTGCCGCAATTTGCCGTCGGTCGCACGCAGGTCGCGGATCGTGCGGCAAGCGTGCATCACGGTGGTGTGATCGCGCCCGCCGAACGCGCGCCCGATCTCGGGCAGGCTGTGCTCGGTAAGCTCCTTGGCCAGAGCCATCGCGAGCTGACGCGGGCGCGCCAGCGAGCGGCTGCGGTTCATCGAGAGCAGGTCTGACAGGCGCAACTGGTAGTAGTCGGCGACGGTCTTCTGGATGTTCGAGATCGTGACCGCCTGCGCGTGTACGGTGAGCAGGTCGCGCAAGGTCTCCAGCGCGAATTCGATGCTGATCGCAGCGCCGAGAAAGTTCGCACGCGCGACCAGTGTGTTGAGTGCGCCTTCGAGGTCGCGCACGTTGGAACGCATGCGCTTGGCCATCAATTGGGCGACTTCGATCGGCAGTTCGACGCCCTTCGTCTGCGCCTTGGCCAGCACGATTGCCGCACGTGTCTCGAAATCCGGTGGTTCGATCGCGACGCTCAGGCCCCAGCCCAGGCGCGACTTCAGGCGCGGTTCGAGGTTGTCGACCTCCTTCGGATAACGGTCGCAAGTCATGATCAACTGCTGCTTGCTCTCGACCAATGCGTTGAAAGTATGGAAGAACTCCTCCTGGGTCGTGTCCTTGCCGGCGAAGAACTGGATGTCGTCGATCAACAGCGCGTCGACTGCGCGGAACCGGCGCTTGAAGTCGTCCATGCTCTTCGTGCGCAACGCCTGGATCATCTCGCTGACGAACTGCTCCGAGCGCAGGTACATGACCTTGGTCGCCGGATTGAGCGTGCGCATTAAATTGCCGGCAGCATGCATCAAATGGGTCTTGCCGAGACCGGTGCCGCCGTAGAGCAGCAGCGGGTTGTAGGCCCGGCCCGGGTTGTTCGCGACCTGCATTGCCGCGGCCTTGCCGAGCTGGTTCGACTTGCCTTCAACGAACAGGTCGAAGGTGTAGTGCGGATCGAGATTGGATTCGAACGAATCGCCTTCGCTTGCGCCCCTGCCGGTGCGGGCGGACGAGCCGTTGTGTCCGGGCTTGCGCGGACTCGCCGCCGCCCGGCTCAACGTGCCGACGTCCATGCGCAGCGCGACCGGTGCGCCGCTCAGATATTGCAGCACCGCTTCGATGCGCGACTGGAAGCGCTCGCGCACCACATCGAGCGTGTAGGCGTTCGGCGCGAGCACGCGCAGGCCGTCGGCGTCCTCGGTCGCCTGCAGCGGCGCAAGCCAAGTGTGCAGGTCTTCTACGCTGAATTCGCCCTCAAGGCGTTCCAGGCAGCGGCGCCACAGATCAGTCATGCTCAGAGAATTTCCAGGGATGGCGTCAGGGCGATTCTCGCCCGGGCGGCCCGGCAGTCTACGCCGCCACGTCGTACCGCGCCAAGCACGGGCGGCTTGACCTACAAGGAATCCGAAGGTTAGAATTCCGCTTCTTTGTCCCTGAAGTTTCGACAGCGCCATGGCCACCAAGCGTACGTTCCAGCCCGGCAACCTCAAGCACGCCCGCACCCACGGCTTTCGTGCGCGCATGAAAACGCGCGGCGGTCGCGCCGTACTCAATGCGCGTCGCGCCAAGGGCCGCAAGCGTCTGATCCCGTAACCAGGGCGAGCGTCATGTCCAGCGCCGGGCTGCCGCGCGAAGCGCGGTTACGTCGGCCGGGTGACTTCGCCGCCTTGCGGACCAGCAGCGGACGCGCAGGCGGCCGCTGTTTTCATATGCGCTATCGCGACAACAACCTTGGCCACGCCCGGCTTGGCCTAGCGATTTCCAAGCGCGTATCCAAGCGGGCGGTCGAGCGCAACCGGATCAAGCGGTTGTTGCGCGAGTCGTTCCGGCGCGTACGCCACCGGCTGCCGGCGGTCGACATGATGGTGATGGCGCGCGAACAGGCCGCCGGTGTCCCCGGGCCGCAGTTGCTGGCCGAGCTCGATGGCTTGTGGAAAAAA